>JBIKMB010000100.1:0-19437 GCA_044359485.1 Pirellulaceae bacterium | reverse complement strand
GAAACAAGGACAATCGCATCCTCGGAGTCCTGTTGTTTGTGTACAAATCCGTAATGTAGGACTTCATGATCTGTGTAGTCTTTAATTTCGCGAGTGAACCAGTAGGAATAGATTCCCTGGCGCATACGAACGATGGAATGATCCTCCGTTATTAACTGGTTTTGCAAGATGATGGGTACACAATCAAACTGAGCGATGAATCGGTCGATGTGTCGATCATCAATATATTGCGTAAACGTTTCCCAGGTGACTTTCAGTTCAAGATCTTTATTGACTTCGAGAACTAAGGTGATGTAAGGATCATCAGACGGACAATCTGGCACTATACCGCTCAGTTGAAATTCCTCATCAGACCACAAGTCGGTTAGTTTCGCGGTCACTATATCTCCACCGCGATATTTCCGAAAGCATCCATGATTCGATAGATGTGCGAAGGGCGCTTGATCATCGCCGATTTTGAAATCCCCTACCAAAAGTCTCCCGGAACTGTTTATCGTAGAAATATTGGTAGGTTCCTCGTACCGACAGCCGAGGGTACTGGTGGCGATCAGGAGTATTAAGATACGCAAAAAGTGGCTCATGGATTTAGATTCGATTGATATAGTATTGGAGCATCGACATGTACAAAAGGGCGTAGTGTGTTTGTCTGTAGGCTGCTGCTAATCCTGAGGTGTAATAAGCAGCAGGTGGATAGAAGACCGTTGCGGCGAAAACCGCGGCATTTGCAAAAAAGTCGGTGAAAGCTATGTACAAGGGTATGTAGGCCAATGCAGCGACGGATGCGCCAATTGCTTCGGCACCGACCATAGAAAAATCTATATCGCTGAAAAAGTACGCAAGCGCCAGGGTTCCGAGCATAGGGTGCTCCGTAGTTGGTCGCATCAGTTCGCCAAGGGATTTTCCCCCGTGCATTATGTAGGTGAGCGGTGGGTGCGGATAGTGCGAGGAATCTCGATCGCATGACAAACATTCCGTACCTCGATTCTCGAAATTTGGTAATCTTCTAATGACCCTGTTAGAAATCCACCAAAGGGTGTATTTCGACAGATCTTGTCGCTCAGCGTATCCTCCTCCTACATCACCATGCATTCCCCAGAAGGCTTTCTGTGCAATCCGACCTGATTTTCCATGCATATTGGATAACACAAAATTGGTCCTATCTTCTTGGTAAGCAATAGCATGCACAAGACTTTGCACATTTGAGGCTGCGTACGCGGGAACTCCGAAGTTAATACCATTTCCCGGAATGCCGGTCGACGTTACGGTATCGTAAAGGTACATCTCTCGTATCTGAACCTGGGGTTCTTCTTTTTGAAGTAAATGCGAAAATAAAAGTGATGTAGCTGCACCACGGCTAAATCCGGCAACAAAAGCGTGTTTTGCATATCGATGCCACTGCTGAAATTGTGTCAGCGCACTTTCGGCAATCTGTAACATCCCAAGTCCAGTCGCTCCGCTGAGTATTCCATCGATTGGCGACCAGCGATCTACAATGTTTCCAACGCCCCGACGATAAATGTATTGTCTATTCATGCTATTCAAATACGCATCTCTCATCCTTACTATATTGGTAAAGCTTGTACCTTCTGCTAGTCTGGCTGGATCGTCATGGTTCCAGGTTCCATCGAAGAAGATAAACACATTTCCGCTTGGGTCTCGAAATTTCAGCGGATTATTGGCAGCGTACATATAGCGATTCAGGGTCGCTGGGTCGGTGACAAGGCCATCGAAAGTATCGGGTTGCAAGAATCGGCCCATATTCGGATCGTAAGTCCGTTTACGTAAATGCAGCAATTTCCCATCGCTGATCGATAACTCGCCGGTGTAACCGTGTGAAGGTTGATCGCGGGTTGTTTCGTTTCTTTCCAATTCACCAAACGAATTAAATGTTTGGTCGATCGCATCGGTCCAGTCGCTGCCCCAGCGTCGCACGGATCCCAAACCGTCCGTCATATAGGAACGAATCTCTTTATCTTGAATTGCTTCGCCCAGCAACGTTTTTCCCGCTACCAAGACCCGCTCCACTTCACCCGAGTCGGCTCGGCGCACTTCCAGCAACTGGGAGTGGCCTGTCGGATTCAAGTTGTCGTGTATCTCTAGCCATGAATCGTCGCGTGTAAGCAAGCCATTCGTCCACGCTCGCTCCCGACGTGTTAAACGCTCACCACGTGGGTCATTAGAAAATTCTTCCAAACTACGTTCTGTCGCCGTCCCATAACTCACCCGATCAATACTTTCGAGGAAGCCCATTAAATCGTACTGGTACTCGACCCGCTCCAGGATACGGTCGGTCAAAGTTTCCCGAGTTTCATATCCGCTGTTTAGAAAGGCTGTCCCATTGGCTCCATAGAAATAAGTGGTGGTCAGGCTCTCCGTCCCGATGGAGGTTATTGTGCTTCTTAGGCGATCCTGTAAATCGAAGATATAGTCGGTGATAATATCCATCTTACCATCGCCTCCTATATCCTGCAGCATTCCGATTCGATTGCTGGCAGCGTCATAGCGATAATAGGTAGCTACTCGCGTTCCGTTATCTTCTTTTTCTTCCGCCGCTAGTCGCCCTGCAGCATCATATTGGAAACTCAGCAATCGCCGTTGGTACAAGCTGTTGTCTGTTGGGTTCCAGTATAACTCCTCGGTGGATATACGGTTCCCGCTCAGGTCAAATTGATAGCGGAACTCCATCATTTTTGAGTTGTCGTCTAAGGTATTCGGTGTCTCATCCCCTTCCCAATAGATGACACCTATCAGGTTGCCGAAGCGATTGAATTTTCGCTGCATTATGGTGTCATCAGCATATTCGGTTTCACAAATTCGTGAGTAAACATCGTACCGATATCGATACGTTTCCGGTTCGACCAACTCGACACCATCCCGCATGGATAGTGAAACACTCGTTAATCGTCCAGCAGTGTCATAGCCATACTTCCATTTCGATTCAGGTAGTGTGGGCGATTTAGTTTGATATGAGACGGTAGCGGTCAATCGTCCCAGCGAGTCATATTCGTAAGTCAGCCTTCCACTGGGAGTAATTTTTTCAACCTCTTGGTTCTTATCGTTTAGCTTAGTTTTTGAAGATCCTTCAGCATAGCTGATAGAGCGTTCGCCTTGATAGGTTTGCTCGATGACCGTCTCGCGAGGTGTTGCATTCGCAGGATCAGAAATCCAATTGTAATACTTGACCGTCTTGTTCAATTCTAGATCCTCGATATCCCATCCGTACGTCAAACGGACTGCTTTAGCGTTCTCGATCTGTTTGATTCGCCCGGTCGAGTCGTAGAAGCGATTTTCGGAAGCGGCACCGCCACGGCTTTGGGCGATGTATCGATTGCGGACGTCAAATCTTTCTTCCCTCAACCGCATTTGGCTTCGATCGATGGTTCCGTCTAGATATTGAAGGATGCCGGTCCGAATCTGCGTTTGATTTCCCAGATCGTCGTATTGGATTTCCGTTCGTAGGCGATACGGTATCGCATCTTGAATGACAGGTTGCAGCACTGCTGCAAGACGATTCCTCTTGTCGTACTCGAAGTCCGTTCGCAGGCCTGCTCGATCGATTTGGGCGACTGCCAGTCGAGCTTCATTGTAGATTGTTTCTGTGTAAGTACCGTCCTGAAAAACCGTCTTTAGTAATTGCCCACTCAAGTCGTGCACGTACCTTACTTCGATGGCCGAACTGTAATCGCGATGGCCATCGGGATACTGTCGTATTCCGGTGCGTTCGAGTATCACTTTTCCGGATTGATATTCACGCTCTGTCCGAATACGAATATAGCTGCGCATCTCGGCATCCCAGACCAGTGGCGAGATCGTCGCGATGCTATTACCCTGCTCATCATAGACCGTTTCACTAACACCGCTCTCGGAGTCTTCTTGCCGAACCACTTGCCCTCGGCTGTCAAAGGTGGTTGAGTGAGAATGAATGATACTTCCGGCCCCAATCAACTCGGATTCATATCGCCCATGTTCCGTGGGCTTTATGGCGATTCGCACACCGGATCGTTGTTCTGTGCGAAGTGTGTTACCACGAGCATCGGTATAAGTGAAAACGGCATCTGCGGGACCGTCCAGATTCGTAAGTGCAGGTTTGGCTGTTACCGTTAATCGCTGGGTTGGATCGTAATAAGTACGAGTTACTTCCTGCAAGGTTTGGTTCAAGGGGGAGTATTGCAACACCTCCACGGATTTACCCTGTGGATTATATCGCAATTGTGAGTGCTCACCCGTATCAGATTGCTGATTTCGCAAGCGACCCGCATCGTCGAGTTGAATGAAGTCGCGATCAATCAATTCACCAGGGTCATCTAACGACGACTGAAACGTACCGTCGGGCATCGACTGAACCGAGATCTTCAGCCCTGTGACGTACTCGCTGCGAATTTTTTCGCCTGCGGCATTGTAAAAGAATCTTGTGCCTGTGATACCGGTCGTTTGACCTGGCCGATATTCGTCGGTTGATGCGATAGCTCGTCCATGTTTATCAAATACGGTTCGACTTATACTGATCGAGGGTTGATGGTTCTCGTCATATACTACCGTTCGCCGCTCTACGGTGTTGCCATTTTTGGTTCGCATTCTCTGATTGACCCTGCCATCGCCATCGACAATGGCATTGGGAAAATCCCGAGCATCGGCGATTGCGGTTGCTCCGATTTGTACATCACCGTATGAGATAACTCTCGTTTCTTGGAAAGGATGAATTCCAACGATTTCGACTAAGGGTTTGTAGACACGATCGCTGCGCAGCATTTTTCCACGTGAATCATAATGCCGTCGTTCTCCGTAGAGAACATCCTGACCTGCCGGAACGGCATCGGTTTGCAACAACACCCGGCCGAGCGAATCGTAAACGGTATACGTATTATGAACGACTCCCGCTTGATCGGTCATACTCTGCTGAATTGGGCGACCAACCGCATCGTAAATCGTCTCAATGGACTCATTTGCATGGTTGATTTGAAGTATCTCGCGCCCTGCCGCGTCACGCAGGGTTCGCGAAGTGGTTTGATAACGCTTTGTTCCATCAGGTAAAAGTTGATACTGCAATTCGCGCAGGACCGCGTCATTGGCATCGTAAACGAACTCGCGAACATTTCGAATGGTATTTCCATTCTCTTGGCTTTCGAACCATTGTTTCGAGATCCGATTGTTGGAGTTGTACTCGAAATGGTTGACCAAGCTTGATTCGTCCAGTTGCTGGACAAGCAAGCCACTTGCGCCTATCAGGTTTTCCGTGATTAGTTCCTCAGGATAGCAAATGGATTTTGAAACTTCTTCAGAACTACACGTCCCCACAGCTCCTTCGGAACGGTCCACAGCATACTTCGCGATAACTCGTCCGAAGCCATCGGTCACTTCACGCAACGCTTTCTTCTGTGGGTTCTCGGTATCGATTCGCATTCCCAAGTCGTTATAACCAAACTTTTGAGTGTTACCCAAAGCATCAATACTGGCCGATAGTTTGCCATGTGTACTGTTATAGTAATATCGAGTCGTGTTTCCCGCCGCATCAGTGCGTTGGATCGGGCGAGCGTATTCATCAAATTGCAGACTGAATGTATTTCGCTCATCGACGGATTGATTGGCGTTGTCGACGATGATGGAGGTCATGTAGGCTGGCAGGCCCAATTCGTTGTAGGTGAACTCTGTGCGATTGCCGCGATCACCCACAACCTTTATTGGTCGTCCTATATTATCCATTTGTAAAGTCGCACGAGAATCTAAGTGATCGCCAAGCGTCATTGTGAGATTCCCAGAATCAAAACGATTGACGACCCCTTCGCCCATAGCGTTGAGTGTGTGGGTCAATTTTCCAGAATCGTCGTACTGGTGCACAAAAGCAGTTCGGCCATCTGGTCCAATGGAAGATTTGATCAACCAAGGATTTTCATCATCGAAATGATAGAGTGTTTTCTTGCGAGCCTCTGCGGGGAGACGATTTTGGTTACGATCGACCGTTTCGGCTAGCCTCCCTAACGCATCGTACTGATAGGTGAAGGTATCACCCTTGGGATCATGGATCGCGATGATACGGTTTAAATAGTCGCGTTCGATGACAATGGACTTTCCACGATTCGAGCGAAGTCCATTGTCGGTCACTGTTATCTCCGCTCCGTCTAGCGTTAAAATCTTGACTAATTCGCCAGAGGTTGCATTGATGCGATTTTTAGTCCGATCCTCAAATTCAAGATCGAAATAGTTCCCGATCGATGGGTCATAGGGCGTATAGGTCACGCCCGCGATTGTCTGATACGTCTGTCCCACTTTTCGTAAGGTAGCTGGTGGCGGAAGCAATTTCACTTTGGAATTAAGCGGCGCTTTGAAGGCGGGAAGCCAATCGATTACCTCGCCCGCCACCACCGTACCAGGTACGGGTGCGAAATGGTGCGTTTCCTGGAGGCCGCTCGGTAATTGGATGGTAACTTGTGTTCCATCTATAAACGCAGCATAGCGGCCTGATCCAACTTCACCCAGGGTTGAACGATCTACGCTCAAAGAACTTTTCTCAATCTCCAATTCCCAGCCACGGCCAAAGCTTCCCATTTTTTCTGCCCGATGGCTATCGTAAACTCGGGCTATGGCAAGGCTTGCTGCTCCAATCGGTAGGATCATATCGAGTACTTTCATTTGAAAAGTACCCAGCTTGGCTCCGCCGGTCACGCGAATGGATCGTTGAGTGGACGATAGATTCATGTTGGCGTCGATCGCTTCCAGAAGCAAAATATACTCTCCGTTCGCGAGAACCGTGGGATCAAATGTCCCCACGCTCCAGTTCGGCATATTCGCAAGAGAATTGGTGGACAACTTTTCAAAGATAAGTCTTCTTTCAAAATCACCACTGGGCGATACGAGCCATACGCGTATCTCCCGCAAACTGTTCTCGGGATCAGCGATTGCCGCATTTAGGGAAATGGGAGCGGTGATTAGAGCGAATTCTTCTGGTGTATTCCAACTCACTAGCGGCGGTTTATCCTCTGGATTACGCACCGTAATTGGTTTCTCGACAAGCGACTCGTTGCCAGCGTCATCAGACGCGCGAACACGCAGCACATAATTTCCCGCACTCGGCAAGGTCAAATAACCTGTTCCTGTGCGAGATAGAGGTATCTCTCTGTGGGCAAATTCAGCGATGAGGGATTTGATCCGTACATTGTCTTTCGCCGTTGCGGTGAACGCAAGCATTTGCCCAGCATCGCCGTAGTTTCGCGGCAAGCTGACGTCGATCTTGGGTGCCTCTTGGTCCGGGACGACTTGTACAATCCAACTCTGCTCAACAGGAATCGCTATACGTTCATCAGTGAGTGTTAACTCAAACATATAGCTGCCAATGCTCGATGTATCGGTGGTCCAGTAGAGAGTTGCCGTTCGAGGATCCAGTCGAGCATTGCTTGGAGCTTGAACTAACGCAAGGCTTAAATCGTCAAGGTCGGAATCGTGTGTGTCGATGGTGTAAACATACTGTTGGCCTAGAGTGATTTGCGTCGTGGGGGTTGAGGTGAATTGGGGAGACTGATTGGATCCTTTCACAGGTAGTGTCAGAGCGGATGATCCCACAGCCCCCCAGATATCGGTTGCCTTCACTTCTACTGATTCTGTGTACGCTGCGTGCTGAATGGGAACATTCCATTGCAGAATACCGTTTGCTGTTACTGTCATGCCCTGTGGGCCACGCAAGAGCGAGTACGTTATAGCATCGTCCTCTGGATCTGTAGCCTTAATTTGTTTTGAGTAGAGAGACCCTCGTTCGGCTACGCCCGCGTTGATTGATTGAAATTTGGGAGCACGATTGGCGCCGCGATCATCGACGACCACTTGAAAGCTCATCGTGGTGCGACCTTGAAATGAATCGGTGGCAGCAACGGTGAAACTGAAAGTTCCATTTTGATTGGGGAGCCAAGTCAACAGTCCACTGGTCGGATCAAGTTGGGGATTTCCGATGGAAGGTGCATTGAGCAAGGAATACGTTACCCTATCACCATCAATATCGCTTGCCGAAAATGTCTCGCGATACGGTGTATTGCGTCGATGAAGTGTTGAGGGCGTGCCGGTTAAACGCGGCGGAGTATTGACACCGCGGACGTTTACATAAAGTTGAACGCGTTCAACACCTCCATTTAGATCGCTGAGCAGCAAATTCACTGGATGTCTTCCGATGTTGGCTGGCGAAGGTTCCCAGTACAGTACGCCAGTCCAAGCCTCGATCGTTAACTCCGGCGGGCCATTCAAAATCTGCCAGTAAAGCGAATCGTTTTCCTTATCATTGGCTGTCAGGGGCGTTGTCATCGGTCGACCGGCAATCGCGAAAATTTCCGTTGGTTCCAGATAATTTGGGGGCGAATTGGGTGAAGAAGCCACGACGAAAACATTCCAATGCGATTCACTCGCCGCACCGTACTCATCGGTTACGCGCACGCCGACGCGATGGGGAGTTGATGCGACCGTAAGTTGCGATAATGTGGGACGCCATCGGAGGAATCCATCCGACGATAAAGTTAGACCTGCCGGTCCTTCGAGCAAGTTAAATTGAAGCCGATCATTTTCGGGATCGATTGCTTCAAGGCGGTATTGATAAAGAGTATCTGCCTGCAGTGTTTGGCGAGGTGAGCGTGTGATCGACGGTGAACCGTTTGCAGCAGATCGCGAGGTTACCTCAAAGTTTTGGTACGTTGTTGCGCCAGCGCTATCAGTAGCCGCGATTGTCACCGGAAAAGTTCCCAGCTCGCTCGGTGTCCAAAGTAGCTTTCCCTCGGACGCAAAAAACATGCCAAATGGGCCTGAAACCAGGGATATCGAAAGCGAATCTCTTGGATTGGGATCCATTCCAACCACGTCGTAAGTCCACTGCGTTCCCACAATAATAGAGCGATCGGCCGTCGAGACAAATCGAGGCGGAGCATTTGCCAAAACGGGTAAGACGAACTCATGGAGTGTTGACCGGCCACCGGCGTCTCGCAGGGTCACCTTGGTGCGAAACTCGCCTGACTCGATAGGAGTCCAGCGGATGGTACCGTTCGCATCGATGCTCATCCCGCGTGACAAAGATGCTCCATCTAAACTGTAGCTCAGCGATTCACCCTCACGATCTAATGCTTGGATTTGATACGACCACGCTACATCGCGAACTGCCGGTGCTAAAGCGACGCTTCGAATGAGTGGTGATTGATTGCTTGCAGTCGGATCAAACACCATGACTGAGAAAAACTGTTTGACCTGTAAACCCTGCTGATCTTCCGCTACAAGTTGGGCGTGATACAAACCCGTTCCGATGGGCTGCCAACGCATTTGCCATGCGCGAGTTCCCGGTGGGGACGATGATGGTGGCGTGACCTCTAACAGAGAAGCTTCACGCAACCGTGAATCGGATTCGAGACGCAAACGCAAATTTTCACTTATATCTCGATCCTGGACCAAGACCGTGGTTTCCATCCATGCTCCCAGTGCGGCATGGGTTGGCGGAGTTGACAGGAACTTCGGTGGGAAATAACTATCGGTCGCTTCGAGTAGTATTTCTTGCTTTGTTATACCTCCGCGATAATCGTCCGCGATCAAGGTGAACGTATATAAGCCTGGAGCGGGAGGCGTGAAGGTTAAAGTTCTAGTGGCATCGTCTAGCACCGCTCCATGGGGACCTTCCTCATTACCCCAACTCAACATGGGGCGATCTCCATTGGAATCTCGAACATCGATCGAATAGACCCATTCGTCGCCGATTGGTGTGCGTTGTACCGGAAGCGACTGAAATTCGGGTGGTTCATTGGCCTGCAGTGTATGCAATGAGAATTCATGCAGTTGGACTGCTCCCCAAACATCCTCGGCGCGAATGACGATCGAGTGCGTACCCAAATCGGATTGACGCGGTTGCCATACCAAACGACCACTTTCCGCATCGAGTACCATTTGCTCGGGGGCTAATAATAGTTGCAGAGATACACGATCTCCGTTGGGATCCAGAACGTCGATGGGGTATTGAAATCGTTCTCCCGCAATGGCAAATGTAGGAGGGTAAGAAACAAAGATTGGACTATCATTGAAAAGTGGAGATGGATCGATCACGCGGAGTTGAAAACGTACCGTCGATTTACCTCCATGTCCATCGACAACTCTGACTGCGATGGAATGGTTACCTTTTTGTGAGCGATTGGGCCGCCATGTTAAAAGCCCCGATTCGGGATCGATTTTCATGCCCAGAGGGGGAAGTGTACCAGTCTCGGAGTCCAATAGTAGTTGGAAGGTTAATCCATCAAGGTCTTGATCCTCTGCTTCGATTTGGATCTGTATCGGATTATCGACCTCGATCGTGCGGGTAGCGATAGGAGTTATGGTAGGTGCATGATTTCCTAATCCGATATCGCGAACCTTAATTTGCCAAGTTTGCAAATCTGTTTGCCCAAAAGGATCCATCGCTTCAAGGGAAAGTGTGTAGTCACCTGAATCCTTGGTACGCCAGGACAAAGCACCTTTTTCATAGTGATAGCTCCCTGGATCCAGCAGCTTCGCGCCTCCAGGAGAAGAGATAAGTCGGTAACGGAGAGGATCTCGATCCGGATCGCGTGCCAGATAGTCGTATCGATAGGCCGTGCCCAACCCCACTGGAATCGCACCTAACAAAATACGCTGGATATCATCGGTGTGAAACTGTATTTCAAATTTATGAGCGTCGCCATCACCACGGAAAGTGACGGGAAAAGTAACACCGGTGTCTGACCAAATCGGACTTCCAATGGTAGAGATAAGTTGCGGGAGGCTGCTAGTAGCAGCGATTTGTGTATCACGATCAATGTTACCGATCAGATGATGGACGAACGCCGCACTGAAAGAACTGCGAACTTCGGCGGTTCCTTGCCGCAGCGCAAGGATATCCCAATAAAAACCGCCCAGTTGTTCAATTAAGGAATAATAATCCGCTTTGGTATTACCTGTTCGATCGATGACCGTTGGGTTGGCAAGAATGGCTTGTTCAAAAGTTCCATTCGCTGCGGCGGATGTTGCGATGTACTGCTTTTTATCGAAGGCGATACCCAAGAGGTTGTCACCTTCTGCATCGCGTAATATGGAGTTAGCTAAGATATGTAACCTCACATTGGCTTGCTGCAATCGCTGCAGCAGACCGCTCGCTCGAAGGTTGGCATCGACAGCATCGCGATCTTCATCAGTAATCAATACTATTTGTCGACTGGCCAGTGCGCGAAATCGATTGTTTTCGAGAGTATAAGCGATTGCATCATAACCATCTTCATACTCTCCACTGGCTTTCAATGTGTTGGCAAGTGCTTTTGCTTGTTCAAGATTAAGCCAATTGCTATCTCGAAACTTGATTTGTTCCTCTTTTTCCAACGCGATTCGATAGGTCGAAAGTGCATAGCTTTCATCGATGCTTGCATTCCAGACATTAGGAAAGGCAGTTGACGATTTTTGTAAAACATTAGAGACGACAAACTCGTAGTCACCAGGCATCTCGCTTGCCACTTCCAACACATAATCACCGTTGGTGGGAATCCGTGTGATTCGGTGTTCGAGAGCAAGTTCCGCAGAGATTGCATCAATGGAGGAAATTCCACCGATTTTTGTGAATGGGCTATCCCATAAGACTCCCCCTTCTGCGTTTCTTAAACGCATGCGCAAGAGGCTTGTAGAAGCTGCAATTACATCGATTTGCCATAAGTCGCCAGCAGATCCTGAAAGGATAAAGCGATCGATTTCGGACGAAGAGCTAACGTTTTCGGCAATATTTTGGCCATAGTCGATGCGCATGGGAGAGGGAGGATTTACTAGATCGCCTCCTAAATCTCGAATCATCCAGCCAATATCGGGTACATTGTAAAATGGACTATCGAGCCGGCTGAGGACGATTTGATATATGCCGGATTTCGGCGCTGTCCAACTCCAGAAGTCCGCAGCGGTGCCGCTTGTAACGAAATGTCCCTTTGCATCGAGCACATCGATACCTACAGTTCCAAAGTGTGTTGCTTCAAACTGGTAACGGCGCTGAGCGATTGCCTGAAAATGAACGCGTCTGTGCGTGCCATCTGCAGGAAGTTCCAACGGATAAACCGTATTTAACTGAATGATGTCTTGAGGGTGAGCGCCATCCTGTAACTTAAATGCGTAATCAAGAATTTCAGAACCAGGCCGCACAACGATCAGATACTTGCCCGATAAAGGTAGTGAAAAGACACCCTCATCTCCGGTTGCCAGAAGACCCTTATATTTTGGACGCAAATCGCGATTCTGCAAAAAGGTTGGCGTGATGATCCTGCCTGTTGGACTAAGGATATCGATGCGTGTTTCAGGATGTTGGCCGTTTCCTGTTGCGTCGTTGTGCCAGCGATAATGATCAATAATCCAGGCTGATGTAGCCGCAGCATCAAAAGAATAAATTCTCACATCATGGGCACTTGCAAAGGTCCCTGCGATTCGCTCTCCCGGTTGTATCGATACACTTGAATGGGCAATATCAAAGATTTGGAGATCGAAGGTCGCAGTGGATGAACCTGCGAGTTGCAAACGATATCGTCCGGTTTCGGTGGGTGAATGTAGGGTATGCCAACCTGTAAGTGACTTTCCAACCTGAACACGGCGACCACTCGGATCAAGGAGTGTTCCCCTAATGCCTTCGCCCGAATAAGCGTGAATTAAAAAGGGCCGTCCCGCTACAGCGTCCCATTCGATCGTCTTATCAAGAGCATTTAAGTTCCCCTGATATCGCTGCATTCCAGACACATTTCGATTGATTGCTGGAAACGATTTCTCGATTTCGAAGGGTAATTTCCATGGGCTATTCTTGTAGCCAGGGCTCTTTAAAGACTCTTTCCTAAGAGTGACAACATATTCCCCCTTTTCTTTCGCAAACAGTGCGGTGGATGTTCTGGCGGTCGCTAACGAACCCGCATAGACCAATTCGCCATGTGGTGAATGAATTACGATCTCTGCATCACCCTCAGGCAACAACGAATGGGGGTCAGGGTTGTCACCGCCGTAGCCAACTATCGCATAACGACTGTCATACACACCGATGTCATGCAATCGATCATCGATACCACTGACGATATCACGGAGCCACGTCTGTTCCTGCATGGAACCGCTCTCATCGACCACAAAGATCAGATCGGCCGTGCGCGGATTCGTCTCCGAATTCCAGTGAAGTTTGACGTTGCGGGTCACCTCCTCATCGCGAATTAGATACTCTTCTAGCGTTCGCGGAGAAACCTCACCCACTGTGTCGCTTAACTCAAATCGCGGCACTTTGAATTCGGTCGGTGGAGAACTTACAAATAGCGGCGGAGCGTTGCGCGGATTGGGATGAACGTCGATCGCAAATGTTTGCTCGCTCGCACCATTGAGTCGATCATTCACAGTCCAGCGAACCACATGAGTTCTATCGATGTCATCAGCGGTTGGGGTCCAAGTGAAGACAAAACCCTCCCCGCTTTCGACTGCAGCCATAGAGCTTGGACCTTGCAACCATTGATACACTAAAGGATCGTACTCTTGGTCTTTTCCTATACCGACATAACGATAAGTCTCACCCACATAGGCATCTACAATCGGTATCGAATGGATGATCGGTGGTGAGCCCATCTGGGCTGAGACTTCGATGGTAAAACTCTGTTGTGTAGAACCGCCACGCGAGTCGCGTACCTCAATCGTTACCAGGGCACTCGATGTTTGGCTGGGTGTCGACCATGTCAATAAACCCGTGGTTTGATTCAATACCATATTCTGGGGAGCATCGAGCAAATGATATGTCAAAGTATCTCCAATTGAGTCCGACGCTTCGATACGGTAGACATATTGAGTATTTGGTCGGGCGCGAAGCTGAGGTAATGACACTACAGTTGGCGATTGATTGATTGGAGCCAGCACCATCGGATCAAATAAAAATCTTTCGCGCTCTGGAGCTTCAAACGCAATGTCGAGGACTCGCGATGTATGAGGGCTAAGTTCCCCGCCCTCTAGGCCACTGGTAATATCCCAGTAGAAGCTTCCAGTCAGAGAGGTGGGCCAAGTTATTTGCTCCCGAGGTACTGACGGAATAAGACCGTGATAGTCCACTGCATTGACCGTCGGATCGCTGAGGTTACCAGTTGCCAAGAGAATTGGACCTGCCAACGGGACGTTTGTCCTGTTGCTGACCTCGATCCGCGAATAGATTCGATTGGAATCCTCATCGAACCAAGTATTGAAATGCTCGATCTTAATCGCGTCGTCGAGCAAACCCATATTTGTCCAATCGATAGTACTTCCCCAGGTTGGTACTGCGTAATCGTGACCGCTGCTCGAAAGGCGACCATATGGTACCGGGCTGTTGTCTAAATATTTAGGTGCTGCTCGAATCTCGACACGCGAATCTCGATCGGCATCGTTCCCCACCAATCTCCTGACCAAGCGAAAAGCTGCACCATTCTGCAGATGCTGCACATCGACCGTGACAGTCCCGGCTGCCAGATCATAGATCACGCCAGGCCCTGTGCTGACTAAACCCCCTTCTGAAATGTTAAAGAATGCATCGCGGCTGATGGCAGTAATTCCCGCTAGAGGACGATTCTGCATATCGACCAAAGCTAGCTCAAATGCATCACGCATAATCCGCGCGTCGGTACCATCAAACTGAAGGTTGCGGAACGAAATTTCTAAAGCCTTTGTACCTGGTGGTAACTCATGTTCTGAAACGTAGGCTGTTGATAGTCTTTCTCCTTCCTGTAATGGAATCCATGCAGGAGCAACCTCGACTAAAAATGTTGTGCGGTCACTCAGCTGGGGTGTGCCTGAATCGCGGACCTCAACCGTGATTGGATAAATGCCGAAGGCTGTATTTGCACCGGTCAACCATTGTAAGCGCCCCGAGCTCCCATCAAGTGTTAGACCGGATGGTACGTTACCGATTAGCGTATAGGTCAATGTATTGTTCGGAATATCAGGGTCGGTCGCTCTCAGCGATACAAGCATAGAATCACCGGGTGAAATCAGGCGATCTGCGACGGGTTCCAATCGCGGTGGTAAATTCACTTCGCGCACCGTAAGCGGAACATTCAATTGCCGACTTAAGTCAGGGTTTCCGCTATCGATTACTTCCAATACTAAATCATATGTTCCACTTCCCTGCTCTTCGGTTGGTTGCCATTGAACGGTTCGCGTCGCTGCGTCCCAATCTGCACCCATAGGTAATGACACCGCGCGATAGGTTAACGAATTGTTGGGCCAATCTGGATCGCTCGCTGAAAATGTTCTCGACCACATCACGTCTTCATCTATTGTCTGCGGTCCTGGATCGGTCCACACTGGTGGAAGGTTTGTTTCAAGCACCTGGATAGTAAAGGTCGCCTGAGTCGCTTGCAGTGGCTCGCTTGTATCAAAAACCTCCACTGCCAATGTAAAGAGATTGGGACCTTGCTGTTCTGCTGGTGTCCAATTTAATAAACCCGAGTCCGACAAAGTCATCCCTGTGGGTAAAGCATGCAGCGCCCGATAGCCGATCGACTGCTCCGGAAATCGTGCGACTCCTGGCAAGCTATAAGACCAAGCTACCTCCTCTGCGATGACGTGGTTAATGGGCGCTGGAGCGAATGTCGGCGCTCTATCCTGCGGCTGTGAGACAAGGACTCGAAAACTGACGCGATCGGAAAGTTCGGGACGACCGTCGTCATAAACTTCGGCGTTCACCACAAAGACTCCAGCTTGGGTCGCTTGATAACCGATTGCTCCGCTCTGCGCATCAATCGTCATCTCTGCAGGTGCATCGATTAAGCGAAACCTCAACAGATTATGAGGGCGATCTGGATCGGTCGCGCGAACCACAACATTGGTCAGCCGATCACCAACATTCATACTCACATCCAACATGGGATGGATTCGAGGAGAACGATTGACTTCACGCACTTCAATCGTCACGGTGCTAGTGGCCGTTAGGCTGGGTGAACCAGAGTCGTGAACACCAACACTTACGCGGAATTCGCCCGGGCCTATCGCTTCATCCGGCCACCACTGAACAATCCCCCGCTGCGGATCGATGGTCATACCGGCGGGCGTGGTCGCTGGATCCAAAAAGAAAGTTAACGCTTGGTTTGGAATGTCGGGATCGGTGGCGGTGATTTGAAATTGCAACGGGCTTTCTTCATCGATCGTAAGACGCGGAGGAGCTACTAGCACCGGCGGTCGATTGACTTCTTGAACGGTGATTTGAAACGTCAAGCGAGTTGGTAAATCGGGACGAAGTACATCATGAGCCACCAGGGTCACCGAATAAACACCCGGACCATCAAGTTCCGTAGGGCGATATAAAAATAGTTTTCTCAGCGGATCGATCGTCGCGCCAAAAGGCGCATCGTCGGGATCAAGTCCCAATTGGATCACTTGCCCTTCGTATGCAGGAATAACTTCGATGGGTAACGAAAGCAATTCTTCTTCGCGAATTGATTGCGGAGCAATGGATCCAAGCCGCGGGCGCGATTGCAACTCAGGGCCACGTGTCCAGACGCCACCACGATCGTTTTCACCACGACCGCTCCAAGCGAATGTTGGATTGACTCCCTGACCCCATACAACTGCCGAAAACTGTTGGTGACCAGAAGCGTAACCAAGCGTTATCGTGTGTACCGGCAATTCATCGTCCAGCGGTGTTCCCGCCGGATCAAAGACAGAAGCTACAACTTCCCAGCCACTTCCGTTCCAAATGCCACGAGTCCAACTGATTACAAAACGCCCATCGCTCGAAACAGCAATGTCTGGATCTTTTTGAACTCCGCCACTTTGACGATTGACGCGAAAGGGTTCCCCGATCAGTCCCCCAGTTGCCGAGAGTCGCTGAGCAGCGATGTTCCATTGCTGTTGGCCGGGATCGAAGGTGGACCAAGTGACAATAGATTCCCCATTGGGAAGCGAGGCAATCCGTGAACGAACTTGCGAGCCGGCAAGTTCTGGATGGTGCGCCGATGCGCCGATAACGAACGGATCGCTCAACGGTTGCAATTGCGAATTCCATTTGCGAACCAAGATATCCCAGGCAGAATTTCCACCTGTGCGACGACTCCAAGTAACATAAATCGAGCCATCGCGCGCGACGTCAACACTAGGAAAATCATGGCGCACTGCATCGGGTGGATGAAGTAGGACTTGGGGACCGAGAGGCTGACCGGTCGCAGAGAATCGACGGGCATAAACGCCAGAGGCATCCTCGCGACTGGCTCCAGCCCAAACTGCGACCAAGGAACCATCGGGCATGAGAGCTAAATCTGCATGTTCCTGAACACCTTCGATCTGTTGATTGACAATCACTTCTCCACTGAGTGGTGCGCCTTGTTGATCGAACCAGCGAAGAAAGACACCGAACGTATCGCGCAGGCCGGCAACGACGTCACGACCACGACCCTGCCAGACGATAGCAAAGTTCCCGTTATCAGCGACCACCACCGAAGGAGTCGATTGCTCCTGACGCCGTTCCACATTGGCAAGTCTTACGTCCCGCGCAGCCGCATTGCGGGGATATTGGCGGAAGAAGACTCCATCCGGATCATCGTCGCGGTAGCCAGCGTAAACGATCACCCGATCGCCAAATGAATTCGCCGCCAGCGCTGTGGATTGCTGATCGCTTGACTGAAGTCGCGGTATCAGATTATTGACAAGCTGTTCCTGCGACGAGGCATCCATCAGGAGCCGAGTTTCGAGCGTTTCAGCTAGCATCCTGCGAAAACGTTGGCGATGACGAGAAAAGCGAGATAAGTCCTGCGGTCGCGACATAGGAGCAACTTCCCACATAGCAAGGTCGACAAGATGTACCAGAACAGATGGGGCGAAAGTTACTGCTCTGTAAGGCAAGAGTCAAAAGAATGGGAAAGCTGGGCAGCTTTTTCTGCCGAAAAAAAGAATTGGGGGGCCTTCCATGGAAGGGTTTTTGCCCATTTTTTGGGGGGTGGGTGAATGGGTGATGGTCCCTCCCTATCCACACGTACAAATGTACGTAAAGCGAAAAACAGCCCGGTAATCTCAATGGATTCACACGGAAGCTGCGAGAAGCGCTCTACCGCTTTTTACACGCGGGCAGCGTTCGCTTTTGCGGTTTTGTGAGCCAGCGTCGCTCTGAAGAGAGAGGCTTACTGCAATGTTAATAGCGGCGGCGGTAGGTCGTGCGAGATTGCGACTGCGGACGAGGTCGAGAAGTTGTCGGTGGTGCAAGAAGCGCTGGGGCTGAATTGTTCTGCACTGAATTGTTCTGCACTGAATTGTTTTGGGCTGAATTGTTCTGGACGGGAACTCCTGCAGCGACCGGCTCGCGCACCGATGGCTGCACCACAACGCCCCCATCCTGAGTCAGCACATATTCCTGCATCGCTTCAATCACTTCGGTCGAAACCCCTTCGTCGTACATTTTGAGCAATTCTTCGGTCGAAGGCACCGTGCGAACTCCATGGATTTGAATGTGCTGAATGATCAATCGGTCTGGAAAACCGCGACGCGTCATGGCGACCACGTCCGCGACTCCCACCGGTTGACGCGTTGGGCGATTCTGGTAGGTCGTTACAGTTTGCTGCCGCTGTGGATAGGCCCCTTGAGGATAAGGGTAATTCTGCGGAACTCCACGCTGAGGATAATAGTTGGGATTTGAACGATAGCCCGCATCGTAAGCGCGCTGCTGGGCCGCCCGCATTTCTGCATCCCGTTGATTCTGGGCATGACCCACAATGCCACCCGTGATGGCTCCAACCGCTCCGCCAATCAGCGCCCCTTCAACCGTCTCGTCATTTTGTTTACCGATGACGCCGCCAATCACCGCTCCCGTCACCCCGCCCACCGTAGCACCGCGTTCCACACGCGGATTGTAGGGAATCAACTGGGCCTGCGCGACTTGGCCGGCCACAACCACCGAAATCGCTGCGATCCACGACGCAAAACGCACGAAACCGACGTTCAAGTTTGTGCTGTGCATAGCTGGTCACCCCTATCCCTAGTGTGCAGAAACGTTTCGAGCCTATCCGAAAACCGCGGCTGGCGCTGAGTGGCATAACCGCGGCTGACGCCAAACGGCATAACCGCGGCTAATGTCGCGGCTGACGCCAAACGCCGTAACTGCAGTTGGTGCCGTCGGTTCGTTTGGAAGGTCGCAAAGCACCTAATCTACCAATTCCAATTATCGGTACGACGGATCAGATTATTCAGCCGCGACAACCCGCTGCACCATTTTTCTCGCGAGTCGTTTTCAAAACCCAATCCATTACATCACATCACAAATGGGAACGGGCATGACAAAACTGCTCGCCGCCGCAATCTTCATGTTCCGACATCGCTCCCGATAAAACTGACGAGGTGCCTCACGCGAAAGACATAGTCCCAAAAAACGATCCCCATCCAAAAAACGAATAGGACTAACCACCCGACGTGTCACCCGGCCATGGCAATCACAATAGTCAAACACCACCACCAAATCGTCGCTTTGCTGCATAACCC
>JBIKMB010000312.1:0-5924 GCA_044359485.1 Pirellulaceae bacterium | reverse complement strand
ACGAGCCACTGCGTAAATGACCCCTTCCTCTTCAAGCGATCTTGCTGTCCATTCGAGCGATATGTAACTGCCATTTTTGTGGCGATAACGGTTGATGAACTGAATGGTTGGTTCGCCTCTGGAGAGTTTTAGTACCTCGTTGATCGTTTTCGGCTGGTCGTCTGGATGGACGAATTCGAGGAATGGTTTAGAGGTTAACTCTTTTACTGTGTAGCCAAGCGCTCGGGTAAAATTGTCGTTGAGTCGCCAAAAATAGCCTTGGGTGTTGGCGATGCAAAACAGGTCGAGGGATAAATCGAAAAAGCGAACGAGTTCTTCCTCCGCTCGACGCTGACCAGATTCGAGATAACCTTTAAGGGTCTCCACCAGAAAGGTAGCGGTCTCGGGCCGGCTGTCGACTTTAGGATCTAGGCATCGTTTTGCTAATTGAACAATCGGTATCGGAGCACCGCATCGGTCAAGTCGCGAGAAGGCATCAGATACATCACCCATAGCGCTTTTGCGGTAGATGTCGACAATCTTATCTCCCGTGAATGGGGGCGAACCTGTGAGTAAATGACATAAAATGCCTCCGAGCGAAAAAACATCAGTTCGGTAATCTACAAATTCGCCACGTGCTTGTTCGGGGGAAAGGTAATTGGGCGTGCCCATGACCGTTCCAAAGATAGTGTTGGAGATGTCATACGAAGAATCGCATGGCGGGTCGATATTTGTTTGAGCGATCGAGCTGAAAAATTGTTCGTGCGCGTCTTGGGATCGTATTGCATTGGTTCTGAGGACTTTAGCCAAGCCCCAATCAACGACAGTAGCAATTCCGTAGTCAGCGACCATGACATTGGCTGGTTTTAAATCGCGATGGACGACTCCTTGGGCATGCGCAAAAGCAATGGCTTGACAAATCTGAAAAAACATCGTGAGCAGCGATGCCCGTTTTACCTCGTCACCCGTTGCTTCGTCGATCGTTTGCTCCATCGTTTTTCCAGTAATAAGGTCCATAATGATGTACGCGGAAAAGGTGGGATCGATATCAAAGTCATGGATGCCTAAGATGCCGGGGTGGCGCAGTTGACTGGCGATTCTCGCTTCTCGGAGAAATCGAAGAAGATTTTGCTTTTTCTTGCTGTGATCCTCTCGGATGATCTTTATGGCTACGTGGCGATGCAACTGCAAATCCCAGCCTAAGTAGACTAGGCCCATACCGCCCTTCCCAATTTCGTCACCAATCAAAAATCTGTGGTTGAAAGGGCGAAAAGTTACCGGTTCGTTAAGAAAGAGATTTTGTGGTTGGCTGGATAGTTTGTCGTTGCTGTTCCACAAGCGTAGATCTGCTTCAGAATTTTCGAACGTTTTAAGAGGTGAAGTGGCTTCTGACGGAGTGACTTGATCTTTCGCAGGGGAATTTTTAAATATCTGTGTCGGAGGGCCGGAGGCGTTCTCGTCTAGTTTGGCCATGAAATGCTCCCGGTCAGAAGTTGTGACAGGTTTTTCGACGCAAGGTGCCTGATCCTTGGAATCGATGATAGGCGATTGCGTATTAATAATTGTCGTTTCCGAGTCGGTTGCCATTTGGACGCCTTTCACTATGGTTACTCAAATGGATAGAACCTTAATAGACACCGGCTACATTACAAATGAGCGAAAAAAATCACGATTCTTCTCAGAAACATTGTGAAAGTTTTTACGCGTGACCTGTTCACAGTGAGTGGCTTGAGTGGCTTGAGTGGCTTGGGTGGTTTGGAGTTTTCTTCGTTTTTTCAAGACTCGAAATCGTTGGGCCAGCAATAGAATCAAAGGGTTCTTTTTTAGATGGGGTTTGCTCTCCTTTCACCCATGTCACTGGTCAAGCATAGCTTTTTGTCGTTCTTCTTGCCAATGATTGGTAGTCTCCGGTGAGTCGCTTGGACCATGCGCCTCTATTTGGAGGCGCTCCAATGACCCGCGAGGGTAGTTGTGGAGAAAACGAGAGTCGTATGCTCAGCGTCATCGCGGGCCCAACCGGATGCAAATCGAACTCCAGCGGCCGATTAGCCGACAGCCCCTGCTATCCCATGGTGATGGAATCGAATCAGTAAACGCATGCTCGGAATCGAATGGTAATCGAAACGAGCGGAGGTCACGATATTTTTAGTTTTTCCTGTAAATAAATTACGCAGCGATCTGCATCTTCATCAATACAGCAGACGAGGGAGATTGGCTCTGCCGGGGCATGCTGCTGGGCGTGTTGCGAACGAATAGAAAAACAAGGTCATTGCATGGGCCGATTTTTCTTGACAACCTATTGAGAGTTGCTAGACTGCATTAGTGCACTAGTTCGATGAGAGGTTGTTTTACTTGATCTTGGGGGGGGGTGTGATGCTGATTGACCCAAAGAGTTCTACGCCCATTTTTCGGCAGATCGCCGACCAGCTCCGACAAGCGATCGATTCGAAAGTGTATAAGCCGGGCGAAATGCTTCCTTCACTGCGAGCCATGGCGATCGATATCAACGTTAATCCCAATACGGTACAGCGTGCCTATGAAGCGCTGGAACGCGAAGGGGTCGTGGAAACGCGACGGGGAGTGGGCATCTTTGTCAGGGTTATCAATCGGAGCCAAGTTAACGCGAGCGAGCAGCGACTTAGCCAGCAATTGTCTGCCGCGATTCGGCTGGGAGTGAAGTCGCGTCTTACCCCAGATACGATTCGTTCCGTATTCGAGGATGCCCTGAAGCAGATTTTGCAAGAGGTGAAAAAATGTTGAAATCTGTTGAGAATCCTCCGGTCGTTGAATTGCGTAGCGTGACGAAATGCTACGGCCGAAAGATCGCGTGTGACAAGGTTGACTTGACAGTGCGTGAAGGAACTACGTTTGGGTTGCTTGGCCCTAACGGTGCGGGCAAAAGCAGTTTGATTCGCATGATGATGGGACTGTCGCCAGCGGATTCGGGTGAAGTAAGACTTTTTGGCGAAAATGCCCGAGTGCATAGTCCGTCTATGCGCCGGCGTGTCGGTTATGTTCCCGAAGTGCATTTTGTCTATCGGTGGATGACCGTCGGAGAGGTATTTCGGTTTGTAAGCAGACTATATCCGAGTTGGGACAAAGATCTGGTGGAGCAACTGCTATCGACATTTGAGTTGCCGCTTAAAAAGAAGGTGGCTTCTCTTTCCAAGGGGATGACAACCAAATTGAGCCTGATTCTTGCCCTGGCTCATAAACCAGATCTTCTCATTTTGGACGAGCCAACATCAGGGCTGGATCCATTGATTCGTGAAGAGTTTCTGGAAAGCGTTCTCCAATGTCACTTATGCAAGGGACGAACCGTCTTCTTCTCCAGTCACCACTTTGATGATGTGGAGCGCGTCGCCGATGATGTTGGGATTTTTGTGGATGGTCGATTCATAGTTCGCGGAAGCGTTGAAGAATTACGAAGTAGCATCAAGCGAATACAGGTTGTACTTCCTGATGGCAAACTACCTGTTCATGTTCCCGAGCAGGTCTTATTTCAGCGATTATCGCGGCGCGATTGGACGGTGACGGTCAATTCATTCAGCGAGGAGCTCTTGGAAGAATTGATCTCGAAGAACGATGCGACGGGTGCAAACGTGATCGATTTAGGCTTAGAGGACATCTTCAAAGATATGATCCGAGGGTCTAATGTTCAAAAAGAAGAGGCAGACCGATGATGTGGGCACTCATTCAAAAGGACTTGCGTTTACTGAGGTTTTACTTGTTCGCTTTGGTCATAGTTTTGCTGCTTTGTTTTATCTCCTCGGGCGTTGTCATGATTATGACTCTTGAGAATATGGAGGATTTCTGGCACAAGTCGACAGTGATATTTGCTGAGATTCTGTCCGGTGGTGTTTTTCTCAGCCTGATCGTAAGTCTTGTTTTCGCATCCTTGTTATCCGGAAGTACCGTTACTTTAGAGCGGGCCGATCGATCTTCGCAGTTCCTAGCCTCTCTCCCGCCGACACGCTTACAGATTTTCAGCAGCAAATTGTTGGTCGTATTAAGCGTCGTGTCGCTTTCCCTTTGCTTCTGCTTCGTTGTATGGTTTGTCGCCAATCGCTTGCTGTATTGGGAAATTCTGGATGCGGATAGGGCTGGTGACCCCTCAACGCTCACCGACCTAGCGAGGTCTGAGTTTGGTAATAGCCTATTTCTCACGCTCGCGTTGTTTTGGGATGATGTCATTTTTCATCCATTCCTGGCGGCTTTTAGCTCGGTGGTAGGAGTCTCGTTGTTCGCATCGTTGTGGTCGAGATCCAATGCAACTCCAACGATATACGGAGTATTGACGCCTATTGTAATATTTATCTCCTTTGTAACCGTAATGATTAACTGGTTTCCCGACCTTCCAGACGGTCCTTCCATGATAGCCTATAGCGTTTCCTCTGCCTCCATTGGTTTAGGCTGCATTTTTGTAGCGGCTTTTGTGTATCTCAGCCAACGCGAATACTGAAGGAGAGGGAAATAGTCGCATGATTACCTATGCTTTTAACCGCTTTCTTTTACCTTTGAAGATCATTGGTTACTTCTGTATTTCCATAAGCTCCTTGGCCTCGACGGTCACTGCTCAAATATCTTCCGAGAAACATTTTTCTAGAGTCGTCAACGATAACGCTCTGAGCAAAACCGTTCTGCAGTTACCGGTGCGCAAGTTTGAGCGTCGCGGAAAAGTTGGTCCAGTAGTAACGCTGCAGAGCATGGTGCACATCGCGGATCGATCTTTTTTTGAACAGCAGCAAAAATTTGCCGAAAGTCACGACGTGGTTCTTTTTGAGAGAACAAATCTGCCCGGTGCGGGTCGACAAAAATACACGCTTCAAAATAGCGACTCGGCGGAATCTCGCGTTGCCCTTACCAAAATTCGATTGATTACTCTTGGCTTCCTTGGAAAAGAGTTGAAAAATCGTGAGGGAAAACTCCCCCGCAGTTTTTCGGAGTTGAAAGAAAAATCTTTCAAGCTTCGTTCTCGAGATATGCTTGCTAAGGATGGATGGGACAACGATTTCCAATTTCGAATCAATCCAAACGAACAGTTAGAAATCCTATCGTTGGGCAGGGCTAATCGACTTGCCGACTGCTACGACCAGATCGGGTTACGCTACCAGATGCTGGAGCAATGGGAAAAAGCGTTTGAGTGTCTGGGAAAAGTGGAGGAGATCAAACGCTCCCTGGTAAATCGTTATCCTAAAGATGTGGCAGCGAAATCCAGTTTGACTTGGACCTTGGCACGACTTGGAGAGATCTATCTTGAAATGGGGCAGTACGAGAAGGCGTTGAAATTCTTCCGGGAAGGTCGTGATATGGTCAAGCTTGTCGTCGATGCGGATTCAAAGCTCACCGAGTTAAGGCTAAAAGATTTGGAGTATTTTGACAGGCAAATACAGAATGCGAAGCCAAAGGAATGAATGGCCTAGTTTTGGTCTCCTTTGGCTCGACCTTGCCGAAAGTGTGCATGGTTTTTTGTTGCAACCAAATGGCAAACTACCTGTTTATGTTCCCGAGCAGGTTTTGTTCCAGCGTTTATCGCAGTGCGATTGGACGGTGACGGTCAATCCATTGGCCGAGAAACTCTTAGGAGAGTTGATCTCGAAGAACGGTGCGGCGAGTGTAAGCGTGATCGATTTCGGATTAGAGGACATTTTCAAAGATATACTCCGAGGTTCTAGAGTTCAAAAAAGAAGAGGTAAACCGATGATATGGGCACTCGTTCAAAAGGACCTGCGTTTACTTAGGTTTTACCTATTCGCTCTAGTCGTAGTTTTGCTGCTATGTTTTGTCTTTGCCGGCATTGTCACTATTATGATTCTTGAGAACAAGGCGAATATCTGGGATGAGTCGACAGTGATATTTGCTGCGACTTTGTCCGGTGGCAGTTTTCTAAGCTTCTTTGTAAATCTTGTTTTCGCATCCTTGTTTTCCGGAAGCACCGTCCCTTT
>JBIKMB010000311.1:0-5934 GCA_044359485.1 Pirellulaceae bacterium | reverse complement strand
AATGATCCAACGATTTTCACGACCGCGAGACCAAAAACGATCTTTCACCCTGATTTTCTGGGAAACCGCGTTTTGAAGTGCACCTTCTTGGGGGTGTTCGTCTGGATGTTCTTGCAGGGTATCAGTTGGGCTCAGACGGAGAAAAAAGAGCAGCCTTGGAAGCCGCTATTTGCCAAAGAACTGAAGGAAAAATGGAGCAACACCAATTTTGGTGGCGAAGGAAAAATCCAGTGGAAAGACAACGAAGTCGAAATGGATTTCGGATTTCCATTGACCGGACTGACCTTTACGGGAGATTTTCCTAAAGATGGCTTCGAGATCGAGATGGAAGCTAATCGCTTGGATGGAAGCGATTTTCTATGCGGTTTAACGTTTCCGGTCGGTAAAGGCCACTGTTCCTACATTGGTGGTGGCTGGGGAGGTACTTTAGTGGGACTGTCCTGCATCGATTACAACGATGCGGCCAATAACTCGACGACACAGTTTTTCGATTTCGAAAACAAGAAATGGTACAAATTCCGTGTTCGCGTTGATGCGTTGCACATCACTTGTTGGATCGACGACAAAGAGATCGTCAAACAGGAACGCGAAGGGCATGAATTTCAGGTTCGTTCCGAGGTCAATGCGAGCCGTCCGGTTGGCTTTGCCGC
The DNA here is from genome assembly GCA_044359485.1 of Pirellulaceae bacterium. GTDB lineage: Bacteria > Planctomycetota > Planctomycetia > Pirellulales > Pirellulaceae > JAFLCP01. The sequence continues at coordinate 5,284 of JBIKMB010000311.1, read as the reverse complement.
CTATCAATCTCGAGTTGCTGTTCGCAATTTGCGATATCGAATACTAGACGAAAACGAAGCGGCTGGAAAAAAACCTTAATTTGCCGCTCCCTTTAGAACGGAAGGACCTTGGATTGCACGATCTTGGATTGCACGATTACTACATGCGCCAAGCGTTGCTCTTGGCTCAACAAGCGGCGTTGGAAGATGAAGTTCCCGTGGGAGCGATCATCTTGCAAGGCGAACGCGTGATTGCAGGTGCCTACAATCAGCGCGAACAGCTGAAGGATCCGACGGCTCACGCTGAAATGATCGCCTTGACGCAGGCGGCGGCGGAACTTGGGAGCTGGCGTCTGGAGAATTGCACCTTGTATGTGACGCTCGAACCGTGCCCGATGTGTGCCGGGGCGATATTGCAAGCCCGAATCCCGCGGGTGATTTATGGCGCTACCGATCCCAAAGCGGGCGCGGTCGATACGCTTTACCAGTTGCTGCGCGATCCGCGTTTGAATCATCGAGCGGAAACGGTGGGAGGAGTGATGGCGCGGCAGTGTGGCAGCCTCTTGACCGAGTTCTTTGAAGCGAAACGCCGCCAAGGCAAGAAAGGCTAACCAATATCGGGAAACGCGGCAGTTGGTCTCCGTCGAGCTGAGAAAACTGTAGCGAGTTTGACGGTCAAGTTGGCCTTGACGGTAATCGCGCTGCTCTTCTATAAGCCGACATGCTCCATCGATCTCCCCGAAATTTGGGTGATTTTCGATTTCTAAGGCCGCCAATCCGCGACAGAAAGTAGCCTCTTTTGGCTATTTTGCCTTGCTTCTAGCTTTAGGGTGAGCCTAAGTCGCAATTTAATCAGGATTGGCGTGGAGTGAGCATTTTTTCGACAAGGTTTACCTAAACCGACTCAACTTGATTTCGCGGACGATCCGATACTACCTGCACGACCGGACTTTTGCGCGAGCACCGTATGCCAACGCTCGCTGGCGGTGCGGACAAACAAATCCTGTGCTAGAGTGGAAGTGAACTATGTCGGTGCTATGCAAACTCTCGCGTCTCTTTTTCGCAGCTGCCCTGTTTATTTCAGGACAGGTAACCTTCGGGCAAACGTACCATCCGTTTGCTGAGCCTTTGGAGTTCGATCCCGATTGGCAGTTCTTTGCTCCGATAGAACTGCAGGATGTCGAGGAATTGACTCCTAAGAAACGTGCGTCGTACGGCTGGTTTGGTACGTATGACCGTGCAAATATTTGGGTCTCCCGCTCCGATTCGGAAGCGAGTGATAACTCGGGTGATTTCACTTGGGGTAATCGCTTTGATTTCGGGTTTATGACCGAGCAGGATTCGGGTTGGTCGTTCACCGCTTGGCACATCGATGGCCCCAATGTGTACGACAATATTTATCAAGAGCGTATCAATCGCTTCAACGAAGATGATGATCGTATCAACGATCCCGATGCTGATGAAATATTCCCTCGCAGCGATCGAAACGACGCGACCTACAACGAACGTGTCTACATCATCCAAGATAGTTTGAACGTCGCGAATTACACGAGTTTCGAAGCCAATAAAACTTGGCGTATGGAACCGTATCGTTACGGTGGAATTCTCGAACCGCTGGTTGGCCTACGCTATGCCAAGTTTAAAGATATGTCCATGAATGACTCCTATTTCCGCAGCGATGCCGATGGAGACCCAGACGAATTGGAGCGGGAAACTTTGATCAGCAATTTCAATTTGGTAGATAACCAAATGTTGCTTGGCCAACTAGGCTTCCGGTACTTTAAGTACTACAAACGCTGGATGCTATCAACCGAGTTCCGAGCTTTTGCCGGTGAGAACTTCCAGAATCGTAATTATCGTCTCCGCCAATACAGCACCACTTATGACGGCGTCGGGACTGGTTCGGAAGTGACCTTCGTCGACAACACTACGGGCTCATTCACACTCGCTCAAAACAACAACGAGTTTGTCTGGGGCTTCGATGTGCGAGCGGACGCTGCCTACCAGGTAACTCGTTCGGTTTCGTTGCGAGCGGGCTGGTCCTTCACGGACTTTGCCCGAGGCATTTGGCGAGGTGCGAACCCCGGCTTTGGGGATACGAATCTAAACGATCAGAGCGTGATTCTCTCGGGTGTGACCTTCGGTGTGACCTTGAACCGCTAGGTCGATTGCTCAAAAAGTTGATTCACTCGGAAACTCCGCAGCATCTGTGAAATGCTGCGGAGTTTTTTCGTTGTGCAAGTATTCTACGGTTGCTTGCTTGTCGCAGTTCCTTAGCAAGTGGTTTACGGCAACTCTGAGCTGTGAAGCCAATAATCCGGGCTAGCCAGCACTGTCCCGTTTTGATAACAGACCGATTAGTTTGTTTTCCTGGCAAGTTACGCCGCAAGCAGGCAGGGAATGCTAGCAATGATGACAGAGATAAAAAGCCGCCGCTGGAGTAAGCGCTACGCTGGCGATGGGTGGAAAGACCCTGGGGGGAAAGACCCTGGGGGGAAAGACCCTGGGTGGAAGGGAAGATCCTTTGCAGGTTGTTTCGCGGCGATTGCTGGAATTATTTCCCTGTGTTCGGGATGCATGGATGGACCGTTTTATGCGATGAACTCAGCGATGCCATGGACACAGCGGGCGTGGCGGCAAGATGAGGAGTATGGGGCGACCTTCACAACGAGGGTGGCCGAATTCGAAACATTGAAGGCTCAAATACCCTCGATGCCGCAAGAGGAAAAAGAGAGATGGTCCAACATTTTGAGTGAGATGATGGATACGGAAACGAGTCCAGAACTTCGCCGCTTAAGTGTGGAATGTCTCGCAATGATCTCAAGCCCAATTGCCGATGAAGGACTTACTAAAGCATCGGAGGATAAGGTCGACAAAGTGCGAATCACGGCCTGTAAGGCTTGGTTGCAACGCAAATCGGACACGTCCAAGAAGATGCTGACGCAGATCGCAGTTTCCGATCAGAGTCCAAGTGTACGCATTGCCGCATTAGAGGCTCTCGGAGAGACTGCTGGCGGAGTGGCGAAGGAGGCATTTGAGATGGCTCTCGAAGATAATGATCCAGCCATTCAATTTCAAGCGGCTCAATCACTGAAGCAAATTACCGGTGAGGATTTCGGTGGTGATATAGAGGCTTGGCAGAACTATTTGGCAAACAGTCCTGGTTTTCCCGAAGAGCCTAAAGTCGCAGAGCAGACATGGTTTGGTTTGCCCACAATTATTCGATAAGCCATGCCATACAGTTCCGCTTGCACGTAGGCGACGGTATGGGAATTTCGTTGAGCCGAGTCAATCAAACACTTTGCATTTATAGAGAAGCAAATGCACTTGGAAACAGTCAGCACCTGGATGAAACTTCTTGGGAATACGCCGTCATGGTTGCTACGATTGGCTGCGTTGCAGATAGGCATGCTCGGTGCACATCAGTTGGAGATAGATCTCGGATTCGCGCAAGAGACATTACTGCCAACACATGTTGAGATGCCTGAATCGGGTGCACCACCGGCTCCCGTGCGTACCTCTGCAGACGCAGTTCAGGTTGCAGCGGAGAGCGATAAGGCAGAAATGCGGGGCGTGGCAATCGATCAAGTTGCCGGAACGCAGCAACCGCTGGCGCCTTATTCGACGCCGAGTCACTTGAAATTTCGAAAAGCTCCGCTTCGCAATTTGGACAAGTTATTAAAGCGTGATCCGCAGTCCTCGGAGTTCGAATCGGCAGTCGCGAATGCTGAGCTGAACGCTGAGACGGATGACGAAAAAGCAGTTCGTTCGGCAGGCTTGGACGACGAGGAAACGTGGCAAGTTGAACTGCAAAATCCGCTCCGCAAGGGAGCAAGCGGTGCGAAAGAAACCGCTACGCCGAAAGTTGCCAAACCATTTTTAGAGCCCAAATCTTCGGCGGAGGTCAAACCGCCGGCCGATGCTAAGACACCGTCCGATGCGAAACCGATTCCGAAATCGGATTCCGAGTTAGATAAGGAACCGAAAGAGACACTGGGGCCAAAGTTGACCGACCCGAATAAGCCTTGGAGCGATATCGAGTTGGTTTTGCCCTCAGAAAAGAAAGGGGCTGAGGAGTCTGAAGATCAGGAGACGGTGTTGCATCTAGATGATGTGAAGAAAAAAGCAGCTCCTCTTCCACCGGGCACCAAAGAATCCGCCAAGCCGCTATCGAGTTCTAAGAAAAAATTTGATCCAGAGGATAATGATCAACCTTTGACATTAGGTCCGATCGAGCAACCGGATGTGGTACCGGGCGATATGCCTGAGTCTGAAGCGGATTCAGCCGAACCTCATGCCAGTGAACTGCTTGAATTGATTCAGCGTGGTTCGCCTAATGCTTCGCTGAAGAACGCACCGAGTGAATCTGCTAAACCGCTTGATTCCGGTTCATCGAAAGAGCTGGACATGGATTTGGAAGCAGCGGAGATTGCGTCTGAAGATAAGCCGAAGGTACCGCCGGCGGATCGGACGAACACGAGTGGGGCGAATACTTCAAGTCCTGCCAAGCAACCCCTCAAGCTCACACCGCAAACGGTTCGTTTGCGTTCTCGAATCGATGCGGCTCTGAACTATTATTTATTGAGGCCGGAGTCGAATGTGGAGCGTAGTCCATGGGCTGTTTTCCATTCCATCTTGCCTTATGGCTCAGAAACTACTCTGCGTGCCGATGGTCGAATCGTATCGGCGATCAGCTGGATGTGTTACAACGGCTCATGCCGAGGACAACGTATCTTTATACCGCTGCGCGATGGTTCGTTCCGTCCTGCGGTCGGAGCTGGTGTGCAGGGGCATGAAGGACAGTTTCTCGCGATTTTAGCTCAGTCCCGCGTTCCAGCGAATTATCCGCTGCAGGTGGGGAGAAAACGTTACACGCTCGAATATTTGATCGATTATGAGATGCGAACTTGCCAGCCGAAGACGGAACTAACCTTTAAGCTGCTTTCCTTATCGCACTATTTGGTCAACGATGCGACTTGGGTCAATGAGCAGGGAGAAGAGTGGAGCTTAGAGCGTCTGGTTGAAGAAGAATTGGCTCAGCCGGTCATTGGGGCGGCATGTGGTGGAACGCATCGATTGATGGGCTTGAGTTACGCTTTGAAACAGCGTCAAGCCGCCGGACTGCCGCTTACCGGCCAATATGCGCGAGCAGAGATTTTCCTGAAGGATTTCGTAGGTTACACCTGGACTTTGCAAAATCCAGATGGGAGTTTCAGCACCGAATGGTTTGAGGGGCGAGCCAATCAGCAGGATATGCAGCGCAAATTGCAGACCACCGGTCATATCGTGGAATGGCTTGTTTACA
>JBIKMB010000099.1:0-19576 GCA_044359485.1 Pirellulaceae bacterium | reverse complement strand
TAGTGTTATTGACAATCTTCCGTCCAAATTTGGATGACCGGGTCGCTCTCGAAGTGGTAGGTACAGGTTGGGGACGTCTCTCCACGACAGATAACACACCGCTTCGCGTGGCCGCTGGCACTGATGCCGCTTAGTTTCTTTCCACTGTTTCAGCTCGCAGTCGATTTTTCTGCATCATGATCAGTGAGGATATTCTTCCCTATTATTGGAGATACTTCGTGCAACTCGTTCGCTTCTTTAAAATTGGTCTGCTAACGGCGCTTATCGTCGGGACCGCTTATGTCTCCGATTCGATCAGCATCGCTCAAGAGCGCTCACCCGAAAAATTCAAAAATGCAGATGCCGCTTTAGAAAAGTATGTCCGCTCAGACGACAAGAGCTTTCAGTGGTCGATTAAGCAAGAGGACAAAAGCGGTTCTTGTGAAGTCTTGCGTTTGCATCTCAGTTCGCAAACCTGGCAAGGTACTACTTGGAAACATATCGTCTATGTCATCAAGCCCAAGAGTGTCGATGATCTGTCTGAAGTGCCCGGTATTCTCTTGATCAGCGGCGGTAGTTGGAAGAAGGAGTGGCCTGAGACAGGTCCCGATGAACTCAATCTGCCACGTGAAGCTTCGTTGCTCGCGACCTTCGCTGAGGCTTTCAAGTCGGTCTTTGTTATTGTTCAGCAAGTCCCCTTTCAACCGATGTTCGGCGAAAAGTTTGAAGATGAAATCATCGCAGAAACCTTTGCAAACTATATGAAAACGGGCGATGACTCTTGGCCACTGCTCTTGCCGATGGTCAAGTCTGCCGTGCGAGCCATGGATGCATCCCAGGCGGTTTGCAAAGAAAAGTGGAAACTGAATTTGGCCAACTTCACGGTCACAGGAGCTTCAAAACGAGGTTGGACCACCTGGCTCACCAGCAGCATCGATCCAAGAGTACATGCTCTGGCACCCATGGTCATCGATATGCTCAATATGAGCGAGCATTTAAAGTTGCAAATGGAGACTTGGGGAACATACTCGGAACAAATTGCCGACTATACCGACTTGCAGTTGCCCAAATATATCGATACCCCACCCGGCGTGTCGTTGCAAAAAATCGTGGATCCCTACCAATATCGTGAGAAGATTGCTCAACCCAAACTGCTGATCTTCGGTACCAACGACCGCTATTGGCCTCTTGAGAGTTGCAATCTGTACTGGGATGAACTCAAAGGCTCGAAACATCTGCTGTATGTGCCCAACAAGGGCCATAATGCCGATGATTATCCGCGGGTGATCGGTAGTCTGCTAGCGCTGCATCGCAGTCAAACCGGTGGTGAACCATTGCCCGAACTGAATTGGGATTTCAAGAAGATCGAAGGTGGATATCAATTGCAAGTTGCTTCCAATAAGACCCCTGAAGCAGTTCGAGCGTGGGTCGCGGTCTCCGGAAGCAAAGATTTCCGCGATTCGAAATGGATCGAGCATCCCTGTCGCTTGCAAGAAGGGAAGTATTGCTACACCATCAAACTGCCAACCGAGGGTTACGTAGCGGCATTCGGCGAAGCCGTCTATCCACAAGAACCGCTTACCGCGCAGTTCTGTACCAATATCAAAATCTTCAAGGCAGAGTAATTCGCGGACGGTTCTGGGCGACCCAACACACTCGCTCGAACTATCATTCAGGCGAAGTCAACGAAAAAGGCCCAAGGATGCGACAGCGCCCTTGGGCCTGATTTATTTTAGGACTACTTTAACTCAGCTCATAGGGTGTAACCCATGGCGGTTGCTATCCAGATCTGCGCGAAATAAACTCCGCAGCCTGCAAGGTAACCTAGTAATGCCCAAAAGCTGACTTTCTTCAAATACCACATGAAATCGATTTTTTCTAAACCCATCGCCGCCACACCTGCCGCCGATCCGATGATCAAGCAACTGCCGCCGGTCCCCGCACAATAAGCGAGGAAAATCCAGAACAGGTTATCCGTGGGTAGGTCGTACATCTCAATGCCCGCCGCGACCAAGGGAACGTTATCAACCACCGCACTGAGCAGACCTATCAACATCGCGATAGTGTTTTTATTTCCAACCGTCGAATCCAAAGCTTCCGCAGCCTGCTTCAATAGTCCCACGGAGGCCATCGAATTAATCGCTAACAGAATTCCTAAGAAGAAGAGGATACTACCGGTATCGATTTTTTTCAGAATAGAAAGCACATGGGTCGAAGAACGTGTTTCTTGATCCATATCATGCTTCACGATTTCAGAAATAAACCACATCACACTCAAGCTGAACAAGACACCCATAAAGGGAGGTAGGTGAGTCACAGCTTTGAAGATTGGTACGAACAGCAAGCCACCGAAACCGAGACACAAAAATAGCATCGATTGATAGGGCTTCAATTTCTTATAATGTGCATGCGAAACATGGTCCGGACGTTCCACCGGCCCCCTCAAATATCGCGATACGAATAGCAATGGAACGCACAGACAAGCCAAGCTTGGTAAGAACAACCAATACATGGTCGGTACCGGCGTAATCTTCTTCTTGATCCACAACATCGTCGTAGTCACGTCGCCGATCACCGTCCAAGCTCCACCCGCATTGGCTGCAATAACCACCATGCCGGCATAAAATAGGCGACGATCGTGGTCCTTGATCAACTTTTTCAGCAAGGAAATCATTACGATCGTGGTCGTCAAGTTATCAAGTACCGCTGACATGAAAAACGTGAGTATCGACACGATCCAGAGCAGCGTCACTTGGCTCTTAGCATTAATGCGATCGGTGATAATCGAAAAACCTTCGTAGGCATCGACGAGTTCCACAATGGTCATCGCGCCCATCAAAAAGAACAAGATACCTGCAATCTCTGCCAAAGAATGTCCGAGTTGCCCTTCGACCGCCCACTCTTGCATAAACGTTTTCGTATACGCTGCATGCTCACCATGATGGCCAAGTTTCTCGGCAAACCATTCCGGAATACTTCCTGCCGGAACAAGAGAATCGATGCCGAACATGTAAATGGACCAGCACACAACGCCTGTCAGTAAAGCGCTCGCAGCTTTGTCAATGTGCAGTGGATGCTCAAACGCTATTAGCAAATACCCGATAACAAACGTGATAATGATCGCTGTGGCCATATTCTCTGCATGCCATCCTTTCGATGGTTTTGGGCAAGTACACGCAAATCCCCCGAAAACCATTACCGTTTCGAGAACCCCGTTCTATTTAAGGGTTGCGAAACCGTACATCTGATTTCGAACAGGTCAAACGCGCGAACCAAATTTGTTTCTAAGTGATCGAGAAAACTGTGCAGGCTATGACGGTTGCGCCGATTCTTATAGCATTAAGTCGGCTGCGTAGAAAAGAGTATCCGTATTAGGATCGATTCACACAAAGAAAATAGTGCCTGCACATCAGCCATTACTGTCAAAACCGGCGGCCCTTGTCCAACGAGACAGCAGTGTTCGGGAAATTAAATTGACTAGGCCAAACATCGCCACTCCCAATAGAGTGCTAACCAATACCGCGGCAATCAATGCATCCGTTTTTTGTAGCATTTGCCAACCGGTCATGAGTGTGCCAAGACCAGCATATTGTCCTCCGTTACCCACAAAGAATTCACCCACGATCGCTCCGATCACAGATAGCCCACTACTGATGCGGGCTCCCAGGATCAAGCTTGGAATGGCAGCAGGAATCTGCAAGCGAAACAATATCTGCCAACGACTTGAACCGTAAAGCTGGAACAATTCCATCAAGTTTCGGTCAACGGAAAGCAATCCCGATGTCACGTTGGATACCACCGGGAAAAGGCTGATGATGAAGGATACAATCACGATCGTGCGAAAGTTGTATCCCGACCAAATGATAAGCAGCGGAGCAATCGCGACGATAGGAACTGTCTGCAAGAAGATGACATACGGAAAACAGGCTGCTCTTAACCAGCGCGATTGCGCGAACAGTACTGCGATCAAACTTCCCAGGATAAGGCTAGTAAGCATACCCGCCGCTGCCGCCTGACCGGTTGCCTGAAAACCTTTTCGCAACACGGCGCTATTTTTCTGGCAAGCTTCTAATACCTTTTCAGGACCCGGAAGAATGACAGGATGGATCTTTCCCAAAGATACGATCGCTTGCCAAACAACCAATAAAAAAAGTAACGAAATAATCGGGGCCAGCAGGGTCACAACGCTGAAATTCTTCTCGGTACTTTTCATACAGATGACTCCGCTAAGATTTCAGCCACCTTACCGTAGAGCGTTCCAAATTCGACCGTGGTCCGGAGCGATCTGTTTCTGGGAAACTGCCAGGGAATATCGACCCATTGCGAAATCGTACCCTGGGACATCACCGCTATTCGATGACTCAAAAAAAGAGCTTCACCAATATTGTGAGTCACAAACACGATCGTCCTCTTGCGTTTTTGCCAAAGCTCCAGCAGCAATTCGTTCAAACGCGTTCTCAACATGTCGTCTAACGCAGCAAACGGTTCGTCCAACAATAACACATCAGGATCGGTCACCAAGGCGCGAGCTAGCGAGGTCCGCATTCGCATACCACCGGACAACTCGCGCGGAAACTTGCCATGATGTTCTTCCGGCAAGCCGACCTGCAACAAAAGGTCCCTGATTGGGGACGCAGTCTGCGAACTCGTTTGGTGCCCCAGTTGTAATGGTAAATTCACATTGTCACGGACCGTACGCCACGGAAGCAGTGTTGGATCTTGAAAGACAAAAGACATCGACGCCGGTCTTCGATTCTGGCCTTCGCCGAGTGTGATCGAACCAGCATTCATCGGCTGCAGTCGCGCAATGGCTCGCAGCAAGGTACTTTTGCCACAGCCCGATGGACCCAAGAGCGTGACAATGTCTCCGCGGGCAATGTCCAGATCCAACCCCCGCAGCACCTGCGACCTCTCTCCAAAGGAAACCGTGACACCACGACAACGAACACCGATCTCCTTGTCACTCTTCCCAGCGTTTCCATTTCCACGTCCACTTGGATCATCCATCAATAAGACTCGCCGTGAGAAAGTGGAAAGTGACGCAAAAATAACAAAATCGTATCATGGGATGTTTGGGTAAATTCGATAATATAGGTACTTAGGGAGGACGGGATGTCCGACCAGGTGGCATCTTCGAGCATCGTTCTATCGGTGAGACGTAGAGCGGTATCGATCAGGATTCAGGCCTTTACCATATGGCCAAGCTTGCTGGCAACCTGTGGCAACGAAATGCGGTGGGCTTCACCGTTGATCTCTGGGGATTCATTTCATTGCCAATGAACAGGTTGCAAGCAAGCTTGGACCACTTTGAAGCATAGTAGAGTGTCAACCGGACGACGCGATACAGAGGAGACTTCTGTACATTTTGCTGCGCGCCAACGGTTTCTTTTTTTCGCGGTAATGTGCTCAGCGGATCACCAAAGGGCCTGCCATTCTCAGAAGACTGCCGTTTATTGCGGCAAGGTCGGCGCTGGAATTTTGAATAGTGCTGTTTGGTCTAGCTTGAAGCCCCGTAAAACTCCTTGACTACCACCGGCCAGAATACGTTGGCCGCTGCGATCCACGGCGATTCCGAATGTGTAATCCGATTCGCACGCATAAGCATTGTGCTGGCCAGCATCGCCCGTGTTGCGCCGGGTGACTGGTTGAGTGGATGCGGCGACGAGCATGTGGTCTAGCTGGGCCACAAATAACGCGGCATTCAATTCGGCATCACCCAAATCGACGGTCTTAACTTGTTGACCGGTCACGACGTCCCACAACTTGGTCGTTGTATCGGCCGAAGCGGTCAGCAATTGTCGACTATCACATTTCCAGCTTACCGAATTAACATGGTGCGTGTGTCCTTCCAGTGTCTTGTAGGGCTCTAAACTATCGGCTTGCCAGAGTTTCGCCATGCGATCCGCTCCGCCAGAGGCGAGATACTTGCCGTTGGGAGAATAGGCCAGAGATACAACCACATCGCTGTGGGCTTCTCCGCGGGTGATTGAAATCTGATTGGTCGCGACGTCAAAGACGAAGATCGAGCCACTGCGGCTGGGTTCACCGCAGCCGATCGCAATCTTAGTACCTTCGGGATTGAATGCCAGCGAGAGGACGCGATCGACGAAGGGTTGTTGCTCCAGCGGATTGCCGATGCGGGTGACCAAATCCCAGCCGGTTTGCAGATTCCAAATCTCCGCTCGACCATTTGGATATCCAATCCACCATCGCTGATTGCCCAAGCTCTTGATGCTCACAGCATCTTTGGCTTGATCTTGAATCAAGCTGACTGTCTGGTTGTTGGAATCTAGCCAGGAGATCGTACCTTTTTTATCGATAATCGCTCGCCAGCCTGTTCGATCGCGATCAGCGGATACTGCTACAGGCTTATAAATTCCCGTGGCCACCTGCGCTTGAAAATCGGCTAGAGTTTTCGCAGCTTGCTCGGCCACTTGTTTTTGTTGATTGGTAACACCTTCAAGCGCCGTGATTCGTTCTTTCAAGGTAACGATTCGTTCCTCGGCCCGCTTAACGGCATCTTTGGCGGTTTCCAAGGCTCCTTCAGCTTTCTTTACTTTCTCAGCTAATGCCATGTCATCGGGTTTGGCGGTAAGTTCTTTTTTCGCTTCATCGACGGCCGTTTGGCTCTTGGTCACTTCGCCGTCTAACGTTTGCTTATTGGTTTCTTCCCCTTTAAGCTCTTCTTGAGCCCCCTTTACGTCCGCTTCGGCTACTTGCACATACCGCGTAGCGATTTGCGAGTTCCACTGCAGGTTGGCTACGTCCAAATCGGCATACGGACTGTTGGGTATGCTGTTGATATCGATAGGCGTTTTCAGTTCCGGATAATTTTTCTGGAGCAATACGACCAATTCATTAGCTTGATCGGTCGCAGCGACCGTAGCCACTGCTGCCACATCGATCGCCGGGGTAACAAAGGATTTAAACTGATAGCGTTCAAAGTTTCCTCCCCGCTGAACAGCCAAATCGCCATTACCAATGGCGAAGACTTGTTCGGGCAAGGCAGCAATACGCCCAAGCACTTGGAGCTCATTGGTTACTAGGTGATAAGTCAGGATCACTTGGTCTTTGCGACATATCGCCAACAGAGGCTCGGTCGGGTGAATATTCAACGCATGAACGGGCTGAGCCAACAGCAGGTTATTTGGATAGATGGCCGCATTGGATTGTCGATCGAGAATACTGAAGCTGCCATCGTCGCGAACGAAGGCGGCGTGCGTTGCTCCCAACAACCATTTCCCTGGCTGAGGAGACTCAAACGCAATTTGGGCTTCACGTCCAGCAACCCGTTTTTTCCAAAGTCGAAAAGTTCGAAAGCCTCCGGTGGCAATCATGTTTCCATCGGCAGACATCGCGATCGATTGCACAAAATCGACATCTGATGCTTTGATCGCAGCGCCGGTGGATGGGTTCACCAACTGGTCATCGAAAAGCCAAGACTCAACTTCACCACCGGGCACTCGAATCACACCGACGCGGTTCCCCCAAGCAACCACGGCTCTCGAACCATCGGCTTGCATTGCCATCGACTGGATGGGGAGTTGGTCAGCAGGTAGGTCGCGAAAAGCCATGTTTGCTTTCGGCGCTTCGACCCAATTGGCGCCTCGATCAATCCAAGCGGCCAATATTTGAATTTCTTCTTCGTTCAGCGGTGTTGCATTGACTTTATTGTCGACCGGTGGCATCGCGGGTTCCGCTTTCCGCGAAGCCAATTGCCATACCCAACTTTCTGCGTGCTTCCCTGGCACGATCAATACCTTGTCATTGTGCGTCGCCAACAGTTGTTCGCGCGTCTCGATGATCACATCCGCTTCAGCCGTACTCGAATTGTGGCAAGCCAAGCATTTTGCGCGAACGATGTTGCTGGCACGAAGATCATCGGCTTGTTGATCCGCCTGGACCGACAAACTGCCACATACAATCGCTGTGAAAATCGAAAAAGTAATTTTTAGGTTCATGGAGTTGGCGCCTTCACTTCAAGCACAAAACTATTCGACCAAATCGCGATGTCCTTGTTTTGAACAGCATTCGCCTTATTGGCCTCTTCGAGTTGCTTATCTGTTTGCATAATCCGTGTATTAATTTCAGCGAGCTTTTTATCTGCCGCTGCGATCTGTTCTTGATTACTGGCCGCGGTCGCTGCATCTTTCTCCTGCTGAGCCTGCATTTGTTTTTGAGTCAACTTTTCCTTGGACTGCGTGAGAAAACCGATCGATGCCGGATTGGGTTGAAAGGGTACACCGAGATCACCTCGGAAGAAAAATAGATAGATACCTTCCGACTTTTCCGCCGGTATCTTTACAACCCATTCAACTTGGGTCGCATCCGGGGCGAAAACAACTTCCGGTGATCCCCAAGGATCGGGCAAACCCTGTTGCTTGAGCTTCACTTCCGCTGCGAAACCATTTTCTCTGCGAACGCTGAAGGCAAGCTTGACCTCTTCTCCCGGGGCAACAACCAATCGCCGTTTTTCATCCAGCGGCTTAACGCTCGTAGCGGTCACCGCGACTCGCGGAGGTTCAGCGGTGACACCCAGCATCAATGCCGTTGCGACCCGAAAGGCTGCAGGGGTGTTATTGCGATCGGGAGAATCCCATACCACAGTCATCGGCGTCGCCGTGTGACGCAAGGTTTTTTCCCCTATCTTGGATTCCGCAATAATCGTTAATGCTGATTCGCTCACTGTCGCATCGGCTGCTGCCGAGAGAAGTAACCAACCGTCGTTTCGTCCGCTGGCAATCAACATGGGGCTAGCGGAAACACCGGCGGGGAGTCCTTCCACACGTACATCAATAGATTCGTTAAAGCCATCCTTCCGCACGATCTGAACTTGCACCGGTAGGCTCATGCCGCGAACCAAGTTGAGAGCTGACAACGGCGTTTGTTGATCCCCTCCCCTCTTCAGTTGTTTGAATGCCACGAAGGCCCGAAAATCGGGATTGGCTGGCCGTATACTTAATTGATACTTAGGCGATGTTCCACGTAACGATCGATACTGGTTGCGAATTCGAACACAGTAAGTCCCCGACTCGGGAACCGTAAACTCGCCGATCGGATCATCACTCATCAGGTCGAACTCACCGCGGCGAGTCGCTTCTCGATTGGGTGGATCATCGAATGTTGCCAACCACTGTACCGGTTGGTCGGGGGCAACGATGCGTCCGACAGCGAGAATAGCATCGGTGACTTGCCCCAATTTATTGGCGGCAACTTCCAGTACAAGCTTCGCATCTTTATCGGCTGGAAACATGAAGTAATGATCTTGAGCTTGTTCCGCAAAACGCGCGCTTACCTCTGCCGGCAGCTCCAGTGGAGTTGGTTGGCCCACTTGTGTGGAAACGGTAAGGTCGGCGTAGATCTTGGCACCTGGAGGAGCAAGCAGTGCATATCGGCTAAATTCATCGTTGCGAGGAACTTCAAGCCAAGCAACCGTTGACTGTGCAGGGCGAAGCAGTGGAATTCGCGCGTTTTGCCAAACCGATGTGGGCGAATCGCCGATCGCCAGCGATCCGTTTCCGATTTCAATCAAACTGCGAGGTGTGCCCAGCTTATTGCTCAGTCCCCAAGCTTTCCAAGACAAATTGCTTGCTGGCGCGACAATCGATGGCGTAATTTCTTCCACGCACAAAGAGGGAAGAACTCTCAACCAATAAAATGAATTGCCTCCGCCTTCCAGCAAGAAATCCCGAATCGTGACAAAATAAGCGTCCGTGCGGGGAGCAGTGAATGATAAACAGGGATCCTTCCATTCATCGCCACGCACATTGGTTAAATCTCTCCCTTTCGAATCGACAACGGCGATAATAGGCGTTAATCGCGAATCGAGAGACTTAGCGAAACACTCGATGGAAATAGAATCTCCCTCTTTCAAATCCAGTTTGTAGTAATCCACAACTGCTGAATCGCATTTGCCTTGAATGGCAGTGGGTAAGGTGAGTACAGTTGCTTGAGCAAGGGTGTTGTTATTGCCTGGGTCATTAAATACAGGCAAGGAGTCAACCAAAAAGCGACGAGAATTGGAAACGCCATAGCGTCCGATCGCCCAAACTTCGTAAATTCCAAGAGGTTGTTGGGCTGGAACGGCGAGCGAAAAATTTCCCCATTGCGGCTGGCTCAGTTCGGTAAGTGGATCGACAGCCCCTTGAATCAGTTGGGGTTGCAACGCTTTGTCCGACAGCACCAACTGCCGGATATCAACTAAATCGTTACCGGCAACAGCGATGTTGATCGTTTGTCCGCGTTGACAACCGATCTGGGAAAGCGAGTGTAACTGATGGATCGGCAACTGCGCGCAGAGAAAATTTGTTGACGCGAAGATGGCGACAATCCAGCAACCGACATAAGCACATGCGACTCGACAAAACACCAAGATGTAAACTCCAAGTTGTAACGACAATAACGGCTCAACGAGCCATTTCGTTTTCATAGGTTCCAAAAGGAATCAATGTGGGAATCAATGATTGAACAAGAACTCCTTGGTGTTCATCAACGTCCAGGCTAAATCTTCAAAAGCGGCTCGTAGATCAGGCTTGCTTTGCAAATAACGGATCGCAATTTCCTGCTCATTAGCATCGGGTGGGCGAGAGTAAGCTCGGAGATAAATCGCTCGAATCGCTTTGGCAAGATCATCTTTCGATTGCCCAAGCTGCGCGACCAAGCCGTTATCTGCCTTGAGCTTTTTCTGCACTTCTTCCGAATTGATCAAATGCAAACATTGAGCCAAATTGGCTTCACTGCTGCGTTCGCACTCGCAAGCACTATTTCCCTCCGGTCGTCCGAACACGGTTAGAAAGTAGGATGGGAAGCCATTGTCGGGGAGACTGTTGGCTAACGTCCCAGCCGGCAGGCCAGCAAAAGAAGTGGTTTGGCCTGTGATTTGGTCCACAGCGTCGAGCGTCACTTCGGCTGCGAGTCGTTTAGGGTAGTAGCGGGAAAAACTCGATTTATCATCGGCGTTGTATTCGTTCGGAATCGCCGAAAGCTGGTAAGCCGAACTGTTGCATAGCAGCGAAATCAAATACTTCACATCATAACCGTGGGCCACAAAGTCTGCGGCTAATTCGTCAAGCAATTCCGGATGGCTAGCTGGATTGGTCAAACGCATATCATCTTCGGGTTCTACCAGACCCCTGCCAAAGAAATGCTTCCAGTAGCGATTGACGACAGCGCGGGCAAAGAAAGGGTTCTCCGGTGCGGTGAGCCAACTTGCCAGCACTTCCCGCGGATCTTGCCAAGGGTCGACCGCAGCGACTTCCGCTCCCAGACCCCGAGGCTTCAAGGCTTCGCCCGTTCTCGGATGCCGCGATGACGCTTCACCCACTTGATGAACCACTCGGGTCACCGACGCGCGAACATCTCCCTTGCGTCCGATACGAGTGAAGAAGGCGGCCAAACCGTAGTAGTCTGCTTGACTCCATTTCTCCTGCGGATGGTGATGACATTTTGCGCAACCGATGCGTTGCCCCATGAAGAGTTGAGCGGTGTCTTCCACCAGCGCTTCCGGTTCCGTAAGCTCTCGATACCAACCCACAGCCGGATTATCGTCTGGCGTGCCGCTGGCGGTCAGCAATTCGCTGACCATTTGATTCATGCCTACGTTGTGCGCGATGCGTTGCGTGAGCCATTGATGGAAAGAATACGTTCGCCAACGATCGTCTGCAGCATTGCGTTTATTGCGGAGAATAGTGCTCCATTTGGTCGCAAAGTTAGCGGCGTAATCGTTGCTTTCGAGCAGTTGCTGCACGTACTTTTGGCGTTTATCCGCAGCCGTATCGGCCAAAAACTGTTCCGCTTCATCGATTCGAGGCAATCGACCTGCGATATCGACAGTGACCCTTCGCAAGAAGGTTGCATCATCGGCAACAGTCGAGGGGGGAAGTCCCAATGATTGCAGCTGGGCAAAGATATGCTTATCCACCAAATTAACTGTCGGCGGCAAAGCGGCAACCTGGGCACCCAAAGGAATTGTCGCGCGGAATACGGCAACTTGACCCTGGAATCGAGCCATCACGGCCACCGTTCCAGGAATCTTTCCGAACGTAACAAGACCTTCTGGAGTCAACTCGGCCATTTCAGGATCATTCGATTCAAACGTTGTCATCCGAGTAATATCCGTCGATGAGCCATCGCTGTAATGTGCGAGAACCGACAGTTGTTGGGATTCCAACTTTTGAACTCTAGCTTGTTTGGGGAAGATCTCGATCGATTGCACGATCGCATCTGTCGCTGAACCCTTGGGCATACCTTGCTCGATCCATCGCCGAAGGATGCGATAGGGAGGACTATTTTCGCTCATCTTTGCTCCGCCGCCGTGGGGCATTTTTCCGATGGCTTTCTGAAGCAACAGACTATGGTCGGGCGAAGCAGGAAACAGGCGACGTCCTCGCCCCTCATGCACTAGCCATTGATAATCGTCCGCAGGTTCAAAGCCAAGAAGTGACAAGCGAAACCCGTTTTGGCCTCCCGATTTTCCGTGGCATCCACCACTATTGCATCCATACTTAGTGAAGATGGGTGTGATTTGATTTCCAAAGTGAATCGGAATATCCGATGCAAAATTTTTGACCACCACTTTCACCTCAGCACTAATGCTGACAGGGGTCGTGACTTGAATCACGCACTCTCCGTCTCCGACCGCTTCGATATATCCTTGGCTCGAAACCTGCGCTACGGAGTCTGCGGAGGATCGATAGGTCACCAACCGCGAAACATCGACTTGCGATCCGTTCTGAAACTGTCCCAGCACGATCAACTGAAATGCAGAATCTTTTCCACGCAACTCGATCGATCCACTGGTCGCGGCCCCAGTAGGCAATAATTCCAGCGATTTGAGTTCCTGCCATACAACGCTGTTGGACGCGGTAGTCGGAGCAGCGGTTTCCTCAGCCAAACAACGACCCGTAATGACCGACGCGAAAAGTGCAAAACAAGCGACAATCGCGGGCCAGGGGTAGAGAATTCGGAGCAACATGACAGACTCATTCCATGAGTAGGTTAATGGAGTAGCAACAGCAAACGGTCGGACGCTCGAAACTGCATCGCCAAGCGTTTGCACTATGATCTATCAAAACAGTGATCATTCAAAACAACGATCATTCAAAATCGGCGATTATCAAATCCAACGATCGTCGCGCTGCGATTCACGAAAGGCGACTATCTGGTTGGGAATCGATTCAGTTGGCAGGGATGTGGGGGTCGCGTCAGGGCTGGAGTATGCCGGCACGATTAGTGACCGCCCACAATCCGAGTGCCTGTCTCGGACGCTTGCAGGTCGACTTCACGTTTCCGACGTTTGACTATTATCGCTGAGTTGGGGTGGACTTTCAAGAAATGGAGGGTGTAAAAGCGCGGGGATTCCCCCCGAAAGTCGACTGGCGGGTTAGTGGATGGTTTTCTCCCTTTAAATGGACAAATAGCCTATTTAAGGGAGAGCTAAACCAGGGCTGTGCTTGAGGGCTTTATTGACCTACAGCGATGCAATAAGCGACTGCATAATGGCGGCAATGCGAAATGCTCAGCAAAATCTCGGCGATACCTTGTTCTCGGGCGATTTCGGCTGCCACTCCTTCGATGGTGATGATCGGTTTGCCACCCAATTGATGGCTGACGGCAATATCGGTCCACTGGATTCCTTTTGCCCATCCGGTTCCGAGGGCTTTGAGAGCTGCTTCTTTCGCAGCCCACCGCCCGGCATAGTGCTGGTTGGACGTTTTTCGAGAACTGCAGTAGGCGATCTCTTCTTGAGTAAAAACGCGATGGAGGAAAAGCTCTCCATGTTTGAGGATCATTTCTCCGATGCGAGCGCATTCGATAATGTCAGTCCCCAGACCAATAACTCGCGAGCATTTAGAGGCTGGATCGGGAAGAGACATGCAACGAGGTCCTACGGTGATCGATGTTCAATTCGAATGGGGATCCGCACATCACTTGCGATAGCTGATGCCAGCGGCTGCTTCGACCCGTCGCAAGACGTCAGCAGCTTTCTTGCGGGCTCGCGCCGCGCCATCGGCTAGAATGTCATAGACTTCTTTCGGTTTGGCTTCATACTCGGCCCTTCGCGCTCGAGCTTCAGCGAAATAAATTTCCGCAGCATCGGCCAAGCTTTTTTTCACTTCACCATAACCGAATCCGCCGCGGCGATACATGGCGGCCATCGCTTCGACTTGGTCAGGTTTTGCAACCAGTCGGAACAATTGAAACAGATGATCCTCGTCTGGTTCTTTCGCGTCTTCCATCGGTCTGGAGTCGGTTGTAATCCGCATAATTCTTTTCCGCTGTTGTTTCGAATCTTCAAACAGCGCCAGCGTATTGTCATAACTCTTAGACATTTTGAGGCCATCGATGCCGGGGACTTTCGCGGCATCAATGGTTATGCGAGCTTCGGGCATGACAAACGCTTCGCACTTGTAATGATGATTGAAACTGCGAGCCAAATCGCGACAGACTTCGATGTGTTGAACTTGGTCTTCTCCAACAGGTACCCAATTGGAGTCGAAGGCCAAAATGTCTGCCGCCATGAGCACAGGATAGGTAAACAAGCCGGCATCGGCATTGAGACCTTTAGCTTTTTTCTCTTTGAACGCATGGCAACGCTCCAGCAAGCCGAGGTTGGTTCCCGTCATCAAGAGCCAGCATAATTGGCTGACCTCAGGCACATCGGATTGCACAAACAGTGTCGCCCGATTCGGATCTAGTCCGAGGGCGAGCAAGTCGATCGCTGCGTCGAGCGTATAGCCTCTGAGAATCTCCGGTTCGCGCACGGTGGTTAGCGCGTGCAGATTCGCGATGAAATAATATGCCTCATGTTCATTCTGATAGGCGATATATTGCCGAATTGCTCCGAAATAATTACCCCAGTGAAAACGACCAGTGGGTTGTATGCCTGAAAGTACACGCATGGAATCGAATGCCAAACAATTAAAGGACAATAAAAATGAAAAACGTTTATGGGTGCTTTGCCAGCGGCGTTGAACCAACGGGAGACGAGGCGGTTGCCGAATTTGAAGGACTGTTTGCATTTTGCGGTATAGCATTCAGCGAGCCGATGATTTCGCGAACCGATACCGCTCCAACCTCGTGCAGCGTGTGGCGTAGTTGCTCAATCAGGCGAACCGAGATCGTGGGATCGTAATAGTTGGCCGTTCCGATTTGAACTGCGGAAGCGCCAGCAACCAAGAATTCCATCACGTCGTCAATATTGGAGATGCCACCGATACCGACCACAGGAATTTTGACCGCTCTGGCGACTTGATACACACAGCGCAGCGCGATCGGCTTGATAGCGGGACCGCTTAAACCACCGACGATGTTTCCCAAGATCGGTTTACGTTTTCGCCAGTCGACCGCCATACCCAAAACGGTGTTAATGCATGAAACGGCATCTGCTCCCCCTTGCTCCGCGGCTTTGGCAATCGACGCGATACTCGCCACATTCGGTGTGAGTTTCGCCAGCAAGGTAGCAGACGTTTCTTTACGGCACCCGGCGACAACTTCTTCACACAGTTTGGGATCTGTGCCGAAATCGACACCACCTGATACGTTGGGACAGGAGATGTTCAATTCGATCGCCCGCACATTGCCAACCGCTTCAAGTTTGGAGGTGAGTTCATAAAAATCTTGTTGCGTCTTTCCGGCGATACTGACGATCACTTCCGTACCAACTTGGCTGAGATAAGGCCAATGATTGGTGACAAAGTAATCGATTCCGTCGTTGTCTAAACCGATCGCATTGAGCAGTCCACTGCTGGTTTCGATGGTTCGCCAAGGTGCGTTGCCGGGCCGAGGGTCACGAGTGATCGTTTTCGGTAGGATGCCGCCGATTCGTTTAAGATCAACCACTTTCTCCATTTCGCGAGCATATCCGAATGTACCCGAGGCGACCAAGATTGGATTGGTCAACGTGAGTTGGCCGATCGAGACGCTGAGGTCGATTTGGGGTAAAGTACTTGGAGCGGTCAACGTGCTCATCCTTCGTAGCTTTAGGACTCGTGCTTAGCTTTAGAATTCGATTGTAGCAATCGTTCCTCGACAACTCGCATGATAACTCGTGCGACCTCGAGTTTGGAGCCCTCGGCCAAAGCGACCGTTTCGCCGCCGGGAGCCAGAATTTCAATGCTATTGGACTGGGAATCGATGGCACTTTCACTGTTGGATACGATTAAGTCGCAGCACTTTCGTTGCATCTTATTGATGGCTCTAAATCGGCGATCCTCTGTTTCCAACGCAAAGCCCACTACATATTGTCCGGGAGATTTCCTAACGCCCATCGAGGCGACGATATCCACCGTCTCGATCAGTTCCAAATGCAACGGCTCGCCCGTTTTGGTCAGCTTGTGGTCCAGTACTCGTCGCGGCATGTAATCGCAGGGTGCGGCTACGCCGATCAAGCAATCGCAATCCGGAAACCTTACAGAAACTTGTTGGTGCATCTCCTCGGTCGTCACAACTTGGACCACCCGGGCTGCGGACGGATATTCTATGGCCACTGGACCAGAAACAATCTCGACTTGGTGGCCGAGTTGTATTGCCACTTGCGCGATGGCAGCTCCCATTCGACCGCTCGACGCATTGGTGATGTACCGAACTGGATCGAGGTATTGTCTGGTTGGACCAGAGGTTAGCAGGATGCGGGCCACGGAATAGCATTCCCTGTTTTAATGGGTAAGCTTCGAAGCAATGGCTTGCAAAATATCGCCTGGTTCGGCCATGCGACCTTTGCCTAATTTTCGACAACTCAACCAGCCTTCGCCCGGACCGATTATTTGTACCCCATCGTCCAGTAGGGTCGCCACATTTCGCTGTACCGCTTTTTTGTCCCACATCGAAGCGCTCATAGCGGGTGCCATCAGCACGGGGCATTGGCATTGTAGGTACAGTGTCGATAACAGCGAGTCGGCCAGTCCCAACGCACAGCTGGCCACGAGTCGCGCCGTTGCCGGTGCAATCAAGAGCAATCGGCAACCTTCGGCCAGTTCAATGTGAGCGCCGAGCGGATACGCAGGCGAAAAACTGGATGTCGCCACGGGGTGAGCCGTGAGAGCAGCGAAGGTGGCTGCCCCCACGAATTTTTGCGCACTGTGAGTCATGACCACGCGAACGGGCATATCTTGCTGCACGAGGCGCGAAACGACTTCAGCCACCTTGTAAGCAGCGATGCCACCTCCGACGCCGACAACGATATGCCCATCGCTCATAGATCGCCAGTGTCCAAATCCAAAAAGTCTCCCATGTCCGTGCTTTCCCCAGTGATTTTCACTTCACCGGACATATTGAGGTAAATCTTATCCTCAATGATTTCCTGCAAAACGATCTCCATCTTGTCTTCGGTCTTGATGTCGACCAAGGGACGGGAGCCGCGGTTGAGTTGAACCAATCGTTTTTGGATCAAAGTGGAGAGCTTGAAACGTCCACCAACTTTGTTGACGATTTCTTCTTCTTTCAACGCATCTAACATAAACCAAATCTCCCGTTATTGATGTTGTTCCAACAAGTGCTGGATCATCTCCACTGTCGAATCGACCGTGTGATTGATCACTTCGTATTTGTAGTGTTGACGAAAGGCCATTTCCTCGCGTGCCACTTCCAAGCGTCGGCGAATCGCATCTTCGTTTTCTGTCTGTCGGTTTCGCAACCGTCGTTCTAGCTCGACCATCGAGCCTGGGTGTACGAATATGCTAATCGCTTCCGGATAATTCTCAAAAACTGTCAGGGCTCCCTGCACATCGATTTCCAAAAGGATCCATTTGCCTTCTTGCATTCCGTTCAACACCGGCTTCTTTTGAGTTCCGTACCAGTGTCCACGGCCAAATACTTCTTTACATTCCAAAAATTCGTTATTAAGTCGGCGTTGATCAAATTCCTCTTTTGTCAAAAAGAAATATTCCCGACCATCGATTTCTCCCGGCCGCGGTGGACGCGTCGTCGCCGATACGCTTAACTGTAAGGGCAAACGCGATTTTTGCAGCAATTCCCGAACCACCGTCGACTTACCCGCACCGGATGGGCCAGACAAAACTACCAAATTCCCCTTCGCCATTATGGAAGCTCGCATCGTATTATCACATCGTGTTATCGCATGATTACTCGCCCGATATCGTCACAACTGGGGTGGCCCTGCGGACAAATCCATATCACGGCTTCACAGGATCAGGACTTTATATCCAGAGCTATTTTACTTTGATTTCGGTTTATTTCTCTAATTCTAGTTTTAAACGTAATTTCTGGTTTTGTTCGGGCTGCTGTTTCTGTCGTAGCAATTACTCAATGTTTTGAACCAGTTCACGCATCTGTTCCAGAATCGTTTTCATCTCGATAACGTGTCGAGCAATACTCACGTCGCTCCCTTTGGAACCGATCGTGTTGATCTCGCGAAATATTTCTTGAATCAGAAAATCTAGCTTGCGACCTTGGCTATCGCTTGAATTCAAAATCCCGAGAAATTGCTCTAAATGGCTGCGTAAACGCACGACTTCTTCGTGGATATCCAAACGATCGGCCATCACCTGCATTTCGCGTAACAAATCCGAGGGCTGGAAAACATGCTGGGCCGTCTCAAAGGCTTGACGTATTCGGTTCTCCATCCGTTCACAATTCTCGCGAACCACCGCAGGGCTTCTTTCGGCGATGGCATCGCCATGTTTGCGGAGTTCGTCAATACTTTTCGCCAAGGAGATGGCCATCGCACCACCTTCCGCTTTACGCATTTGATGATGCTTGGAAGCAGCCTCTTTGACCACTTCCAGCACGGCCGATTTAACTTCTTCGTTTTGTTCTTGGTTGCCCAAACCGTCGGATACCACGCCAGGCAAAACAAGCAATTCGCCGATGGAAAGTTGATCGACAAGCCCTAATTCCGAGGCCCATTGTCGACACTGAAGAACATAACCACGGAGGGTGGGCCCGTTGAGTTCATAGCGACTCACCGAATCGGTCGCTTGCACTCGAATAGAAACCGAAACAGTTCCCCGTTTGATCCATTCCCGCAGCAGACCTTCCACCTGCGATTCCAACGACTCGACGATCGAACTCAATCGCGTATTAAACTTGAGGAAACGATTGTTCACCGAGCGAATTTCGGCAGAGATGCGCAGCCCGGAGTGAACCGATGCCGCATCACCATGTCCAGTCATGCTCAACAAGTTTCGTTCCCCGTTCAAGCGAAAAAATCGAAAACACGAAGGCCGTTTATCTCACCCCGCCGAGGCGCGAAAAACGTGCCGCCATAGCGCTAAACAAACCCCAATCCAACTAGTTACCACTACCATCAGTTGCAGGCGAAGGTGAGTCAGGTGCCGGGGTTTCGGCCGGGGCAGCCGGAGCTGGGGTTTCTGCCGGAGCTGGAGTTTCTGCCGGGGCTGGAGTTTCTGCCGGAGCTGGAGTTTCTGCCGGAGCTGGAGTTTCTGCCGGAGCTGGAGTTTCTGCCGGAGCTGGAGTTTCTGCCGGAGCTGGGCTACTTGGTGCTGGGCTACTTGGTGCTGGGCTACTTGGTGCTGGGCTACTTGGTGCTGGGCTACTTGGTGCTGGGCTACTTGGTGCTGGGCTACTTGGTGCTGGGCTACTTGGTGCTGGGGTTTCAGCCGGGGCCGCTGCATTCGGC
>JBIKMB010000310.1:0-5961 GCA_044359485.1 Pirellulaceae bacterium | reverse complement strand
GGAAGATTTTGTTCGGCCCGGGCATGTCTACCCGCTGTTGGCAATGGAAGGGGGGGTACTGCGCCGGGCTGGACATACTGAAACGGCCGTCGATTTGGCCCGCATGGCGGGCCTGACTCCGGCTGGCGTTTTATGCGAAATCCTCAACGAAAAAGGGGAACGCGCGACCCGTGATGATCTGCGGAGACTGGCCGACAAACATAAGCTGGAAATCATTTCTGTTGAACAACTCATCGCCCATCGCCGACTCAATGAAAAACTGGTTCAGCGAAGTGCTCAAGCCAAACTCCCCACGAAGTTTGGCGAATTCGAAATCATTGTCTATCAGATTCAGTACGAAGACGACCACGAGCCCATCGCTTTGGTGTACGGCGACATCGCCGCTGATGGCCCCCCTCCGCTGGTCCGAATGCACTCCAGTTGCTTTACCGGGGATCTCATCGACTCCCTCCGCTGCGACTGCGGCGATCAACTGCGACTGGCTCTGGAAGCAATCTCCCAAGAAGGACGCGGTGTCTTGGTTTACCTGCTGCAAGAAGGCCGGGGCATCGGACTTACCCAAAAAATAAAGGCCTATGCCCTACAAGATCAGGGACTAGACACCGTCCAGGCGAATCATGCCCTGGGCTTTAAGGCCGATATGCGCGATTACGGAGTCGGTATCCAAATCCTCAAAGATCTGGGGCTTAAGGAAATTCGCCTCCTGACCAATAACCCCAAGAAAACCGAAGCCTTTAATCTTCGTGGCTTTGATCTCAAGGTGGTAGATCAAGTTCCGATCATCCCCCCCATTCACGAATTTAACGCTTCCTACCTGGCGACCAAAAAGGAGAAAATGGGGCACAAGCTGCCTCTGGAATAAACCTGAGCAACCACGGGACGAGCGGGGCGAAAAATGAGAATTCGATCTCATTGAAGCCTTTCCCGACGCCACTAAAAACAATCCACTGAAATTTAATGGAGATTATTTTTCCTGAAAACCGACCCTAAAGCCGGATAAATTGATATAGCGTAGTTTTTACAACCGGCTACGATTAGAATAATGATTAGGAAGATAAATCCAATTGCACTGCATAACCTGACCCATCCGCCGCGACCCAAGACGATCGTGTCCGGAGAACTGTCACGGGCGAACCACAAACTGAACTTGTGATGGTATAGAGCGATAACTTTCGAAGAGTTTCCAGGTAGATAGCCGACACATCGAATGAGGATGTTAACTTTGGCAATCTATCGTTAGGGCCTTCGAGAATCCTCTAGACCGCGATCCGGAGATGTCGTACTCTCAGGACTGTGTTCGCGATTTTGATTACCGATCTTTCCCAAATGGCTTTTTACCGATGACTACCTACAGTCTCGATTACATCGACGACCTGTACGTTCAATATATTAAGGATCCTTCGAGCGTTTCGCCGGGTTGGCGACGCTATTTTGAGGAGTTCTCCTTAGCTTCCCAGCACGCTGGAGTTGCCGCTACTGCGGTCGCGACCGTGGAACCCGGCGCCGATGGCTATTCGTCCGCCGCTCGGGACGAAGCGCTGTGGCTGGCGCGGATGCAGGATCGCATCGATCAATTGGTGCGCGAGTACCGTGTCCGCGGGCATTTGATGGCCAAACTCGACCCTCTCGGCATCGATCGTCAAAAACTTCCTGAACTCGATCCGCAAATGTATGGATTGAGCGAAGAAGATCTAAGCCGTCCGTTTTCCTGCTCTTCGCTTGACTACGTCAATGCGCGCACGCTTGGCGGCATCGTCGAAAAATTGCGCAATACCTATTGCCGCAATATCGGCGCTCAATTTACACACATCGATAACCGCAATATCCGCGATTGGCTTCAGCGCAGGATGGAGAGCTGCGAAAACCGAATTGAGCTCTCGCGCGAAGTGCAAACTCGCATTTACACACGCTTGGCAGATGCTTCGGTTTTTGAAGAATTTGTGCGACGCAAGTTCGTGGGCCATAAGACGTTTTCACTGGAAGGTGCCGAGAGCTTAATTCCTCTGCTCGATCTTGCGCTGGAAAAAGCGGGCCAGCATGGTATTGAAGGCGTTGTGCTTGGCATGGCGCATCGCGGGCGTTTGAATGTTTTAGCGAACGTGATGGGTAAACGAGCTCAAAATATTTTTTGGGGCTTCGATGATCCTCGCCCCGATCTGCATCGCGGCGCGGGAGACGTAAAATATCATTTGGGTTACAGCAGCGACTGGACCACCAGCAGCGGCGCGAAAGTTCATCTTTCGTTGTGCTTTAATCCGAGCCATTTAGAATTCGTCAATCCGGTCGCTCTTGGACGTTGCCGCAGCAAACAAGATTTGTCGGGCGACTTTGATCGCGAACGACAATTGACGCTGCTAATCCATGGCGATGCTTCATTTGCGGGCGAAGGAATTATTCAAGAAACCTTCAATATCTCACAACTGTCCGCTTACAATACTGGCGGAACCCTGCACGTCATTATCAACAATCAAGTTGGTTTTACCACGGAACCCTCGCAGAGTCGCAGCACCACATATTGCACCGATGTGGCCAAGATGCTGCAAATACCAATCTTCCATGTCAACGGCGAAGATCCAGAAGCGGTAGCACAAGTGGTGAATCTCGCCATGGATTTCCGCCGCGAATTCCGCCGCGACGTCGTGATCGACATGTATGCTTATCGTCGCTGGGGTCACAACGAATCGGACGAGCCTCGCTTCACGCAGCCCACGATGTATAAGGCGATCGATCAGCGCAAGAGCGTTCGCGAGAGCTATCTAGAACGCTTGCTTCAAATGGGCGAAATCACGCGAGCCGAAGCAGATGAAATTTCCAAAGTCCGACAAGATAAGTTGGAAGCTGAGTTTGCGCTGGCACAGCGAAAAGAAGATTACTATTCCGATTTGCAAACCCTCGGTGGCCTCTGGCAAGGTTACTTCGGTGGACCTGAACCGGCGGTCGATGAGACGGTAACCTCGATTGCGGCGGAGGTCGTCAACGATGTTCTTGCCAAATTGTGCGAAGTCCCTGCAGGATTCCATCTCAATAACAAACTGGCAAAGATTTTCGAACAGCGCCTCTTGATGGCTACCAGCGATAAACCGCTGGACTGGGCTGCCGGCGAACTGCTGGCGCTGGCGACTTTGTCGATGGAAGGCCATCCGATTCGCATCACTGGACAGGATAGCGAACGCGGTACGTTTAGCCATCGCCATGCCAATCTTCACGATATGGAAAACAATGCCACCTATATGCCGCTGCAGCACCTTACTGCATCGCAGGCTCGAGTCGAGATTGTCAACAGTCCACTCAGCGAAGCGGCCATATTGGGATTCGAGTATGGATACAGTTTGGACTGCCCACATGGCCTTGTAGCTTGGGAAGCACAGTTTGGTGATTTCTGGAATGTCGCCCAAGTGATTGTCGATCAGTTTATTTCCAGCGCCGAGGACAAGTGGGGACGTCTCAGCCGTTTGATTATGCTCCTGCCGCACGGCTTTGAAGGGGCGGGACCCGAACATTGCAGCGCTCGACTGGAGAGATTGTTACAACTCTGCGCCGAAGACAACATGATTGTGGCGCAGCCTACCACGCCAGCCCAGTACTTCCATTTGCTGCGCCGACAAGTGAAACGCAGGTGGAGCAAACCGCTGGTCGTGATGACGCCCAAGTGGCTTTTAAGGCATCCGATGGTGCTTTCGGCCAAGGAGGAGTTCACAGCGGGTCGATTCGTGAAAATCCTGAAAGATGAACGAACTTCGCCGGCAGAACCAAAGCGTGTTCTTTTGTGCACTGGAAAAGTGTATTACGAGTTAGTGGAACGACGCCAAAACACCAAGGCCGATCATGTTGCCATCCTAAGAGTCGAACAACTGTATCCACTCTCCAATGCCGAAGTGATGGGGGCTTTAGAACCCTATCGAGCGGGAACAGAGGTGGTTTGGGTGCAAGATGAACCCGCCAATATGGGTGCTTGGACGCATATCAAGATGCGATTTGGCGATGCGATTCAGAAGAAATTCCCCCTCTCTGTCGTCAGCCGCACCGAATCGGCGAGCCCTGCGACCGGTTCTCCCAATACCCACAAGTTGGAACAGCAGGAATTGCTGGATGCGGCTTTTGCTAACTTGTAATGTGGAACGTTGCTGGAATCCCTCGAACCCCTCTTGGGTAGAGATGACCGGAAAATGCGTTTCTTAACGCCTCTGCCGGTCATTCTCGGGATGACAACCAGATTCATAAGAGATACAGTCTAGGTACTGGAGGATGGCTGGCAAAAGGAGGCGTTTTTTGCCGAAGAACTGCTTAGCCACTTCGCAGAGGTATTGAGTGACTAACGCGTAAGTGAATAACGCGTAAGCGACCAACGCACAAATCAACAACGCACACGATAACCGGTGCCCCACTAGAGCATAATCATGGTTGAAGTTAAGGTTCCCTCCGTCGGCGATTCGATCAGCGAAGTCCAAGTCAGCAAATGGTTGAAGAAGGAAGGGGAGTGGGTCAATATCAACGAAGATCTCGTTGAGTTGGAAACGGAGAAAGCCTCCGTTCAAGTCCCTTCGCCTGTAGCTGGCATTCTTTCCAAGATTGTAAAAAAGGCCGAGGAGTTCGCCGCCATCGGTGATTTACTGGCCGAGATTACTCCCAGCGAGAAGCCTGCAGGTGGCAATGCTGCACCGGCCGCTGCGCCAGAGAAAAAAGCATCCGCCGAAGCGGGCGATACCCGTGTGATGCCCGCGGCTCAGCGCCTTTTGGATGAGAACAAACTGAAACCGAGCGATGTCAGCGCGACGGGACCTGGTGGCCGCGTGCTGAAGGAAGACGTTGTGCGGCACCTGGAAGCGGCCAGCGCAGCGAAGCCGGCAGCCGCTTCAACTCAAGTCCTTCCCGCCGCAACGACTCCTTCTAAACCGGCGGTCTCCACCACAACGCAGATCAGTGTCGGTGGTCCCGATCGCATGGAAGAGGTCAAGCCGCTGAGCATGATTCGTCGGACGATTGCGGCGCGATTGGTGCAAGCCCAGCAGACGGCAGCTTTGCTGACGACGTTTAATGAAGTTGACATGCAACCTGTGATGGCGCTGCGTGCCAAGTACAAGGACATGTTCCAAGAGAAGCACGGGATCAAATTGGGCTTGATGTCCTTCTTCGCCAAGGCGAGTGTGGAAGCATTGCGGCGCTATCCTGCGGTGAATGCGGAGATTCGCGGCAACAACATCGTCTATCGCCATTACTACGATATCGGTATCGCGATCGGAGGTGGCAAGGGCTTGGTCGTTCCCGTGCTGCGGAATGTTGAAAAGATGAGTTTTGCTGATATCGAACGCACGATCGGCGAGTATTCTCGGAAAGCTATGGAGAATCGATTGCTGCCAGAAGATTTGGAAGGTGGAACCTTTACGATCAGCAACGGTGGTATCTATGGATCGCTGTTATCCACACCGATTGTCAATCCGCCGCAGAGCGGTATTTTGGGTTTGCACAGCATTCAAGATCGACCTGTGGCCCGCGAAGGCCAAGTGGTGATTCGACCGATGATGTATATCGCTTTGACCTACGATCATCGCATCATCGATGGGCGCGAAGCGGTCAGCGCGCTTCGAACCATCAAAGAAGTGCTCGAAGATCCAGCTCGTTTGTTTTTGGAGGTCTAGAATCGTTTTCGATCTGGCGGTTTGTTTGGCAGCGAGGGATGAATCTATTCTTCTTTCGCGTTGGTCAAAGGTACGACATCTTCACCTGCGATTTTGTCGATCTGCAGTTTGGCTTCGCCTAAGATCAATCGCGAATCGCGGGCGTTGATAATCCAGTTCCATATCCACTTGCTGAAGACGGCCAAACGATTGCGGAAGCCGACGAGAAAGAAGATATGGATCGCTCCCCAGAGCAGCCAAGCGAAGTAGCCCGCGAATTTCCAAGAGCCGATTTCGGCAACCGCGTGCGCTTTCCCGATGGTCGCCATGGAGCCTTTATCGTAGT
>JBIKMB010000309.1:0-5972 GCA_044359485.1 Pirellulaceae bacterium | reverse complement strand
GCCTCAAAACCCATTTTTTCGGCGATCATTGCTTCCAATTTACGCACTCTGACATGGTCGCCGTCGAAAAGCTGCAAAAAACTCGCTTGCGTGCCGGTGGTCCCTTTAGCACTGCGAGCCTTGAGAGAACTCAAACGATGGATAATCTCCTCTGCATCAAGCACCAGATCGTAGATCCATAAACAAGCCCGCTTACCAACCGTCGTCGGCTGTGCAGGCTGAAAGTGCGTGTAAGCCAGACAGGGTAAGTCACGATGCACTTTCGCGAACTGACCCAGACTGGCGATACATTTCAGCAAACGTTGCAGCGTCAATTGCAGAGCATCGCGGATCATCATCAGATCGCCGTTGTCGGTCACATAACAACTGGTCGCTCCCAAATGGATAATGGGCTTGGCATCCGGGCATTTGTCAGAATAGGCATGCACATGAGCCATCACGTCGTGCCGAATTTTCTTTTCGTACGCAGCCGCCGCCCCAAAATCGATATCCGTCAAATGCTCCTTCATCTGCGCAATCTGCTGATCGGTAATCAGCAAGCCAAGCTCCTTTTGGGATTCGGCCAACCAAACCCACAACTGCCGCCAATACGAAATCCGACGGTGGCTACTCCACAGACGGGCCATTTCTTTACTGGCATACCGGGTTATGAGGGGATTTTCGTAGAGTTGATCTGTAGACATATCTTTATAGTATCTGTGAGGTACTTACTAAGGGTTATTATGTTGGTTCAGCCACTCAGATCGTGTAGGTTGTGTCAAAGTTTAGCGAAAACAACTGCTGTACCGCCATGGGGTGGACAGCGCGAAGGGAGGATTGCAGCGTAAGTGCAAGTTTCCAGGTTTTCGCGGCCGATAACGATGGGGTAAGATGGTTGACTTTGTTCGCCACCGCTCCACCATGATCGGCATGGGCCTAATCGGCATGGGCGTGATCGGCATGGGCGTGATCGGCATGGGCGCGATCAGCATAGGTTCGGCTACTGCCACTATAGGAGACACATGCGTGTCTTTTAGCTTGTCTATGATTCTCTCCGTCAAGCGTGTTTGTATCCTTGGTGCAGTTTATATCTTGAACCTCGCGTTCATGGGATATGGACAAGGTGCCTTCGGCCAAGATTCATCGAGTGCGATTGCCTTGCTGCCGCAAGCCTCGCAAGGTTATGTTCGAGTGATCGACATGCCGCGGCTGCGGGAGCGTTGGAGTACCACCGAGCTGGCCAAGTTTGCGAAGGACCCAGCGCTGAAAAGTTTCTGGGAAGATCAGCGGCAAGATATCGAAACTCGCCTGGCCGATGCGGGCTGGCAATTGAATATCGAGGCCGCCAAGTTAGCCGAAGTAGCCTCTGGCGAAGCCGTCTTGAGTTGGATTTCCAATCCAGAGAATCGCCGCAAGCCTTACGCTTTAGCCTTGATTGTGGATGTCGCCGGACGCACCAAGGATACGGAAGCTTTATTGGCTTCGGTCGATCAGCAACTCAAAAGCAAAGGGGCAACCGCCAAATCGTTGAAGGTGGGTGGCGAAACCGTATTGCAGTACACCTTGCCGCGCAAGCCAGGCGAATTGTTGTTGCAAGAAACCTTTTATTCCGTAGCCAAGGATCGTCTTATCGCTAGTGATGATCTCGCATTGGTTGGAAAGATGTTGGCTGCACAAGTGAAGCCATCGACGGACAGTTTAAGCCTTGATGCCGACTATCAGACCGCGATCCAACGCGTCGATGGTTTGCTGAACAGTGGTGAAATTGAATATTTCGTGCGGCCCATTGGACTGGCTCGTGTGATCCGAGAAATTTCTGGCAAACGCGAGGGAAGCCGCAGCACGGACGTACTGAAGGTGCTGGAAGATCAAGGCTTCGGACATTTTCGCGCAGTCGCTGGACGCGTCGCGGTTGGTCAAGGGGGCTTGGATATGCTACATCAGGGAGCCGTACTTGCTCCCAAGCCTTTGCCCGGCTCGGCTTCCATTGTTAATACACCCAACGAAGTTTCTTGGACCCTTCCCGATTGGATTGGTGGCGATGTTTCGACACTGGTAAATATCTGCTGGAACATTCAAGAATCCTTTTGGAAAAGCGAAGGTTTGATGGATGGTTTGGCTGATTCGCCGGGTGTTTTCAAACAATTCGTCAAAGGTATGGCCGAGAATGAGACCGGCCCCAAGGTCGATATCGCGAAGGAAGTGTTGCCCTACTTGACCAATGACATTATTTCGATGAGCGATTGCAAAGAACCTATCACCGTGGATAGCCGACGCACTATGATCGCTCTGCGGGTTACCGAACCAGAGAAATTATTTAAAGTGCTCGAGCGTGTGATGAACAATGAGCCCGATGCGAAGTTGGTGGAGTTCAATGGCCACAAACTATGGAAAGTTGTGCGTGAAGATAGCGATGAAGCCTTGGAGATCAGCGGGGGAGATTTAGGCTCCGACTTCGGTGACTTCGGAGATCAGCCTACGCAGAGCAAAGCAGAAGAGGAACCTTGGCTGAGCAATTGGGCGATTACCATCTATGGCGATCGCTTGATGTTCGCCTCTCACGCCGAATTGATTCAAGATTCGATTGTACAAGCCAAGTCGGGTAACCCAAGTCCGTTGGCCAACGATATCGAGTATGTCCGCGCCCGCAAGAAGATTGAAGAACTGGCCAATGGCCGCAATGGTTGCAGCTGGCAAGTGCTGCGAAGCGATTTATCGTACCGAGTTCAATACGAATTGTTCCGTGAAGGAAAGCTGCCCCAGTCGCAGAGCATGGCCGCCACGATTTTAGAACGCTTGACCCAGCCCAAGAAGGAATTGCGTGGCAAAGAGAAACAGCGGATCGACGGAACCAAATTACCTCCGTTTGATCAGATCCGCGGTTACTTGCAGCCCGGGGGAACGATGTTCGAATCCACCGAGGATGGTTGGATTTACACCGGATTCTTGCTCTCCGCTCCCAAGTAAATTCCAACCGCTGATCGCACTTGGTTACTTGCCGAGTTATTTATCTATCCGCGCCCAGAACGGCCGAATCCGTTCTCCGCGAGTTCGAGCATCTTCGAGGATTACGCCCACGTCAGGCGTGATTTCTCGATTTCTAGATTCTCCTTGAAGGTCGATACGCACTGGTCGATTGAAATCGACCATTTCCGGATGCAGCCACACGGTGTACCTTTTGGCGGGTATTTTGATCACCCGTAAACCGTTAGCCGCCGGATCGAGAATGTTGGCTTCAATCTTCCCCTGATTCGCGTTGTTTTTCTCGTAGAGCAGCGGATGCTGTGTCACGCCCGGATTAAGCTGAGTCGCTTCAATCCACCAAAAGAACTTGTCTCCAGTTCGATTCGCAGAGACCTCGATTCTTTGCGGAAAGGGCTTGCGCGAATGATTGCTGAGATTCATCCACTGAATAATCCGATCGATTTCTTCTTGAAAATGCCCCGAGCCCCTTCCGCGATAACTGACGACAACAGAATCATAGAATCGACTGGTGACATATTCATTGAGCTCTGTACCTGAGACCGTAAATGGAGTCCCATCAAGTTCACCAAAGACAAAGTACAACGGAACGGTTCTAGCATTGTCGCGATAGCGCTGAAGGTATTTGCCGGCATTACCCGCGACCACGATCACACCTGCCCAAAGATCTGGATGAGCCAACGCGATATCCCAAGCCGCATTTCCCCCCACGCCATGGCCCGATAAAAAGACTCGATCGGTGTTGATCGAGAGCCGGCGCTGGGCATCTCGAAACATTCTCAGCACACGATGATGTTCTTGCTCGGAGTATCGATACTCGACTTGGTCTTCCGCGACCCACTGCGGCGCGATGACAATGTAACCATACCGACTGGCTGGGCCGCCGCGACCTTGGATAGCTTCTGCATAAGGCCCCGCCCACCAATCGACCATCGATTCGCTCGTGATCCCAAAGGATTGCAGCGCTACAACACACGGATATTTTCGGTTGGGATCGTATTCAGGAGGAAGCTGAACCAGATAACGCATCGTCTTTTCCTCACCATCCGGAAGCTCGACCCGGTACAATCCAGGTGGATCATTTTCAAGATGCTCAGGCAAAGCCAGTGGCGGTGTCATCAAGGCCAATATCGAAGCAACATACTTAGCGTTACCACTTTCCAGCGTTTTCAATTTCTCGAGAATTCCCTTTCTTTGATTCTCATCGGTAGATGCGAGATAATCGCGAATCAAACGACGTGTTTCCAACAGAGACGAGGCAACAGCCAAGTTATCGACCGCAGCGCCCGAACCGAGAAACCACCCGCTGATAGCCAGCGAAACACGCTGATCGGCACTCAACGTTTTGTCATCCTTCAGACGAGCGAAATCGGCCAACCGATCGATCGTATTGAGCGACAGGTTTTTTGAGATCTCATCGACAACTTCAACCAGAGCGGCCCCTT
This sequence comes from Pirellulaceae bacterium, assembly GCA_044359485.1. Lineage (GTDB taxonomy): Bacteria > Planctomycetota > Planctomycetia > Pirellulales > Pirellulaceae > JAFLCP01. The sequence goes on along the minus strand of JBIKMB010000309.1, from coordinate 1,566 downwards.
TTTGATTATCGCCCAACTCCTTGCGCAAGTTTTCCAATGCGCTGATCAACTCAACGATCTGCGTTTGTCGACGCTGAAGTTCGGCAATTCGGTCCTGCGCTTTCAATTGTGTTTCTAAGGCGAGCTGATCCAAAGGAAAATTCTGCAAAATACCAGCGGCTAACAAAGGCTGCCCAGCATCCAAACGCAATTCGACTTCGCGAAACATCTGACCGGCAAACTGTTGATCCAGACGTTTCAATTCGGCTCGCATCGCTTCCACTTCGTTGGGATTGCTTTCAGAAAGACGCACAATCGCTTCAGCCAAAGTGTCTCGAGCTTCGCGATAACGTTCCGCCTGGGAATACAGTCGCACCATACTGAACCAAGACTGCGGTTTAGACATATCGAGTTGATGCCGCAGAATATCATCCAGTTCTGCATGCGTGATCGCTTTGGTACTCATCCGCATGTCCCATCTGGTCGGAGTCTCCGTTCGCAAGCCCTCCACTCGCAAATAAACCGGATTGATTTCGGTTATTCCTTGATGAATATCGCGGGGGCCCAGCGGCGTCGCCACCGTGACCAAGCGGCGACCGTACGAATTGAAGGGCGTAACATTCAGCAGACGACCCACACTTACCATCTGAGCGGCTCGGTCCGGAGCAACAATTTGTTCAATATCGATTTTCTCGGGCCGAATTTCGAAAGGTGTCGATGCCAACACTTGAGCTTTGGCAATGTAGGTTTTGCGCAGTTCATCATCGATCAACAGAATCGGTTTGCTAAGCCCTTCGCCGCCGCGCTGCTGCTGGAAAGCCCCACCATCGATCGAAGGGATCTCCGAGATCATCCCCGGGCCAATCTGCATTCCGCTTTGCATCGTGACCAAAAAACGTTGCTGGCCACGGAGCGGCGCAGCCAAGCTGCCCAACAGCAGGAAACAGAACAGCCAGCCGTTGCAAGAACGCATATAGGTAAGCGATGCCATGGATCGGGATTTCCGAGACGAGATGGCGTCCGAAGACGCAAACTTAAGCGGCAATATCTTTACATTATAGACCCCAATTGTCCCCGCCGGCCAATCTCCCATGACTTCTGGCGGTGCTTGTCCCCATAAATTGCTACCGCGATGCTCGCTTGGGCCACTCCAAATACCAGCAAAAACTCCGTAAGCGATAAAGTTTGCCAGTTTTCTTTAACCCACAGAATCGATACAGCCGATTTAATCCCGAGAGTCGAGCGGTATAGGGATGCCGCCACTTATGCTCCACGGGAAGGAAGATTTCGGCTATGGATGCGAACCCCCCAAAAAAACTGCTTGCCGCCTTTAAAGTCTGTCTTTTGGCTGGTCTAACCTCCTGGATGATGCCATCAACCGCCCAAGCACAACTCCGAACGGCTGGAAATCCGCGCACGTTCTATCAGAATCAAGCGCCGCGAAAAACGGATTCTCCCGCTCCAACGACCGCGGACACTGGAGCACTCACTGCTAGCAAACCTAAACTGCCGACCGTGGCCAAGTCTACTGGCGACCGCAACAGCAATCGCCCAAGAAATTCGAGGTCGCAAGTCATCAAGGCGAGT
>JBIKMB010000308.1:0-5978 GCA_044359485.1 Pirellulaceae bacterium | reverse complement strand
TTGGCCCTTCCCAGTATTACCACTGACAACCGCTTGCTTACAAATCAGTTGCGTGCAGTTTGACACAATCTATTACCTACCGAAAGCATGAGCATTCATCAACAATCGAAATACGCTCCTTGCGTCGTCACAAAACAATCCTCGACGCAGGGTTACGGCAATCGAAAGCCCATCGAGGAGGTGCGGCGTATTGAACGGAAGCAAAAAGAGCAGGCCCAGCGATTCAAGCGGAAGTTGCGAAAGTGATCGTACCGATCAACCCGAAATAACTTACCTTCGTCAACTTGGTATTCACCAAAAAATAGTGATAGCACACTGCCAATTTACCAGTGCGGTTCATCGAACGCTCACCTTATTCGCGGAAATTCGGCGCGATTTAAACAAATATTTAATGCCTGACGAAGTGGGGTGTGGCTTATCAAACTTTACAGCGATTCGACAGTGTCACAGTTGCGACAAATCTCAAATTTTTGCGGGATTACTGCCCGATTTCAACCGTATTGCGAGGAATTCGGCATTGGCCATTTTTTAAGTACGCGCAGGCGGCGAAACACCTTTGGTCAGGCGTGATAAAAATACGCTCGAACCGCCTACTATTATCGGACGGATTTGCCGGTAGATGTAGCAGTAAATGCCAGTGTCTGTTAAGCCGGAGGGGCACAAACAGCGTGATCGGAAACTCAAAGCGAGCTAAATCCCCGGATTGCCATAATGGCCCAAAGTATGTACTCCTCGCACGCCAAATCTAGAAAGCGCGTTTTAAGGTTGGCTACGTCTGAGGCAAAATGAATCATATTGATAATGGATGGTAAGGTACAGATCCCCCAACTGATCCTAATTATTGAATGGTAATTGAGTTTTACCATATCAGCGCTCCTGTTCACCTATTACGTGAACTCAGCTCACATTAATATCGTTAGTGAGTTTGTTCATTTTGGTTATATTTATGGTTTCTGGCAATCGATAGTCTGATTCGAGGCAAAGGAGTTCGGTCGGATCCGACTTTTTTCTCCATTAAGGCGGGAGTCGTATCGATACCTTGCATCATATGGCTTTTGCAAGATTACATTGGCAATGATCCACATTTGCCCGCTACGGAAGAACACAAAGAAAATCGGTTAGGTGGGGGACGGGTGGCGTAGTACAAATGCAATCTAAGAGTAACGTCGAGTTTGTCTTTTTACGAAGGTTCAAAGTGGTTGTCGGATGCGAGGCTAGAGTCGGCTTTCGCGACTACAAACTGGATAGATGCTCTAGCTGAACGTTGTACATGCTCTGACATTGACGTAGCGACTTTCGATTTGCTCCGTGGAGAGTTCATTTATATATTGCGGACCGATGCAAGCCAATCACTTGTAGTCGAAGCAAAAATCGGCAGTCAACTTCGCCGAGCACGCAGAATGTTCATTACTATAATCTGGCGGAAAGAATTATCGCGCGTATCGCGGAGTTGCAACGTGTGGCTGGGGTGAGATGCAGCAGATATTGAAAGTTGCATTCATAGTAAGGGGGCCCAGTGTGCTAATACACAAAAATATGTTTCACCCACTGACTAAAAACACGATCAATCGTAAGGTAAGGCTCAGAGTTGATGGTTATATCGGAGGGCCAGATAATTGGTAAAAGACTTGCTTTTTGCGACTGTTGGAAAAGATTGTTTAGTCCTTATTCCGCTGGGAATCCACGAATTAGCTTATGTAGGGCATTGATCCCATGTCCTGCGAAGAACAAAAAGAGTTCTTTTCTCGCTGGCTAAGGTTTAACTCGGCAGTTGTCGTTGGAAGTATTTGAATTTGGTCAATTGGCAGTGCGTTCTGACAAACGGGAAATGGACTCTAGATGCCGAACAACTCATCTGATACGGATAACTTGCTCAGGCAACAAAACTGGTTGTCGTGCGCTGCTGCCGGATTGGCACAAAGACCCACAGAGGTGTCAGGCACCGTGGCCAGTCAGGCACCGTGGCCAGTCGCGAAATCGAACCGAAATCCAAGAGACCAACAATATCCAAACCTTGGCACGTGAAAAGGAATGAATTCGTGTGCCGACAATTTCGTTGGTAAGCTACAAGCAGCGCGGACATTCATGAAAAAATCGACACAGCCTACAATGCTCATCGGAATACAAAAGGCTCAGTAATCTTGAGCGAACGAAGGATCGATTCCATCGAGTCGATGTCTGATCTTAGCGGTTCCCGAGGTATCCTATGCGAATTCAATCGATCGATAGCAAGTCGTAATTCAAGAAATGAGTACTTCAAGAATTGATTGTGTGTTAAACTTCGAATATACCATTCCCGGCAATGAGGTTTTCCGCATGAAATACCTGATCGGTCTCACTCTGCTGATTCTTACTCACGGCTTATTCATCTCTTGCAACCGGCCGGAAGTTCCATCGTATGCTGATCTGGAAAATGATGATTGGGGAAAAATCTGCGAAGGGGCAAAAGGCAAAACGGTAAGAATGATGATGTGGGATGGCGATCCGCTCATCAACGCCTACATGCGCGATTATGTGACTCCTCACCTAAAGAAAGAACTCGGGCTTCAACTGGAAATTGTCGGCGGGAGAGGGCCGGCTATCGTCAATAAACTGATGATCGAACTGGAGGCTGGTAAAGCCCGCGGTGATATCGATCTGGTTTGGATCAATGGCGAAACGTTCTATCAACTAAGACAACTAAAAGCTCTCTATGGCCCCTTCACCCATCAATTACCCAACAACCCATATATCGATTGGGATGACCCATTCATCAATACCGACTTCCAACAACCCGTCGAAGGCTACGAATGTCCCTGGGGAAATGTCCAACTGACGATCATCTATGAATCGTCTCGCGTTCCCAATCCACCCAAAAATAAAGAAGAACTACTCGCTTGGGTCCAAAAAAACCCAGGTCGATTTACCTTCGATAACGGTTTCACCGGTATGACATTCCTAAAGTCCCTTCTCTATCAATTCGCAGGTGGGAATGAATCTCTCCACGGAAGATTTGATGAAGATAAATACCAAGCTGCTTCCGAAAAACTATGGGCCTATGTCAAAGAACTTAAACCCCATCTCTGGAAAAAAGGGGAAACATATCCTGATAGCGTCGCCCAACTACACCAGTTGCTCATGAACGGAGAAGTGGATTTCTCGATGAGCAATAACGATGGCGAAGTCGACAATAAAGCCCAACAAGGTGTTTTGCCTGACACCGCCAGAGCCTATGTGCTTGACACAGGGACCATTCGCAACTCACATTACCTGGGAATACCGATCAACGCTCCCAATAAAGCAGGTGCTCTCGTCTTAGCCAATTTTTTGATTTCTCCCGAAGCTCAACTCAAGAAAGCTATGCCCGAAGTGTGGGGCGATGGCTCGGTGTTGGCTATCGATCAATTAGAACCGCTATGGAAAAGCCAATTCGAGTCGGTGCCAGGCCGAGTTCGTGTACCCCCCAGAAGCGAACTGGAAACCAAGGCTCTCCTGGAACCCGCACCTGAAATCATGATTCGCTTGCATGAAGAGTTCCGAAAACAAATCATCGAGTCTCCATGAGCGGCCCGCAGGAATGTTGATCCGTCTCCTAAAAAAAAAGGTCCAGTGGCTCGCCAAGCATTCTTGGATTGTCGGCTTAGTGCTCTTCATCGCTGCACCGGTGACCTGGGCGGCGATTTATGCGCTCGCATTCAGTCTCGGCGGTGTCGGACGTCTCTCCACCGGCTGGACTGTCGAGTATTGGCAACGCAGCATCTCAGAGGGATTCCTCACTAACTCCATCGTTCATAGCCTGTATATCTCTGGAGTTGTCACCTCCCTGGTCATCGTTGGGGCAATCTGCAGCAGCGCATTACTTTCCGAACTTCGGCATAGCCGACTCCTCTCCGCAATTTTACTGACCCAGTCCGCTACTCCCGCTGTCGTAGTTGCCACACAAACAAATCACTGGGTAGGACCCGGTGGAGTCCTATCTCGCCTCGCCTTTCATTGCGGCTGGATCGAATCCCCCAATGCATTTCCAGCCATCGTTCAAGATCCTTGGTCGATCGGCGTTATCGTGGCAATTACGCTGACTCTCTTACCACTGGCCATCCTCTATTTCATGAATCTGTGGGATACCATCGGCATGGATCGATACTGCCAACTGGCGGAGCAGCTTGGCTGCACTCCCTGGCAAACAAAAATCAAAATCGCTATACCCATGCTGCTGAGACGTGGAAATGCATTATCGATACTGGTTTTTCTCCTGGCGATTGGGAGTTACGAAATTCCCTTATTGCTCGATCGACAGACGCCACAAATGTTTTCGGTAGCTACGCAGCGCCGAAGTGAGCAATTCAATCTGATGAATCGTCCAGAATCCTTTGCCCTAGCCACAGTCTATTTCGCGCTGTGCACGGCTCTCTTGTTTCTCTACATCCGACAGCGGAGCGTGCGCGATGAACGATAAAGCTATCGAAGCGCCGTCGAAACCCCGCAAACTCTCTTTCACCTCGGCGCATGCGGGAAAGCTCGCAGTGACAATCGTTTTGGTGATCTTCCTTCTCAATCTCAGCTTGTTGCTTATGTTGTCTCTTGGGACCGGTTGGACGTATCCTCGGCTGTTACCCGATCGAGTCGATGCGACACCCTGGTTGAATTTTTTTCAAGGGCGCTCCGCGGCACTTCGCGGCTGTCTCAGCTCCCTGATGATGAGTCTCATGGTGGCTACGATAAGCACTGCGCTTGGTCTCTGGACTGGCATTGGCTTGAAACGCGCCCGCTCCAGGGCTTGGTTGTTTATCGCCTATCTCCCTTTCGTATTGTCGCCTGTGACCATCGGCTTATGTCTGCTGGATATGTCGGTGCGAATCGGAATAGCGAGCACGTACGTGGGAGTCCTTTTCGTTCAATGCATATTCGCTTATGGTTTTGCCACGATTTTCTTCTCCGAAACGTGGGATTATGCCATGGAAAAACGGGTTCAACTTGTGTCCGGACTCGGGGGTAGCCAATGGGATATATGGCGACATGCAATTTTGCCCAGACTATGGCCGTTCATCGCCGTCGCTTGGACTCAGACCGCATTGATATCTTGGCTGGATTACGGCTTAGTATCCATCATTGGCGGCGGAGTGGTTCCCTCATTGACTCTCACGCTGTTTGCCTATCTGCGCGAAGCGAGCGTCAATCAAGCAGCTCAGTCGGCCATTGTATTGTTGACCCCTTGCTTGATTTTTTTCGGGCTTGCGAGTTTATTGCTGCGATCCAAATGGGGAAAGGTGAATTGAAATGCAACCACAGCCCAGCGTGTCGTTCGCACAAAAAGTGATTGAAGCAGAAGATATCGGCGTTCGATATGGAGACGTTTCGGTTCTGGATGGGGTCCATATTCGCGTTTCGGCAGCGAGCACTTTCGTGATACTTGGCGATAGCGGATGCGGAAAGACTACCTTGCTGAAAGTCCTGGCTGGAAATATTGCGGCACATTCCGGAAGAGTATTTTTGAGAGGTAGACGCTTACAAGAAGTTGCCATGGTCGATCGCGGTATCCTGTACCTGGACCAGGAGGCTTTATTATTTGAACATCTCAATGTGTACGAAAATGTGGCTTTTGCTCTGCGGCTAAAAAAAACAAATTCGGATGTTATCGAAGCCAAGGTTCAGCAAATACTCGGATTGATTTCGCTTTCCGAACACGCATCAAAAAAGAGCCATCAACTTTCCGGTGGCCAGAAGCAACGAGTCACTTTTGCTCGAGCCGTTCTGGCGGAGCCTCAAGTTCTCCTGCTGGATGAACCCTTTTGCAGCTTGGATGATCGAACACGTGGGGTGATGCAAGAGTTATATCGAAAATTGTGCGCCGAGTTTCATATCACAGCGGTTTTTGTCACGCATGATGTCAAGGAAGCATTGCTGGTAGGAGATACTTATGGATACATGTATGGAGGCAAGTTACACACTTACGCATCCCAAGAGGAATTTATGCAAGATCCGCGGACTGGCGTGAGGCA
>JBIKMB010000307.1:0-5983 GCA_044359485.1 Pirellulaceae bacterium | reverse complement strand
TGTCGTTGGAGTTGTTTTCGTCTGTCAAACTGGCAGGCTGCTGAATTTGCCTAGGGGTGTAGTTGGGCATGGCGGCTGCCGCCGTGTCTTAAGCTCCTCATATTTTTGGCGTTACAGAATTATTTTATGTTTGGTACGAAACTTGCTCCCCACGCCAGAAGCGATCCAACCTGCCAAAAAATCTCGGCTCCGCGAAGCGGATAGGAGGTTTCGTTGGCGTGAAGTCTGGAACGACCAAGCAGCCCGGGGTTGGAGCTTTTGGGGGCTTGCGATGCTCTGAACAGCGACTTCCGGTGTGAAGCAGGTTGCCGGATAGAGAGCTGGGTCGAGCTGCACATGGGTCGAAAAGGTCAGGATGCGAGTCAGTTGACGGTTCCGTTTCAAAGTTGCGGACCCAGTTTATATAGTTTGGCAATTCGAATAATTTCGATGTTTTTGCTGAATCGGGCAGGTGTGAGGGCGAGTGTGGCCAACGCTGTTCGGCGGCAATTGTAAGGAGAATTGAAAGTGGCAAAGCAGATTGTCTTTGATGATGAAGCACGGCAGCCGCTGTTGGCGGGAGTGACCAAGCTCGCGAAAGCGGTGAAGAGCACCCTGGGGCCGCGAGGCCGAAATGCTGTGTTGGATAAAGGTTGGGGGTCGCCCAAGGTCACCAAGGACGGTGTTACGGTTGCGGAAGAGATCGAACTGGATGATCCGTATGAGAACCTGGGAGCTCAGTTGGTAAAGGAAGCGGCGAGTAAGACCAACGACGTAGCAGGCGATGGTACGACCACGGCGACGGTTTTGGCTGAAGCCATTTACCGCGAAGGACTCAAGATGATCTCGTCGGGCGCCGATCCGATGGCGCTTTCCCGCGGGATTCATAAAGCGGTGGAAGCAGTCGGCAATGAAATTCGCAAGATGTCGATAGCGATCGACGAGAAGAGCAAGAAAGAGATCAAGCAAGTTGCAACGATTGCCGGTAACAACGATCCATCGATTGGTGAAGTTCTGGCAGATGCATTCATCAAAGTCGGTAAGAACGGTGTGATCACTGTGGAAGAGGGACGCGGTAGCGAAACCACTGTGGAAGTGGTCGAAGGTATGCAATTCGATCGCGGTTATCTTTCCCCGCACTTTGTCACCAATCAGGAAGAGGTAACGGTTGAGTTGGATGACTGCTATTTGCTAATCCATGAAGAGAAAATCAGCAGCAATAAAAAGATGATTCCGTTGTTGGAGGCCATCAGCAAGTCGAAGAAGCCGCTGTTGATTATCGCCGAAGATGTGGATGGAGAAGCCCTGGCGACGTTGGTCGTCAACAAAATGCGCGGCATTCTAAATGTGGCCGCTGTTAAGGCTCCCGGATACGGCGATCGACGCAAGGCAATTTTGGGCGACATCGCTGTGTTAACCGGTGCTCAACCAATCTTCAAAGATCTCGGTATCGACCTGGAAAGCGTGAAACTCAGTGATTTGGGTCGTGCGAAGAAAATCAAGATTACGTCGGAAGAAACTTTGATTGTTGGTGGTGCTGGCAAGAAAGATGCGGTCGAAGCGAGGGTTGTGCAGATTCGCAGTGAAATCGGCGTAACCGACTCCGATTATGATCGCGAAAAGTTGCAAGAGCGTTTGGCTAAGTTGGCCGGTGGCGTAGCACAAATCAATTGCGGTGCTGCGACGGAAACCGAAATGAAAGAACGCAAAGCACTTTTGGAAGATGCTAAGAGTGCAACTCAGGCAGCGCTGGAAGAAGGTATTGTTCCTGGCGGTGGTGTGGCTCTGCTACGCTGCGAAGCCGCTCTGAAAAAACTGGATGTTACCGGTGATGAGGCTCTCGGCGCGAAAATTATCGCCAACGTTCTTGACTATCCTCTTAGAACGATCGCCAATAATGCTGGCCTGGATGGTGCGGTAGTCGTCAATCGCGTTCGGCAGCAGAAGGTCAAGACCGAAGGTTATGACGCGAACGCTGATAAGTACTGTGACATGGTCAAGTCGGGTATTATTGATCCGGCTAAGGTCGTGCGAACTGCCTTGGTCAATGCTTCTAGTGTTGCTGCCTTGTTATTGACGACCGAGTCCTTGGTAACCGACATTCCAAAAGAAGAGGAAGAGCAAGGACATGGCCACCATGATCACGGAGGCGGCATGGGCGGCATGGGCGGCATGGGTGGCATGGGTGGCATGGGCGGCATGGGTGGCATGGGCGGCATGGATATGGGCGGTATGATGTAGTCCGATTGACGGCTGCTCGTAGAGTTAAAACAAAGAACAAATTTATTTAGATATAAGGATTTAACCAAATGGCTAAAATTAACATTCGTCCTCTTGATGATCGTGTCGTGGTCAAGCCGATGGCGGCAGAAGAAACTACCGCGGGAGGCATTGTTCTTCCCGACACAGCTAAAGAAAAGCCACAGCGCGGTAAGGTGGTCGCCGTTGGGCCAGGTAAACTGCTAGACAATGGACAGCGTGGTGGGTTGTCCGTCCAGGTTGGTGACGAAGTTATCTTCGGCAAGTACGGTGGAAGCGAAGTGGAAGTCGATGGCGAAGAAGTTAAGATTCTTCGCGAGAGCGACATTCTTGCCAAGCTGGTTTAATTTTCATTCTGAACAATCCATTATTAAAAGATTAAATAAAGGGTAATTGGCGTGGCAAAGCAATTATTGTTTGAAGATCATGCCCGCGCCCGTATGTTACAGGGCGTGGAAAAATTAGCCAACGCGGTCGCTGTCACCATGGGACCCACGGGTCGTAATGTGATCATCGACAAGAGCTTCGGCGGCCCAACGGTCACCAAAGACGGCGTGACTGTGGCTAAGGAAGTCGAGTTGGAAGATCGTTTCGAAAACATGGGCGCAAAGCTCGTCGTTGAAGTTGCTCAAAAAACCAGCGATTTGGCCGGCGATGGTACCACAACGGCAACGGTTCTGGCTCGAGCTATTTTCAAGGAAGGTCTCCGCAACATCGTTGCCGGTAGCAATCCGACTGCGATTCGCCGCGGAATCGAAAAGGCGGCCGAGGCAGCCTGCGAGAAATTGCTTGCGATGGCCAAACCGGTGAGCGATCCGAAAGAAGTTGCTCATGTAGGCGCGATCAGTGCAAATAACGACATGAAGATCGGCGAATTGCTGGCAGACGCTCTGCAGCGTGTTGGCAAAGATGGTGTTATCACCGTCGAAGAAGGTAAGACGACCGACACGGTGGTTGAGTATGTCGATGGCATGCAGTTCGATAAGGGCTTTGTCTCGCCGTACTTCATCAACAATCCAAGTGAAATGAATTGCACGTTGGACAATGCGTTGATTTTGATCTACGAGAAGAAGATCAGCAACATTCGCGACTTGGTTCCTATCTTGGAAAAGTCGAGTCAAACGGGTCGTCCTCTGTTGATCATCGCAGAAGATGTTGACGCAGAAGCGCTGACTCTTTTGGTTGTCAACAAGCTTCGTGGTACGCTGAATGTTTGTGCTGTGAAAGCTCCCGGATTTGGGGATCGTCGCAAGGCAATGCTCGGAGATATCGCCGTATTGACCGGCGGTACGTTCATCAGTGAAGACCTCGGCATTCAGTTGGAAAAGTTGTCTTTGGAACACCTCGGTCGCGGTAAGAAAATCGTGGTGGACAAAGGAAATACGACGATCGTCGAAGGAAGCGGAGACCGTAAGGCGATCGACCTGCGTGTGTCCCAGATCCGAGCTCAATTGGAGCAGACCGATAGCGAGTACGATAAAGAGAAGTTACAAGAGCGTCTGGCCAAGTTGGCTGGTGGTGTCGCTGTGATCAGTGTGGGCGCCGAAACGGAAGCCGACATGAAGCAGAAGAAGGCTCGTGTCGAAGACGCTTTGCACGCAACTCGAGCGGCTGTGGAAGAAGGCATTCTTCCAGGCGGCGGCGTCGCATTGGTGCGTTGCTACGAGGCTGTTGAAGCTTGTCGGGACAGCCTAAAAGGCGACGAAAAGATTGGAGCAACGATCGTATTGCACGCTCTCTCTTCACCGATGAAGCAGATTGCCGACAATGCGGGTATCGACGGTTCAGTCGTTGTGGATGAAGTGAGCCAGAAGAGTGGCAATATCGGTTACGATGCTTACACTGGCCAGTACGTCGACATGATGAAAGCGGGCGTTATCGATCCGGTTAAAGTGGTACGCACTGCACTGACGAATGCTTCAAGCATTGCTGGCTTGATGCTGACGACTGAAGCTTTGGTGACCACGTATGACAAGGACGATAAGAAGAAGCAGCGAATTGAAGGCGTTGTAGCGTAAGTTCGCGGCATTAGAACCGCTAGGTTTAGGCTGATCAGCCAAAGGGCCACACCTTCCAAGCGGGAGTGTGGCCCTTTTTTGCGTTGAGGATAAGATGGCCGAAAAACGTTGTTATTACGAAGTGCTGGGCGTTTCTCGCGATGCATCGCAAAACGATATTGTGCGCGCTTATCGCAAGTTGGCGATTAAGTTCCATCCCGACAGCAACCAAAATGACGAGTCAGCTATCGTTCAATTCAAAGAAGTGGGTGAAGCCTATGAGGTTTTGAACGATGCTGAAAAACGCAGACGCTATGATCAGTTTGGACATGCGGGCGTGCAGCAACAGGGAGGTGGCGGCCATGACATGGAGGAGATTTTTGAGCATTTTGGCGAGATGTTCCGTGGAACAATCTTCGACGATTTTTTCGGGGGAGGACGTGGACGGGGACGATCTCGACGAGGAGCCGATGTTCGCTGTGATATCACATTGACTTTGGAGGAAGCGGCCGCTGGCGTAACCAAAGAGGTCAAGCTTGTTCGACATGCAGAGTGCCAAGCATGCAGTGGCTCTGGCGCTGCTCCTGGCTCAAGTCCCGAAGTCTGCCGTCGCTGTCGTGGACAGGGGCAAGTGGTACAGTCGGCAGGCATATTGCGCGTGCAAACCGCATGTCCGAGTTGCCGCGGTACTGGTAAGACGATTTCCAATCCTTGCAAAGATTGCGATGGTTCAGGTGCACAGCCTAAAGAGGTGCGTCTAGAAATACCAATACCGGCCGGTATTGATGATGGTATGCGTGTGCGAGCTCCCGGTCAGGGGCAGCCCAGTCCCGATGGCGGCCCATCCGGCGATGCATATTGCTTCATTCACGTTAAAGCCCATCCGCTATTCCGCCGCGATGGAAACGATTTGCAGCTGCAGGTTCCCATATCTTATGCGCAAGCTGCCTTAGGTACCACAGTTGAAGTTCCCACGCTGCAAGGACCCAAGGAGCTGGCAATACCAACTGGAACACAAAGCGGCGATGTATTTCGCATACGGGGCATGGGGATGCCCGATCCGCACTCCGGACGCCGAGGTGACTTGCTGGTTCATACTTTCATCGAAGTTCCCAAGAAACTATCCGCTAGACAAGAAGAATTGTTACGTGAGTTGGCATCGCTCGATCACGAGCAGGTGACGCCACATCGTAAATCTTTCTTAGAAAGAATTCGCGATTACCTAGTTGGACAATCAGAGTCCAGTGATAATGCGGCTCAAGAAGAGGATAAATAATTCATATGACCAATCAATCTGAAACAAGAAATGATCATTCCGATAAATCAGATCGCTCAGGCCATGCTTCGCCTTCAGACGAAGTAGATCAAGTCTTGGCGGGAAACGCTGAGACGGCAGCTACGGTGACTCCGGGGCAGCCCGTAACCGATGATCAACTGAAGCAGGAACTGAAGGTGGCGGTAGAGCGAGCGTTGCGGGCTCAAGCGGAACTGGAGAATTTTCGTAAACGAGTCTATCGCGACACCGAACTGCAATTGAAGTTCGCTTCCATCGGCTTGCTTAAAGATTTTCTGGAAGTCGCCGATAACCTGCAAAGAGCTTTGGACGCGGCAAACCAATCAGACCCAAGCGGCAGTGTAGCGCAGGGCATTCAAATGGTTCAAAGTCAATTGCAGACTGTATTGGGTAAGCATGGTTGTCTGGCGATTGAAGCCTTGGGTAAACCGTTTGATCCAAACTATCATGAAGC
>JBIKMB010000098.1:0-19741 GCA_044359485.1 Pirellulaceae bacterium | reverse complement strand
CTTGGCGCGAGTGGACCCGCTTCTTTCGGCAGAAGCATCGGGTCATTGCGGCCTTAGGTCAGCCGATCCTGTTTTGGCTGTTATTCGGCACGGGCATGCATCAGTCGTTTCGCGGAGGTAGCGGCGACTTTATGTCCTACTATCTGCCGGGGACGCTTGCCTTAATTCTAATGTTTACAGCTATTTTCGCGACGATCTCGATCATCGAGGATAGGCGAGAGGGTTTCTTGCAGGGCGTTTTGGTGGCGCCAGTGCCACGTTGGCATATCGCGGCCGGCAAAATGGTAGGGGGTGGAGCGATAGCTTGGGTTCAAGCTGTTATCTTTCTTTTACTCGCCCTATTGATCGGCTCGGTTCCATGGTCGGTTTCGATCCCAGGCTTGCTACTATTGATGGCCATTACGGCTGTGGGTCTAACGGCGCTGGGGATCATCTTCGCGTGGTCTATGGATTCAACCCAGGGTTTTCATGCGATTATGAACTTGGTGCTGATGCCGATGTGGCTCTTGAGCGGGGCGTTTTTTCCAATACCAAATTTGGATGCCTCCGCCGCGGTTGGGCAGGTTGTGATACACTGGATCATGCGTTGCAATCCGCTCAGTTATGCGGTGGCCGGCATGCGGCAACTGGTCTTTCCCGACGCGCAGCCAAGTTTGGGGTTGTGGCAACCCCAGTTGCCCTTGTGTTGGTTGGTTACGATCGTCTTTGTGACGGTCACGACTTTGTTGGCGGTAAGGGCCGTGCAGCGGCCTTCCAGAGGTGAACTGAAATGAGACATGATTCGCGTTGGGGTGGCAGCTCCTTAACTCCACTGATATTGCTCAGCTGCATGATGATCTTTTTGCTGGGAGTCATTCTTGCTCTCGTGGCATTAAAGGCCGATAAGCAAAAGAAAAATGGTGGCGGTGAAGGTGAAGCTGGGTTTGTGATGACCGAACAAGGTGGGGAGCTGGTCAAGGTTGAAGGCTCCCAACCGACGCGTGTTTCAGAAGAGGGTTGGTTGACGGATTTTACATTGACCAGCAGTCAAAAGGAAAAGGTAACTAGCGCACAGTTGCTGGGCAAACCTTATGTGATCAGTTTCTTTTACTCGACGTGCCCAAGTATCTGTGTACGGCAGAATGAAAAGAAGAAGACGCTGTACGAAAAATTTGCCGATAAGGGTATTCGATTCGTAAGTGTTTCCGTCGATCCGGAAATTGATACGCCAGAGCGGCTGGCCGAATATGCGGAACGCTTTCAGGCAGATCCAGCTAAGTGGTTTTTTTTGACTGGCGATATGGATTATATCAGCCGCGTTGGAGCGGAAGTTTTTCGTATCTTTGTGACACGCCGCGGGCATCCCGAACAATTTATCATCGTGGATGCAGAGGGGAAAATATTCGGATATTACAACTGGACAGACGCTGAGCATTTTTTGGCCTTACAGCAAGACCTGAATTCTCTGGCTGCGGATCCTGCACTGCGAGCCAGCGAAGTCCCCCGAGGCCGCGAGAAGAAGCCTGTCGAAGCGGAGGAAGATGTGGACTCGACCGAGGCTAAGCAGGCCACTGAGTCGGCAACGAGCGAATCAAATACGCCTGACACAGGTGGCGATCCATCCAGCAAGTAATTTTGGTAAATCCATAGGAAGCAAGTTGTGATTGAGATATTGCCCCATATCAACGTGACTCTCAACGGGTTAGCTACGCTGTTATTGGTAATCGGTCGTATATTGATTTACCAAAAGCGTGAGAAAGCGCACCGCAATGTAATGATGGCAACCCTGATGGTCAGTATTTTGTTTCTCGGTTGTTATTTGGTTTATCACTTCAATGTGCCATCCAAAAAGTTTCCCACCGATACAGATGTCGCACCTCTGGCAGCAAGATACACCTACTATGTCATCCTGCTGACGCATGTATTATTGGCAATCACAGTTCCATTCCTGGCAATCTCCTCGATTTATCTTGGCTTGAAGGATTATCGAGCCGCTCATCGTCGTGTGGTTGCTTGGGCATGGCCGATATGGTTGTATGTCAGTGTGACAGGAATCATTGTTTATCTGATGCTGTATCAGATTTATGTTCCCAAAGTGGGCTGAGTATGAGTCACAACGGGCGAACGAATTGAGCGAGTGGCTTCTCTGTTTCTGACTCCCGAGGATCGCTTGAGAGCGTTTGCAGGTTGGTGTCATTGACAGATTGGGGTGTGTTGCGGAGTTGGAGCGTTTTGCGGAGCGGGGGCGATGCGTGACAATTTGCTGAACGAAACGCGAGCCAAAATCTACCCAGGGATTCTGTCCTGCAGGGTGATTGGACTCGCTTGGTTCACCCTCCTGGCGGCTTGTTCGAACTGGTGCTTTTCCCAGACGGCATCATGGCGAAATCAGATCGCCGAAATCGATGCGCCTCGAGTGAACCAACTTCAGCAGGTGCAATCCTTGGTCGATTCGGGGCAGTATAGTGAAGCTGTCGAACTCTTGCAAAAGATCGAGGATGAGGGTGAAGGGTTATTGGTGGAGGCGAGTCGTTTACCGGAAACCTCACCTCTGGTCATGGCTAGATATACATTGCTTTCAGAGTATTGTCATCGATTGCGCATGGCATGGGCCGTGCGTGCGCCGCAGGCCCTAGAGTTGTATCGCAGCCGTATCGATCAACAAGCCTCGCAGGCTCTGGAAGATTTGCGAGAGTCCAATGAGGTGCGAGATGCGAAGAAATGGTTCAGGCGATACGCGGGTGCAAGCAGCACCAAAGATGCGCTGCTGTGGCTTGGCGATATGCGCTTAGATCGCGGTGAGATTCAGGCGGCCCGCGACTGTTTTCTGAGTCTTGCTCCCGCTAGTCGATTGGTTTATGAGCAACCGGCCGTCCCTGGCGATATTCAACCTCGTCGAGGAAGTGTTGCCACAGTCCGGTTGTTGGAGCAGTGCGAGTCGAATCCAGATGAACTCGTTCGACTCATGGGTAGCGTAAAGGATGGACGAATTCCTCAACCAGCCGAATTTCCTTTCGTGGATAAGGAATTGGGTGCGGCGGCTTGGGGGCGATTGATATGGTGTTCCCTTCTCGAGGGTGACATCGCGCGGGCGGAGCGAGAATTTCGAGTCTTGGAATCGCTTTATCCCGAAGTTCGAGTGCAATTGAGTACTGGCAAAATTGGCCGGACTTGGGTTGAGCAAGGGAAGGCTTGGCTGGAGGAAGCAAAGGCAGTCGCCGTGGCTCAATCGTCGGGTACAGCGTCTCAGTTTGGCGGTGGGAAAAGTCGAAATTTATCAGCCAAGCATGATGTGCGACCGCTCGATTGGCCGAGATGGACCCATAGTTGGTTGCGGATTTCGGCAGTGATGGATCGCAATCCGGCCGGGTTGCCGCGCGTCTCCGAAGATGCAGAAGCGCTGCTTCCCTATCACCCAGTGGTCGCTGGAGATCGAGTTTACATCAATGACTTGCGCAAAATCTACGCGCTCGAGTTGCGCACAGGTAAGACTTGGCCGGTGGCCGAACCCGTCTTGCCGTTGTTTGATTCGGGTTTAGCGGAAGAGAATATTTTGCCGCTGGCCTATCCCTTGTGTGGGGTTCCGCGGGCAACCGTCGCAGTGGATAACCAGCAGTTGTTTGCCCGCATGGGAGTTGGCGTTACAGGTTGGAAAGAAGCGCCCCGCGAGGCAATGGGCTCGATCAGTTTTTTGGTGGGCTTAGACTTGGCTCGTGAAGGGCGACTTATCGAAGGGTTCCCTATTTTTTTGACGGGCAAGACTTGGACCAATTGCGAATTTGAGGGCTGTCCTTTACCGGTGGGGGACCGTTTGTTGGTATGTATCACGGAGCGAAGCAGCGTTCAGATTCGTCGTTTTGTGGCCGCTTTCTCGAGAAGTTCAGGCAAGCTGTTGTGGCGAAGTATGCCCTTGGCCGCCGGAATGATCGATGGTGCGAGCGATGCCAATTTGGTTTCGTATCAGATGCTCAGTTACGCCGATGGGACGATCTACTTGAATACGAACTTGGGTGCGATCGCCGCTTTGGATGCTATGGATGGTGAATTAAAGTGGTTGGTGCGATACCCGCGCAATCAAGTTGACGATGCAGCTTATCCGGAGTCGCAACGCTTTCGTTATCGCGATTTAACTCCCTGTTTAATTGAGAAAGATGTGATCTACTGTGCACCTGCCGATCGGCCGGAGATTTTCGCGCTCGATGCGTCCACGGGTGACTTATTGTGGTCGACAATACCGGAGCATTCTGCAGATGTCGTGCATTTGTTGTCGGCGGGGGATGGCACCTTGGTGACCGCCGGAGATCGCGTCGTATGGTTTGATACGGCATCAGGACGCAGTTTGGCCTCCTTTCCCAGCGGGGTTGCTGCCAAGCCGAGTGAGGGTGTTGCTGAGCCGCGCGGATTGGGACGACCGTGGTGCACACAAGATTGGATCTATTTTCCTAGTCGCAACCAGATCTCGGTGCTAAGCCGCAAATTGGATCGTTCAAAAACGGGGGCTCAGGCGATCGTCTCTCGCGATCCGATTTTGCTAGCAAGTCGCGCCAGCGAAGGGGGGAATTTGGTCTTGGCCGAGCGTTGGCTGCTGTTGGCGACTCCGAGCCGATTGGTTGCATTTGCATCACCCGATATTCCGAAAGAGTAACTTCATACCCCTTCGACTGAGAAAATACCCTTTTTGGGTTACTTTTGGTGCGGTTTCAGACCGATTTTGGTGGAACCTAGGGGAAACAAGTGGTCGAATTGAGGTTGTCGGTGGCTGTGGGATCGATATACTCCAGGACTCGCATTACGGTTTTTTTGAATTGAGGCAGTACCATGGCTCGCGCGTGTGACGTTTGCGGCAAAACCGCATCGATGGGTAATCAGGTTGAGACTCGCGGTAAAGCGAAGTATTTGGGTGGTGTTGGTACCAAGGTTACCGGTATTTCTCGCCGTCAATTCAAGCCAAACTTGCAACGTGTGCGTTGTTCTTTGCCCAATGGGACGCACAAGACCTTGATGGTCTGCACTCAATGTTTGAAGAGTGGTCGGGTGCGCAAGGTTGTCAAGCAAAAGCCTTTCCAACTTCCGGTTGCCCACAGCTAAATGTCCATTTCGCAAGCGGATGTTCGGCGGATTGCACAATTAGCCCGCTTGCAACTGAGCGAAGCGGAGCTGGCGGCATATTCGGCGCAGTTGCGGGCAATTGTATCTTTTGTGGACCAGTTGCAGTCGGTGGACACCGTCGGCGTGGAGCCGATGGTTCATGCCATTGAGCTTTCGAATGTATTGGCGACCGATGAGGTCCGAGAGGGATTGAGTCGCGACCAAGCGCTTGCGAACAGTCCCGATCATGATGCCGAGTGTTTTCGCGTCCCTGCAGTGCTGGGGTGATAACGCATGGAGTTGCATGGAGCTAGTGCGGCTGATATCTCGCGTCAGCTTGTGACTAAGCAGATCAGCGCGAAAGAGGTCGTGCGGTATTTTCTCGAGCGCATGGCTAGGCTCGATGCAGGTTTGAATGCCTTTGTTCACGTCAATGGCGAGTTGTCATTGCGTCAGGCAGAGCAGGTCGATAACCACCGGGCTCGCGGTGATGCATTGGGTCCTTTGGCGGGTGTGCCGATCGCGATTAAGGATCTTCTCTGTACCACCGATATGCCCACGACATGCGGCTCGCGTTTTTGTGCTGGTTACATGTCGCCATACGATGGGACGGTGATCGCGAAGATGCGTGCGGCTGGAATGCCGTGGCTTGGCAAAACGAATCTCGACGAGTTTGCGATGGGAGGTTCGACGGAGACGAGCATTTTCGGGGCGACTCGCAATCCGTGGGATGTGGAGCGAACCTCGGGAGGTAGCAGCGGAGGCTCGGCAGCATGTGTGGCGGCAGGTTTGGCTCCGCTGGCGATTGGTACAGATACTGGAGGCTCGATTCGACAGCCGGCCGCTTTCTGCGGTGTGAGTGGGTTTAAGCCGACTTATGGTTGTGTGAGCCGTTATGGTGTTGTGGCCTACGCGAGCAGTTTAGATCAAGTGGGGCCGATGGCGCACACGGTGGAAGATCTAGCACTGGCGATGGATGTGATTTCAGGACATGACCCGTTGGATAGTACATCGCTGCCGCGAGCGACACCGGGTTACGAAGCGAGATTATCGCAAGCTCCGCACCGATTTCGTGTGGGCGTTGTTCGGGAGCAGATCGAGAATGAGGGTTTGAATCCGGAGGTTCGAGCGGCCATTGTTAGTGCGTTGAGTGTGCTAAAGGAATGCGGCGGTGAAGTGCGTGAGATCTCATTGCCGCATTCAAAATCTTGGGTTCCCGCGTATTACGTGATTGCTCCCTGTGAGGCGAGCAGCAACTTGTCGCGTTTCGATGGAGCGCATTTCGGATTTAGGGCAGCGACTGGTGATGGTGAAAAATCAAGCTCACCCTTGGTAGACATGTATAGTCGCACCAGATCACAGGGATTCGGTGCGGAAGTTAAACGCCGAATTATGCTTGGGACCTATGCACTGAGCGCTGGTTATTACGATGCCTACTATCTCAAAGCATTGCAAGTGCGTCGTTTGATTCGACGCGATTTCGATCTCGCTTTCCAGGAAGTCGATTTGTTGGTGGGTCCAGTTACACCCAATGTCGCTTTTCGTCTTGGAGAAAAGGTCGATGATCCACTCCAGATGTACTTGGAGGATCTTTATACGGTAGGTGCGAACTTGGCGGGCTTGCCTGCTCTGTCGATACCTTGTGGTCGAAGTCAATCAGGATTGCCGATTGGAGTTCAGCTTCAGGGCAAGCCGCTGGATGATGCGTTTGTATTGCAAATGGGTCATCGATATCAGCAGGCGATAGGTTGGAGGCCGAGTCCGGCGCCGCTCTCATGAATTCAACACCCTACACCGTAGTGATCGGTTTGGAAGTGCATGTGCAATTGAAAACAAAGAGCAAGCTCTTTTGTCGATGTAGCACAGAATTTGGGCAACCACCCAATACGCAGGTGTGTCCTGTCTGTTTGGGGTTGCCGGGCGCCTTGCCGGTGCTGAACAGGAAGGCGATTGAGTATGCGATTCGCACAGGCTTGGCTTTGAATTCCCAAATTGCAAGTTTCACTAAGTGGGATCGCAAAAACTATTTCTATCCAGATTTGCCCAAAGGATATCAAACGAGCCAGTTTGATCTACCAATTTGTTCGCGAGGTTTTCTGGATATCAGCGATTCAAAAGGTGCTTTTGAGCCAAAGCGAATTCGATTTGTTCGGGCACACTTGGAAGAAGATGCCGGCAAAAGTATGCACGATGAAAAGGCAGGTAAAGCCGATAGTCGTATCGATCTAAACCGCGCGGGTACTCCGTTGCTGGAGATCGTTACGGAACCCGATTTACGGAGTCCTCAAGAAGCCAGAGCTTTCCTAACCGAATTGCGTTTGCTGTTGCTCTATTTGGATGTGTCCGACTGCAACATGCAGGAAGGTAGTCTGCGCTGCGATGCGAACGTCAATCTGCATATCCCTGTAGAGGGTAAGGTAGTCGCCACGCCAATTACCGAAATCAAGAATCTCAACTCGTTCCGTGCGGTAGAGCGAGCCGTGGCGTACGAGTCGACTCGACAGTGGGACCAGTGGAAAGCAGACGGAGTGGCTTTAGGCCAGCGGCCCAAACAGACTCGCGGTTGGGACGATGTGCAGGGAGTCACGATTTTGCAAAGGGAAAAGGAGGAGTCGAGTGACTACCGGTATTTTCCGTGCCCCGATTTGGTGCCTGTGATTTTAAGCCAAGCCGATTTGGCCGAGGCTCAAACGGCGCTGTGCGAATTGCCTGCGGCGCTTCGAAGTCGATTGGTGCAGCAGTATGAGTTGAAGGATTACGATAGCGATGTGATTGTGTCGCAAGGAAAAGCGATTGTGGATTATTTTGAGCAAGCGGTTGCCAAGGGGGGGCCTGCCAAGCGAGTCAGTTCCTGGATTCAGCAGGATATTTTGCGTTTGCTCAATGAACGGCAACAATCGCTTACTGAATTAGGTTTTTCGGCTGAGCGTTTAGCCGATTTGACCAAAGCGATTGAAGCGGGGGTTGTGGATACTAGTCGTGGAAAAGAGGTGTTTGCCAAGATATTGGACCAGCCGGCCTTGTCGGTACAAGCAGCGATTGAAGCTTTGGGTATCAAGTCGGTCGGGGAAGATGAACTGATGGCATTGTGTCGCCAATTGCTGGCAGACAACCCAAAGGTGATCGTTGAGTATCGGGGTGGAAATGCCAAGGCATTAGCGCCGTTGATTGGCCAGGCCAAAAAGAAAAACGCCAACGCAGATCCGCGTAAGGTGCAAGAAATATGTAAGCAATTGATCGACAGTGGAGCGGTCTAACGGCTCCATTCCGGGTGTCTGACACCTGATCTATGACACCTGACCTACAGCTTCTCGCGAATTTTGAGAGCATCTTCGAGTTCTTGTGGATTGAGTCTGGGAATGTGTGCCGCAGCGCCTCGCTTGCGAAAGGATCCATGTAATTGCGAACAACCTGTGCGTGTCACAATGTCTAAGATGTTGCTAGCAGAGACTCCTCCGGCGACGAGAACCTCGATTCGATCCCCGAGCGAACTCTGAAGATTACGTAGAGTTTCTGTACCTGCCAGGGCTGTAGGTGCGCTCCCCGAGGTTAGGATGCGACGATAACCCAGATCGATCAAACTTTGTGTGGCACCCATGATATCTTGGCAGTGGTCGATCGCTCGATGACAAACACAGTGGTTACCACCGAGTTTTTCGGCGAACAATCGCATCGCAGGGAGATCCAAGTGACGCTCTGAAGTTAAGCAACCAACCGCAATCGCTTGGGCTCCGCAGGCCAATGCGCGTTCGGCATCATAAACCATCGCTCGAACTTCGTTGGGTTGATAAGCGAAATCGCCGCTTCGCAAGCGGATCAAAATTACGACTGGAATAGAGACCGATTCGATCACTTCTTTTACCATGCCAAGAGATGGCGATACACCATCGGTTTCAAGTGCAGCCGATAGTTCCAATCGATCTGCTCCGAGACGCGCGGCCGTGATGGCATCGTCGATGGTGCTTACGCAAGCTTCGATCAGGAATCTTCGCGGTGCTGTGGAGGCATTGCCTGTTGCCATGGAAATTGTGCCTCTTTTTTCACAGACATCAGCGAATGGAAATTTGGCGACCGATGCATTCGAGCAAGAATTCAAGCACTTCGATATGACGAGTCGCGTCGGCTAACGTTTTTCCCCAGGTGTACATTCCATGCCGACGTATTAGGTAGCCATACAGCGGTGGATTGCCGTTATTGGCGACATATTCGCGAACCTGAGCAGCAAGTTCGGGAATATTTTGTGTGTTGTCAAATATGGGAAGCCAGACTCGCGATTCGTGCGTCGTAATGCCTTGTAGACCTTTGAGCATTTCAAAGCCGGCGATCTCTAGACCCCCTTGTGCGGAAAAATGCTCTGATAAAACGGTTGCCCAAGGGCTATGAGTATGCAAGACGGCTCCAGCACCCATTTCGACTGCGACGCAATGCAGCAATGTTTCTGCCGATGACTTCGGCTGATCGGGCGAAATCGGATAGCCGCTTGTATCCACGACAACAAAATCGGAGGCTCTCAAGTGCCCCTTATCCATTCCACTGGCAGTCACCAGGAGATGTTTTGGGTCCTCGCCCACAACAACACTGTAATTGCTGCTGGTTCCCAGGGACCAACCACGAGTCCACATTTGGTGGCCTACATTTCGTAGTCCTTCTATCTGCTCATCGAACGGGGCTAATATCGAAGCGTCGTGTTTTGTCTTCATGGTTAAACTATTCAAACTTCCGAACAAGGATTAGGACATTCAAAAGGGGCGTTAAGAGTGCATTCTTGGGAGTGGGTGACCACGCGAAATAATTTCCGTCTCAGCAGCCGATAGTTCCTCGAGTCGTTTTTTGACTTCATCGGCCGGAGCAAAGAGTTTCGCCAGTCGTACATAGGTCGTGTGATGCCGCGCTTCGGATTCAAACAGCGAAGCATAGAAACCTGCCAGTTCTGGATCGCTGACATGTTTGCTCAGCAAATCAAACCGCTGGCAACTGCGTGCTTCAATCAAACTGGCAACCAAGAGGCGATCAACGGCCCGTTGTGGTTCGTTATTGCGAATCAGTTTATTGAGCTCGCGACCGTAATTGCCCGGAGGTTGCAAGCGAAAGCGAATGTTTCGCTTTTTCAAAAGATCGAGCACCAAAAAAAAATGCTCTAATTCTTCCTCGATGATTCGGTTCATCTCTTCGCATAACTCTCGGTTCTCGATGTACGAACCGAGCAGGCTCATCGCGGTAGCCGCCGCTTTGTGCTCGCAATGAGCATGGTCGATCAGAACCTCTTCTAGATCCGGTTCGATGCGTTGAAACCACCCTTCTGTAGAGGAGCTTTGCAGATGGAGCATGGTTGCCTGAGGAAATGAGTTGGAAAAAGGGAGGATATCCCACCCGACCAGCCCGAAATTCCCCCTGTCGAATGAGGGTGGGCGGGTTACAATCTGCTCTATGTTGTATCTATCTGCACAGAACTTGTCCAAGACCTATGGCGACAAGACCATCCTCGATGGGGCCGGTCTCGAAATACGCGCTGACGACCGTCTCGCGCTGGTTGGGCCCAATGGGGTCGGCAAAACCACTCTTTTGAGGGTGCTGACCGGCGAGGAAGGGCCTGACGCAGGCGAACTCGAAGTTTCGGGGGGGGTTCGCATAGGCTACGTCAAACAGCACGCTCATTTTGTGGCTCATTCGACGGTTTGGTCGGAAGCAACCGCCGCCCTCGGTGATCTCCCTTCGCTGGTGCCGGCCAGCGAAAAAGTCGCCGAACAACTCGCTTTGCACACCACGGGCGCCGAACATGATCGACTGCTGCAGGAATTCGAAAAGTTGCAAGCCCGCATTCTGCTCGAAGATGCCTACAACTGGCAGCATCGCGTTGAGCGTGTTCTTCAAGGCCTGGGTTTCTCGAGTGTCGATTTTGCCAAAGCGACTCATCAGCTTAGCGGCGGTCAACAAAACCGATTGATGTTGGCCTGCGTGCTACTTTCGAAACCCGAGCTTCTTATCCTCGACGAACCGAACAACCACTTGGACGTCGAGTCGACCGAATGGTTGGAAGAGACCCTTGCTTCATGGAACGGCGCGGTTTTAGTTGTCAGCCACGACCGTTATTTCTTGGATCGCGTTGCCAATGGTGTTCTCGAGTTGATTGATGGCCAGATCGATCGATTCAAGGGGAACTACACGGCCTATGTGAGTCAGAAAGAATTGCGGCTTGAGGTGCAGCGTCGCACTTTTGAGAAACAGCAGGAGGAGATAGAAAAGCTCGAAGACTTTATCCGCCGCAATCATGCAGCTCAGAAAGCTACGCAAGCCGAGGATCGCCGCAAGAAGCTCGAGCGAATCGAGCTGGTGCAACGGCCTCGCGAAGTCCATACACCCAAATTTCATTTTCCACCGGTAACTCGGTGCGGCGATATCGTGCTGCGTGTTGAGCAGCTTTGCCACGCATTTGATAAACCGCTTCTGGATCGAGTTCACTTTCAAATTCAGCGAGGTGAACGCTGGGCGATTGTAGGTTCCAATGGTGCTGGCAAGACAACTTTATTGCGATCAATCTTGGGTGAAATCACTCCTAACTCTGGCAAGATCACTTTTGGAACGGGAGTAAAGGTTGGTTATTTCGATCAGATGGTCCGGCGGCTTGACCTCGAGTTGCCTCCGATGGAAGCGGTTCGCGTACCGAATAAAGATTTGATCGACCTGGAGCGCCGCAATCTGTTAGCCTCTTTTGGACTTGCAGGTGAGGTCGTCACCAAGCCTCTAAAGACGCTTAGCGGAGGCGAACGCAATCGAACTTTGCTCGCGTATCTCTCTGCTCTGGAACCGAATCTGCTGATTTTAGACGAACCGACCAACCACTTAGATTTGTGGTCGCGTGAGGCTTTGGAAATAGCCTTCCGCGCGTTTCAAGGTACCATTCTAATGGTCACTCATGATCGTTACCTCGTCAACCAAGTGGCCGATCACATCCTTGTCCTCCGCGGAGGAAAGAGCAGTATTGTGCCAGGCAATTATGACGATTATCGACATTGGGTGAGCCAAGGTATGGCGATTGCCGACCGTGGCAACGTTGCGCTTACCGTGGCCAAAGCGAATTCGGGAGCGAGCAGCGAGAAGGTTTTGGCCGGTAAAGGAAACAGTACTGCTGCGCCCAAACGCAAGCGAAAGTTTCCTTATCGCAAAGTCGAGCAGCTCGAAGAAGATATCATGGCGGCGGAAGACAAATTGCAAAAATTGCAAAATCAAATGTTGGATCCTCAGGTCCTTCGAGATGGTCGTCGCGTTAAAGAATTGCAGCAAGAAATAGAGCAATCGCAGGCGAGCTTGGGACAATTATACGAGCATTACGAAGAAGCAGTCGAATTGAATTAGTTGCGAAACATAGAAGAGAGATTATGGTTTTTTGGTCCAGGAAGAAAAAAGAAGAGCCCAGTGGCGTTTCGCCCGCGAGTTCCGGTGATTCGTCGGAAACCTCCGGAGGTTTGTTTGCTACGCTCCGAGGCGTCTTAAATAAGACCGCCAAGCTATTGCAAACAGATATCCGCGATCTTTGGAAATCAGAAGGTCGTTTGGTCGACGACGATTTTCTGCGCGACCTTTTCGCAATTCTGATTCGCTCTGATATTGGTACTGAAACGGCCACCAAAATTCGCGAACAGATTCAAACTGAGTATCGCGGTCGTGTTGTGAAATTTGATGAAATCATCAAGTTGATTCGAGCGCAGGTTTTGAGTCAGTTGCAACAAGGCGACACCGCGCTGGCTTCCGTCGCGACTGGACCCACCGTTATTTTGGTGGTTGGCGTCAATGGTTCAGGCAAGACAACATCGATTGCCAAACTCGCCAATCGATTGACCAAGGATGGAAATAAAGTTCTTTTGGCTGCGGGTGATACATTTCGCGCAGCGGCGGTCGAGCAGCTTACGATTTGGTCAGAGCGCATCGGGTGTTCCATTGTGAAAGGGGATCAAGGCTCTGATCCGGCAACGGTCGCTTACAAAGCAACAGAAAAAGCGAAGAACGAAGGATTTGATATCTGCATTATTGATACGGCTGGACGCTTACAGACACAAACCAATTTGATGCAGCAACTGGATAAGATTCGGCGTGTTATCGGCAAACAGATCGAGAATGCGCCGCACGAAGTGCTCTTGGTGTTGGATGCCACTGCCGGCCAAAACGCCATCAGTCAAGCGAAAGGTTTTTCGGCTGCGGCCGGCTGCACCGGTATTGTCCTTTCTAAACTGGATGGTACAGCTAAGGGAGGTGTAGTTGTCCCCATTCGACAACAGTTCAACCTTCCGGTTAAATTTATTGGAGTGGGCGAAAAGCTTGATGATATGCAGGTATTCGATCCTGTCGCGTTCACAGAAGCTTTATTCAACTTCGACAAATAATTTGTTCCATAGATTGAACGAAATAATTTCACTGCAAACATTTAACGAGGAGTGGCCCATATGCCAAAACTAACGGTAACTGATGTTGGAACATTTGAGGTCCCTGCCGGCAAGCGTTTGGTGCTCGCATTAAGAGAAGAAGCTGGTACCGACCAGTTGCATGCCTGCGGTGGCAAGGCGCGTTGCACCACCTGTCGTGTTCAATTTGTTTCTGGCGAACCCGATGCCATGACGCAGGCCGAGAAAGATGTGCTGGCCGCCAAAGGTGTGACCGGCGTGCGACTCTCCTGCCAAATTCTCTGCAATCAAGATATGGAAGTAAAATTGATCAGTCGTCTGGAAGGGAGTGGTCGCAAAGATTGCGGCAGCCCAGTAGCCCCAGAACTGTAGCTTTTTTTAGTTTCGACATTGGTGAGATGTCCGTAAAATGACGGATTTTAGAGAACCGTTTTGCCTAGATGGCTATCTCTGATCTTGGATCAACATCTCATATAAGGTCGACTCGGTATGGCAATTGATTACCAGATCTTGGGAAAGCCACAACATGATAATGCATTGTTGGTCCGTGTTAGCACGGGCCAATCGATGTATCGTTTATTGTTTGACTGTGGTGAGGGCTGCCTGGATACCTTAGAGTTTTCAGAATTGCGCGAGATTGATCACCTCTTCTTCTCGCATTTGCACATGGATCATGTGGCTGGTTTTGATCGCTTTTTTCGCTGTAATTATGATCGACCTGGGAAGAGAAACTCCTTTTGGGGGCCAGCGGGGACTCAAGAAATTCTGCAGCACCGTTTCATGGGATATCTCTGGAATCTACATGAGGGTATGACGAGTAGTTGCGTGGTCCATACCATTGCACCCGATCAGGTGCGCTGCCATCGGTATGAGTTAGAAGAGGCTTACTCCATTTCGCATGAGCATCCCACCTCCGCTTCAAGCGACTTGTTGATCGATCAGCCTTCTTTTCAAGTGCGTCCTATTTTCTTGAATCATGGAACCTCGTCCATCGGTTACATCGTTCATGAAAAAGAGCGTATGAATATCGACACCGCTCGGCTTAAGGATCTCAATCTCAGCCCTGGTCCATGGTTGAAGCATCTGCGGGGTGGGGGGGATCCGGATATGATTCTCGGGCCAGAGGGGGGCGGTATGCGACTTGGGGATTTGATCGAAAAGGTGGTCACTATCACCGCAGGCAGTTCGATCGCTTACCTCACGGACTTTATCGTAGACGACCAAGAAATCGACTTTCTCGCAAAAAAACTCCAGGGTTGTCGACATTTGATTTGCGAGTCGCAATACTTGACCGAAGATCGCGAACTAGCGGTAAAGAATCACCATCTTACCGTAACCGAAAGCGCGAAGATCGCAGCCCGCGCTCAGGTAGATGATCTTATATTAATTCATGTTTCCACACGCTATTCAGAGACACAATGGCGGGGAGCTTTGCAGGAAGCTAAAGCTATTTTTCCAAAAGCAAGGTTTGCGACTCATTGGTAATAGATCGGGCTTATGGCAACCGAACAACGCGAACCCAAATTACCTTCTTCCGTAGGCCCTAGAGTCTATGTTGTGGTCGAAAGGCTAGGAAAAAACGCATATCGAGCGCGAACCTTGCCTCCCCTGAAGATAGATGAAATGGGTTCGAATGAGCGCCAATTGGTCGAACGCGTTCGTGCTCTATTGCCAAAGAAATTTAAAAAGCTATCTGCCAGCAGTTGGTCTCGACCACTACCGGGCAATAACTCTCAGTTGGCTCCACCCGAATTGCTGACGGTTCAAGTTCCACTAGTCACACGTGAACTGAAGACCGAGCAACGTTTCACAGCTGATATCGAAGTTGTCTACTGGCAAATTGATGAAAAGAACTTCTGTTATTTCTCGCCGATCCTTGATCGATTGCTGATCGGCAAAGCGGCACATTGGGAGGGAGAACCAATCGCTCGGGAGTTTCGCAGTGAAATTGAAATGAGAGTCAAAGAGGGCGGCCTGAGTTACGTTTCCAATTGGTTGATGGGCAAACAGATATCTCTCCATTGTTTACATTTTCCGGCCACGGTCATAACGCAAGATCAAAAAAAGATTAGCAAGAAAAAAGATGAATTGCTAACCTTGAAAAAAACATCCAGCGATGTTCGTACCTGGATTCGAGACCCGGTTTTTCAACGGGACGAACTTGTCGATCAGATCGCCAGCTTGCTGATGTCCGAAGTTCCGCAAAGCGTTCTGCTGGTAGGGGAACCTGGAGTAGGAAAAACGGCCCTTGTTCAACATCTGCCAAATCGTCAATCGCAACTTCCGCCGCTGTGGTCCACCGGAGGATCGCAACTGGTATCGGGTATGTGCGGTTGGGGGATGTGGCAGGAACAATTGCAAAAGCTTCTGAGCGAACTTCGCAAAGTGGAAGGCATTTTACACGTTGGCTCCTTGGTTGAACTGGTGGAAGCGGGCAAGATTGATGATCAGCCAGGTGTGGCGTCCTTGTTCAAGCCTGAGATACAACGCGGGAAAATTCGAGTCATTGCCGAATGCACGCCCGATCAATTTGAAAAGCTTGAGACTCAAGATCCCGCTTTGCTGCGATGTTTCATTCGTATCGATGTCAATGAATTAGCTCCAGAAAAAAATATTGGGTTGCTGCGCGAAGCGGCAGAGCATGCGCTAAGAGTCCGTCAGGCCGAACTGAATCGCGACGGTTATGATCTTTCGCTTGCAATCGAGCCAGGAGTTATTGAATTGCTCGATGCCCTTTGCCGCAGATATTGCGGCTATTCTACGATGCCCGGTGTGCCGCTGCGACTCTTGAGGAGCGTGGTTGGCACGTTGGGAAACGGTGAGCAATTGACCGCCAGCGGGATGTTACAAGCCTTCTCCAGCCATACGGGTTTGCCGCGATTTCTAATTGATGATGATTTGCTGCTCGATTATCACGAGCTCAAGCGTCGACTGGCAAGTCGAGTGGTTGGACAAGCTGAGCCGGTGGAATTGATCGGCAATCTGATTACGACTTTAAAATCGCGCCTTCAACGCCCTGAAAAGCCGCTCGCTTCCTTCATGTTTATCGGCCCTACGGGTGTCGGAAAAACCGAAATGGGAAAGGCGTTGGCCGAAGTTCTTTTCGGCGACTCCAATCGCATGGTGCGTATTGATATGAGTGAATATGCAACGCCCTGGTCGATAGGTCGCCTAACTGGTATGCGCGCTCAAGATTCTGGGACTTTGACGGGGCCCATTTTGGATCAACCTTTCTCCCTGATCCTTTTGGACGAAATCGAGAAGGCTCATCCATCGGTCTTTGATCTGCTTTTGCAAGTCTTGGGCGAAGGGCGTTTGACCGATACCGCTGGGCGTCGGGCCGATTTTCGCAGCTGCGTCATCATCATGACCAGCAATTTGGGTGTTGAATCATTTCGGGCCATTGGTACAGGTTTCAGTGGTGCAGTAAACGAAGATTACCGTCAGCATTTTGAACGCGAGGTTCGCCGATATGTTCGCCCAGAGTTGTTGGGCCGGATCGATCGCATCGTACCCTTTCAAACCTTATCGCGTGCTGATGTTTGCTCAATTGCTAAACGCGAGTTGGAGAAGCTTTGGATGCGACCTGGTGTCATGTATGGCAAATGGATCGTTCGAGTTTCCGATGACGTTTTGCAGTGGGTGGCGGAGCGTGGTTATCAGCCGCAGTACGGAGCGCGGCCCTTAAGACGCGCGATTGAAGAAAATATTGTTATGCCCATATCTAGATTCCTAGTGGATAACAACCGCGCGGCAGATACCCAGTTGCAACAGAGAATTTTAAGCGTGGAACTGAAAGAGAATCGGATCCACCTGCTCGAGAAAGAGAGCGAGCGGAAAGGTACTGAGGCGATACTGCAGCTGGATCCGAAAAAAATCACTGCTCTGCTACTCGATCAATGGAGGGAATTGCGATACAAGGCGATGCTGGCCAGGGATAGCTCGGATGTCCGAACTGCTTTGGGCAACATCGATCGATATGAGCGACAAGTAGAACACCACCAGATTAAGATTTTGGAGGCTAGTGATGAAAAGCGTCGTGCTGCTCTGATCGCCGCTCAAGGCAACTTGCTTTCTCGATCCAAAATAATCTCAGAGCGATTATCTCAGGTGGAAAATACCACAGAGTATATTATTTCGAATTATCCCTCGGTATTAAAGGCGTTTCTTGAAGGTACTTCGGACCTCGAACTGCTGGATCCAGAGTCTTTGGAGAGCGATTTAAGAAGTGCTTTGATCGATTTAGATATTGAGAAGGGAGACTACTCGAATTGGTCTTTTTTTTATCTGGGTAATTCAATCTCCGACTTCCGATTTTTAATTGAGAGTCATGCGGATCGATTTAAGGCTCGATCCTCTTTTTGGTTACTCTATGATTTGAAAAAATTCGCCAAGCTCAAAAAAGAAAACAAGCTACCCAGGCCCTACAAACAAGTCGATCTAAAAATATGGAATCAGGCTGAGCTCATTGCGGGATTCAATAAAGAGGCACTCAGTGATATTTCTCTAGAACATGCTGTCGGGTTAGCTTTTGAGGCAACACCAACACGTCAGTGTACGCGATTTATTGAAAACGAAGTTGGCGTACATTTCCTCAGAAAAAAGGATGAGAATGGTATTCAGAAACTGAAGATGAAAGTTCACGTTTTTCCGAGCCTGCTGGATGCGGTCGAATTGCCCACGGGAATTCGAGAAATACAATTTCCTTCCAAACTCGATCCGGTGCGTCAGTATCTTCCTATCGATGGTATGGTAGTTCATGTACCTACCGATACAAGATTGATGATTGGTGCTGGCAATTTGACGCAGGCTGTCCAGAGACTTATCAACCGCATCCAGGCTGACGCGGTTTGGACCCGAATTGGTTTCACGCCATTACCAGTAAAGAGTCACGCATCGAGCAAGCTTTTTTAGTTCTAAATTTGACGAGACGAACTACGATGATGCAGATCACGACCGCCTGCTTGGTCATACGACATTCGACCGCATTGGGCCATTACTACAGTTGTACTGCTTTGGGTCGGTCCACGCTGACGATTCGAGATGCCATTTTGTCGACTGCCATCAAGACTTTGAAAAAAGAGGCCAAAACTCTTTTAGAAACTTACGCTTGCGATCGAAATCAACCCGCTTTGAATCAATGGATTTATGATCCGGATTGGCAGGTCGTCACTACCGACCTTTTTGTAACTTTGCCGGACCGAACGGTCAAAGCTCGATTGCCATTCATTATTCAACCGTTCGGGTCGGGCTTTATCGCGCAATCGCCCGTTACTCAGGGTATGAACTTACTGATTCAGCAGGTAGGGGAGTTGCAGGCGGCCGCAACGGAGATGCTCCCCAAATGGATTATGTCGCATAAGGAATGGCGCG
The DNA here is from genome assembly GCA_044359485.1 of Pirellulaceae bacterium. GTDB lineage: Bacteria > Planctomycetota > Planctomycetia > Pirellulales > Pirellulaceae > JAFLCP01. Next base: position 905 of record JBIKMB010000098.1, on the reverse strand, counting down.
AAGTGAGCTGGGATAATCTAATAATTCCTCGCGACCACTGGATCGAGTTTTTTAACGTGCCATTTAATCCAGGCTCACCAAGTGATCGCAATTTAAAAAATCTTTTCAAGCTTTTTAGCTCTACACGGAAGGAATCGGGGGCCCATCATTTGCAAGCGATAGGTCGGTGTTTGGACGAAGAACTGCAGGATTCGACAAGTCTGCACGGTCGTCAGAAGGAAGTAGAAAAAATCGACACTCTTTTGTTGTCAAGAAAATGTCAAAGTATCGCGCTGATTGGCAAGCCGGGAGTGGGCAAATCTGCCATCATTCGCGAAGTAGTGCGGAGTCGAGTGAACAGACGCAGCAAGCAGGATCGCAATACACTGGTTCAAAAAGAGCGCGTGTGGGAGATCAGTTCGCAGCGGATTGTCAGTGGCATGATGTACTTGGGACAATGGGAAGAGCGTTGGCTCGGTATCTTGCGTGAAATTCACAAAAGAGACCACATTCTTGTTCTGGAAGATCCGCTGGGACTGCTGACGGCCGGTAAGACGAGGGACAGTAAATTGTCGGCTGCCGATGTGCTCACGGCTTTTGCTGCCGTTCATCCGATTCGTATTGTTACGGAGATGACGCCGCAAGCTCTGGGTATTCTGAAGGTTCGGAAACGCGAGTTGGCTGATATGTTTTTGACGTTTCCAATCGAGCCTATGAAGCGGGCCGAGACTCTCGATTTACTGATACGGAAGACAGGTGAAATCGAAGTGCAACGCTACAGGTTTTTTCATCCCGGTACGCTTCCGTTGATCGTTTCCAAAACGGATCGTTATTTTCGCAGCGAGTCTTTTCCTGGTAAGGCTGTGCGGGTGGTAGAGGATCTGTGTCGAGAAAGGGAAGTGGGTATCGCAGGATCCGAAATACTT
>JBIKMB010000097.1:0-19796 GCA_044359485.1 Pirellulaceae bacterium | reverse complement strand
AAAATCGCTGATCACCATCAACCCATAACGTTTCGCAAGCTTGACAACATCCACAAAAAACTCGGGCTCGACCGTCACTGTCGAAGGATTGTGAGGATAGTTGATAATCAAAAGCTTCGGACGAGGATAGAAATGCTGGCAGGTGTACGCGATGTTGGATAAGAATTTTTCGCTATTGGCAACCTCCAGCGCAACCACGCTTCCGGAAGCCAGCACCACACCGTACATATGCACCGGAAAATAAGGCGCCGGAATAATGGCAACATCGCCTGCACCGATCAACGCTAACAAAAGATGACTAAAGCCCTCTTTGCTCCCCAGCGTGACAATTGTTTCCGTTTCCGGATCGAGCCGAACGCCGTACTTGCGCAGATATTTGCTGGTCAATTCACGCCGCAAATTTAAAATACCATTCGACTTGCTATAGCCGTGATTGTCTTTGTCACGAGCGGCCTCGGCCAGCTTTTCTATCACCATGTCATGCGGAGGATCGGATGGATTTCCCATTCCCAAATCAATGACATCGTGACCCGCTCGCCGCTTCTGGTACAGCAAGTTGTTGATCCTGCCAAACATGTAAGGGGGCAGGCGATGGACACGCGGCGCGAAGGTCACCTGAAAAGGTTGGCCGGTCGTATCGTTGGGGACCGAAATTGGAGTATTCTCTGGTTTCTGGACCGGTGAGTTCATGCCCGCTGCTCTCTTAATAGACCCATCCCTGCCTCTGAGCTTGAAAATGATCGTCCAGCATTGCAGGGAAACTTGGCGGAATTCTCCGCAATCTCTGTGATCGCTACAAACTCCTTGACCATTCTTTCCTGTTTGCGTTCAACCGGCAATGTACCCCACCTCAAAAATGGGGTAGCGCTGGCCGCTCTTTTTCTTAGTTTACCTCACTTGACTTTTCTGAGATGGCACCGTATCGTTTATCGTCGATGGACGATTTTGAATATGGAGCTTCCGCGAAAGAGTCTGTAGGGCGAACGATGTCCAAAGAGAATATGGCAAACTCAAACTCTGCGGATGCCGTAACCGCGGGTCCAGCACCACGCGAGTTCGCCACGCAGGTGGATCTGGAAAGTGCTGTGCCGATAAATGCTGTGCCGATAAATGCTGTGCCGACAATTGCTGTGCCAGCGACGCGCAGCGTGCCAGACAACCGTATGGGTTCAGACACCCGCATTGCTTCAGAAACACTTTTAGAAAACTGCTCCCAGCCGGAAACCATGCGGCTACCTCAAGATGATTCCGCCGAGGCGATCTCTCAACTCGCTTGGGCGTTGGCTCATCCGGTTCGCATTCGTATCCTCCGATTTTTGTTGGGTCGCAAAAATTGCGTGTGCGGCGAAATCGTGGATCAATTTTCTCTAGCTCAATCGACGATCTCCCAACATCTTAAAATTCTTAAACAGTCTGGGCTGATTCAAGGTGAAGTCGACGGCCCGAAAGTATGTTATGGCGTCAACACAAAAAGACTTGCCGAGTTTCAGCAATTCATAGCCGAACTATAAGCGACTCACAAACCTCGAGAGTCGAGCGAACAGAGAATTGGTTGAGTCGCAAGAATAGGATCCACATTCAAGATAGGGTTCGATTTATACAGACCGTAAAACCTTTTCAGATATCGCGACGAACATTGAAAGGAAGATTGAAAATGAAAGTTGTCTCAATGCCGGTGCAGTCCGCCAAAAAGTTGGAAGTTTTTGATAAACCGATGTGCTGCTCGACAGGGGTTTGTGGACCTCAGGTGGACTCGCAGTTAGCCTCGTTCGCAGCCGATTTGGAATGGTTGAAAACTCAGAGTGTACAAGTTTCGCGATTCAATTTGGCGCATGAACCCCAAGCTTTTATTCAAAATGCCGTGGTGCAAGAGGCTCTGTCAAAACAGGGCGTGGATTGCCTACCTTTGTTGCTGATCAGTGGAGCCTTGGTATCCGCGCAACAGTATCCGAACCGTGATCAATTGGCGGAATGGTTCGCGCTGGATGTCGAGGCGAAGCAGCCTCTTCCAATGCTCCGTTCGACCCCATGTTGTGGCGATTCCGGTTGCTGCTGAGGTTGACTTTATAGGGATGGGGTAATTTTACCATGGACCAATTTCCTTCACCAACACGTTTCTTGTTCTTCACCGGTAAGGGGGGCGTTGGGAAAACATCCATTGCTTGCGCGACCGCAATTCATTTGGCCGATCAAGGCAAAAAGGTTCTCCTGGTATCAACCGATCCAGCTTCCAATTTGGATGAAGTATTGGGTACAGATCTAACGCATCACCCCAAAGAAATAAGCCAAGTTCCTGGGTTATGGGGACTGAATCTTGATCCGGAGCAGATAGCCCTTGACTATCGCGAACGCGTGATCGGTCCCTATCGCAATTTGCTTCCCGAATCGGCGGTTCGCAGCATGGAAGAGCATCTTTCCGGTTCCTGTACGGTGGAGATTGCAGCCTTTGAGGAGTTTTCAAAACTTCTGAATGATTCGCAAAGCAATCGACAGTTTGAGCACATCGTGTTTGATACGGCTCCGACCGGTCATACGCTGCGACTATTGTCTCTGCCTGCCGCTTGGTCGGGATTCATCGACGCCAATACTTCGGGAACTTCTTGCTTAGGTCCGCTGTCCGGCTTGGCAGCACAGCGTGAAACCTATCATGCTGCCGTGGAACACTTAAAGGATCCGACGTTGACGACGTTGATCTTGGTTACGCGTGCGGAGTCGGTTGCTTTGCGTGAGGCAGCTCGAGCGAATCGAGAGCTGAGTTCACTTGGCATGAAAAATCAATTCTTGGTAATCAATGCCAAATTTTCTGCCATAGACCGCAACGATCCTGTCGCAGTTGCCATGGAAAAAAAGTCTGAGGAAGCTCTCGCGGGCATGCCAACCGAACTGAGAGGACTCCCTTATCAGCTATTTCCGCTGAACGCCGGCAACATGGTCGGTATCGATTCGTTACGCCGCATGTATGGCCGAGAAAACGTCGCGCTAGTGGCACCCGTTGTTCGGCAAGAAATAGCCGGTATGGTTTCGCTTGACCAACTCATGGAGAAGCTAGCCGCATCGAATCATGGGGTCGTTCTTACCATGGGCAAAGGGGGTGTTGGCAAGACCTCGATCGCATGTGAAGTCGCGTTGCGATTGGCTCATCAAGGATATCCGGTGCATCTCACCACAACCGATCCTGCCGCACATCTTGACAGCGCGCTGGCGGGTGTTTCACTTCCCAATCTTACGGTAACCCGCATTGATCCAGTGGCCGAAACGGCCCAGTACACGCAGGAAGTCTTGCAGTCCTCGGGTACTTCGCTAGACGAAAGTGGTCGAGCTCTTTTGGAAGAGGATCTTCGTTCACCTTGTACCGAGGAGATTGCCGTTTTTCGCGCTTTTGCTCGGGCCGTGGAAGCTGGTAAAAACCAATGGGTTGTCATCGATACGGCTCCGACAGGCCATACCATTTTGCTACTGGATGCTGCGTTGTCGTATCATCGGGAAGTATTGAGACAGTCCAGTCAACTGCCAGCATCGGTCGAACAGTTGTTGCCGCGATTGCGAGATCCGGACTATACACACATTTTGATTGTCACGCTGCCAGAGCCAACGCCCGTTCATGAAGCTTTCGGTCTTGAGAGCGATCTGAAGCGGGCAGGTATTGAACCGTTTGCTTGGATCATGAATCAAAGCTTGGTGCCGCTCGAGGTCACCGATCCGCTTTTGAAAGTTAGGCAGAGCAACGAGCTGAAGTATCTCCGTGAAGTGCTCGATCATGCTCATTGCCCGGTCGCATTGATTCCTTATCGAGTGTAGGCAGCCCCAAGCAAAAGCCATCTTCAAAATGTTGCGTTTGAAGATGGCTTGCGTTTTTTTGGGAATAGCCAGGCTGCTAGAGTCGACTGGCTGCTAGAATCACTCCAGTGCTAGTCGCTGCCGGGTAGCTCCGTGCGGTTATTTGCCGATGCAATACAGCCCATCAAACGTGCGGATCAAGATTTTGCCATTAACCAGTACGGGTGTGGCGACCGTCTCACCGGGTACTTGGTTTGATGCGAGCAATTCGTACTTATCACCGACAGCGACCACGAAGATAGCACCATCTTCACGGCTGAGATAAAGTTTCCCATCGGCATAGACAGGACTGCTGTAATACTTTGCGCGGTTTCTCGGTAGCGAGTCTGTCCAAACATCTTTTCCAGTTGCGATATCAATGCAGGTCACTTTACCATCATCGGCGAGGATGTAGGCTCGATTATCGACGACTGTCGGTGTTGGCACATCGGCACCGAGATCTTCTCGTTTCCAAGCGATGCGTTGATTATCGGGGGTCGAATCGCCGAGGCGAATTGCGGTGAGAGAAGCGCCGCGGGCGTAGGGACAAAGAATCAGATCGCCAGCCAGTACGGGTGACGAGATGGAGCGGAAGTATTGATGGTTGGTTGGATTGAAGCCACCGACCTTCCAGAGGAGCTCACCGGTATCTGCGTTGTGGGCGGTTAGGTGATCCGCACCCAAGACCAAAATACGTTTTCCGTTTTTATCGCTCATCAAAGTCGGAGTGCTGTAGCTTTGGGCCGCTTCACTGGGTGCGTCCAAATTGCGATCTTGTTTCCATAGAACTTTGCCGGTGACTTTATCAAAGGCAACTAAGAAGCTCGGTCCGGTTTGCATCACCGTCACGACCACCGCATTATCGGTCATCACTGGCGAGGTGCCCAAATCCCACCAAAGAGTATCTTCGGCCATTTCTTTTTGCAAGTTATGGTGCCAAAGGACTTTGCCCGAAGTGTCGGTGCAGGCGATATCGCCGCTCTTGAAATATGCGGCGACAAATTTTCCATCGGTAACAGGCGATGGGTTGCTTCCCGTACCATTGCGATGTTTGCCATCGCGTGGCTCTCCCATTTCCGATCGCCAAAGTTCTTTCCCATTCCAGTCGAGAGCCAGCAACCAGTTTTTCCCTTCCGCGCTGGTTGTCACATAAATATGATCATCCCAAACAGCTGGCGTCGACGCGCCTCGCCCAGGAAGTTTGGCTTGCCACATCAGGGCTTCGCTCCCCGTCTCGGCGATCTTCCAAGCGGTTGGGAAGGTACCGCTGGAGGCTTTACCGTCGCCGTTGGGTCCTCGCCAATTCGGCCAACGATCCGCGGCAAAAATTGGAAATGCAAACGAAAGCGCGACCAAAGACTGAGCAAATGTGGAAAAAAGAGTTCGTTTCATAGATGGCTCGATTATCGATGCAAAAACTTGAGGGGGAGGGTGGGGCAACCTGGAGGGCGATCAAGAACCTTTAGAATGAACATAATTGCGCCGAGAATCAAGTCTCCTTGACCCTACTGTGGCGACATTTGCTCTGCTTCGCCCGATTTATAGAAGGGATCCAGCGGGTAGCAACCCGAGATACGTCCCTGACGTGGGGCAGTGGTGCATTCGCTAAAGGTGCGGCATATCAGCTTTCTCGAGGGCGTTTTACCCTCCAGTGAATCGGCCGGTAATTCGGGATACGACAGAACCATGCGCCCCAGCCCAACCGCGTCGATCCAACCTGCGCGAACTGTCGCCTGGGCAACGAGCGGCAGGAACTCTTGCAAGTACGTGTAACCGCTGCCAACCAATGGAACATCGGGTACCGCTTGACGAACTTTGCGACAAAGATCCAAATGGCGGGCTACGCCGACCAAAGGATCTTCTGGAGGCTGATATCCGTCGCTTGGAGGAAAGATCGCGGGGCGCTGAAGATGTGGATTGTAGTAGGGACTTCCCAGGGTGATGTTGAATGCCGAAACTCCATCGCTTTTGAGATCTTGCAACAGCTGAATCGGTTCATGTATCGATAATTCGGTTGGCTTTTCCGGATCGCAACCGAATGCGAAATGATAGGGTAAACAATGCGAAGTATCGACCGGCTCCCCATGCTCGAACCCTTGGCGAAAAGGTGGCATATCGCACAGACTCAAACGCACGCCAACTTCCAGTTCGGGCAACTCTTGTCGAACCGCTTGAATAATCGAACGCAACAAGCGAGTCCGTCCACTGTAGTCGCCACCGTAACGTCCAGGTCGACTGTAGGCGCTCAGGGATTCATGCAGCAGATAACCATGACACGCTTTGACATCAACAAACTGATAGCCGACTTCGGCGGCAAGCCGCGCTGCCCGCACATAATCACCGATCAAATCTTCTAATTGGGCATCGGTCCAGAGCAGTTCGGCATTTTGGGAATCGAGACCATATTTTTCGTCGAGGACCGGATGGTGGTACATGATTCGCGGTTCCCAACGCTTGTTATCATTGGGCTTGCAAAATCGGCCGCTATGGGTGAGCTGTAAGCCAACGACAAGTCCATCGCTAGAGCCCATCCGTTGCTGATGCGCTTGAGTTAATGTGGTGAGCAATTGCTTGAGGCCCTGCCGATTGCTGGGGATGGCCATGGTTTGCCGAGGATTGGCGCGGCCATCCGGCCGAACTGCCGCAGCTTCGCCTCCCCAAATCCATTTCGCGCCACTCTCGCCAAAGTTTTTCCAGCGGCGGAGCGTCAGCGGGGAGGGACTCCCATCATGCTGCGCATCCCAACCTTCCATCGGATGAATAGCCCAGCGATTCCCGATTCGCAGTTTGCCCATCCGAAGGGGCTGGGCTAGCGGCGAACCTTCCTGAGCGCTCAGCAATTTTTCCTCGATCGGTATGATGCATCCCAGCTCTTGAACTCGCTGAGTGAATCGCTCGACTGTCCGCAGTTGGGCAATTTTTGGAAAACCGGCCATCGCTCTCTAATGTGCCTCTCTAATGGGTCGTAGTGCTGTGCTGCTGTGTCTTCTACGGGGTTATCTTCTAAGGGGTTGTCTTCTAAGGGGGGCTTTCACATTGCGAAGCTCTTGGGAATAGGTCGTCAGGTAGGCGGTTGGGCTATTGAAACGTCCTATCTAGTCCATGGATTCCAGGGTGAGTTTGGCAAATTTGAGCACGAACGAACGACTGACCCCATCGCTGAAAAATTCGACGGTAACCGTTCGCCGCAGACCGCGCCCGGAAGCAGAAGTAATTTTCCCCGATCCGTATGTGGGGTGGCTGACGATGGCATTAGGGCGAAAGGCCTCAGGGGGGATTGCTGGCAGCCCCTCGGTTTCGTCACTGACCTCGCTTCCCGTTCTGAGTTGTTTTGCGGCCAGCATTTCGGCAACGCGTTCTTTGCCTGCCGTCAATCGTCTTCCCAATTTTTCGCTGCTCCCATTTTCCCAGTTGTCGAGCTCGGACGAACTTTGGTCGAAGTGATGTTCCAAACCTGGATCCTCTTCCCCCATTTTTCGCCTAGCGTTTCTGGAGTCGGCTACTCCTTCGGCTCCCTCTTCTTTTTCTTTGCTGAAATGTCGATCAAAGAAATCATCGAAGGCTTCCTCGCCATGGTCCCATGAGTCATTGTAAGCCTCCCACCGATCGGTCAAATCGCTGATTTGCATCTCGGCTCGCGGTAGCTCCATAAGAAACATGCTCGCAGCAGAAACATTTTGGTTGCCGCGGAAACTGCGTGACTGTGCACAACTGAGCTGAAGCTCTTCTTTCGCTCTTGTCATGCCTACGAACAATAACCGCCGTTCTTCTTCCATTTGCAGTGGATCTTGGCGGCAACGGCGATGGGGTAAAATATCCTGCTCGACAGCAATGATAAAAACATACGGAAACTCTAACCCTTTCGCCGCGTGCAGGGTCATCAAATGGACTCGTTCAGCATCTGAGTCAAGTCGATCGGTTTCCGCGTAAAGCGCAGCCTGTTCCAAAAAGATTTCCAGCGGATTGCCTTGCAGATCTTGGTTATCTAGTTCCGCCGCATCGGAGAGGAGTTCGTCGATGTTTTCCATCACATCCGCGTCCGCCTCTTCGCGTCGAATCTTGGTGAGATAATTTCGATAATCGACTTTCGTGATCAAGGTCTGCAACAGATCGGTGAGTCGACCTTTGGATTGTTCGCGCAGCACGTCCATTAACTTGAGGAACTCCACCAAGCTTTTTTTGGCTTTGGCCGCAAGCTTTAGCCGGTCGATCGCCAATTCGGCCCCTTCCAATAAACTGACTCCATGTTTGCGGGCGAGTTCTTCCAGATTGGCGAGCGTTTGCTTACCCAAGCCGCGCGGCGGTGTGTTGATGACTCGCTGGAACGCGATGTCGTCGGCTGGGTTGTGCAAGAGATGCAGGTAGGAGAGCAGATCTTTGATTTCCTTGCGTTGATAAAATTGAAACCCACCAATCATCAAATAACCAAGGTTCGCTTTTCGAAGAGCGAGTTCCATTAAACGCGATTGAGCATTGGTTCGATAGAGCACTGCAAAGTCGCGGAGCGAAGCGCCATTTTGCTGACAGGCTGTCATGATTTGCTGAACGATATCGCTGGCTTCATCACGACTGGTCAAATAAGTCTTTAAGCGAACTTTATTTCCGCTGGGGCGAGTGGGCCGCAGGTTTTTCGCTTTGCGTTTCTGATTATTTTGAATCAGCACATCGGCCACCGAGAGAATCTCTGGCGTGCTGCGATAATTTTCTTCCAAGCGTATGACACGCGTTTTGGGAAAGTCTTTCTCGAAATTCAAAATGTTGTTCAAATTCGCGCCGCGCCAACCATAAATCGACTGATCGGGATCGCCCGTTACGGCAAGATTCGGATGATCGATCGATAGACTCTTGATGATTGCATATTGAGCCAAATTGGTATCTTGATATTCATCCACCAAGATATATTTGTGGCCACAATCGAGTTCAGCTCGCAGTTCGCTGCTGGATCGAAGCATGATGGCACAGTGCATCAGTAGATCATCAAAATCAACCGCTCCGCTGCGCAACAGATACTGCTGATAAATCGGATAAACTCGAGCAACGAGATGTTCATCGTGCGATACCGCATTGCCCAACAACATTTCGGGCGTGACCAAGCGGTTCTTGAGGTGACTGATTTTTTGCGCAAGCGAACCGATCGTGATGTGCGTTAACTCGACTTCAGCTAATTTAACGGACGCCTTAAGCGCCATCTCCGCATCATCGGCATCATAGATAGTAAAGTTTTCTGGCAGACCTACCAAACGCGAATATCTTCGAAGCAGTCTCGCGCAATACGAATGAAACGTTCCGAGCCACAATGGGGAATCACCGACAAGCTTCTTGAGCCGCAGCTTCATTTCGTCAGCAGCTTTGTTGGTGAACGTCAAGCCAAGGATGTTCCAAGCAGGAACACCTTGCTGAATCATGTGGGCAATGCGATGGGTAATCACACGCGTTTTGCCGCTACCGGGTCCAGCTAACATCAACAACGGGCCATCGATATGCAAAACGGCTTCGCGTTGGGCAGCATTTAAACGATCTAACAACCCGGTCATGCCCATCTGCTCCTGGAAATCCTACGGAAAATCATGATCTTCTATTCTATGGAGTATTTCGCGGCTTGTGGTGTGCCAACGGTCTTCAAACATCGCTTTCTTACCAAATTGCTAGCATAAAACTTTTTTTAAAAAGGAGTGTTGGCACAGGGACAAAGTGAGTTATATTGCTCGAGCTTTAAAGGGACAGGACCCTGCATGGAATCTTTATGGAGCGAAGGAACGATGACTCGAATTCGTCTAAGCAAAGCGGATGAGGATGCTAGGACACTGCGTGAGCGATTGGAGTTGAGCACCGCCGAAATTGGGTTGTGTGTTCGCACGACCAATTGTTTGGAAGAAAAAGGGATTTTCACGGTACGCGATTTGTTGAACTCGACGCCAGACACCCTGCTGAGCATTACGAATTTTGGCGAGAAGACGTTGCTGGAAGTTTATCAAGCCTTAGAGCGAATCGGATTTCGTCGTCCGAAGCCGAAACGTACGCTGGGAGTATTTTCAGAATCGATGGAATCTGCGACAGCCGCGGATTGATTTAGCGATTCTCTCTGGACACCTCCTTGGCAGAAAGGTACAAGACCCAGCGGTGTCTGCCGCTGACGCCATTTTGCATCTGCAGCAATTTAAAGCGGACGGCATGTCGAATAGAGGCCTGCTGGGTTGAAGTGCGGTACAAGGAGGTATCACTGCGATGAGCGTTAATTTTTTTGGTTGGATTCGTGAAGGAGTTCGTCAGTCGGTATTGCTGGGTGTTAGCGATGCGATTGAGCAATTGGGAACACCAGCTCCGACCGAAGATCTGCATCCATCGGTCGTTGGTTTTTTGCAGAATCGTCCTGAACGAAACGGTGCGGCTCGAATTGCGTCAATCGATAGCGTGGCGCAGGACGGTGGTGTGTCCGCGGGGCAACGCGGTCCGCGAAAACGTTTAGGTAAATCGCTCAAGGATATTTCCCCTTCGCCGAACTCTGCGCGGACAAGCCCGCAGACTCCCACTTCCGGCGATTCCTGAAATCGCTTGATCCAGCACCCTAAATCACTCACTCTCACCAGGAAGGCAATGAACACAATTGCCTCCCTGGAATGATGGTAGAGTTTTTTTCTGTGGAATTGGCACGCTGGTTGCATTTCTTTCTCCGACGTGACAGACAGGCCTGTCAAGCTGGCATGACTCAGATGTTTGTATTGTGGATCCCATCTTGGGAGAGGAGAATTAGAAATGGCTCGAGTTTTGTTACCTGCGCGGCAACTGGCTTCCACGTTTGAAGAACTTGCCAAAGAGTTTGAATCGATGTTTGGACGCCCGGCAAGCGCCCCGTCGTTTTTTGAAAAGAGCGAAAGTGGACGATTCGTTCCGTCGCTAGATATTTCTGAAACGGCTGAGGGGTATGAAGTGTCGATCGACATTCCCGGAGTAAAGCCCGAGGACGTCAAGTTAGAAATACATGAAAATCAATTGGTTGTTTCGGGCAAACGAGAAAGTTGCACCGAAAAGAAAGAGAAAAACTATCATCGGGTGGAGCGAAGTTTTGGTGAATTTCAGCGCACCGTGCTGCTCCCCACGGCAGTCGACCAAGATAAAATCGAGGCGACCTGCGATGCGGGCGTTTTGCATGTCACGCTACCGAAAGCGGTGAAAAACGGCGCCAAGAAGATCGAAGTAAAATCGGCGGCCAAGTAGTCGTTTTGCTCTATCGAACCTGCGAGTCGTTTTGGGCCCCCTGGGGCCTGATCGGCTCGTGACACCCCAATTAGTCCTGCAAGTCCGCCAGACTTGCCATTTTGTGAGCCCCGCTTTTTAGCGGGGCTTTTCGTGCTTCATTTCGGGGCCAGCTGGGCGGTAAATCGGAGCGATTTCACCGGAATATCCTGGAAAATGAATCCGCCAACCGGTCTTTTTCGCGCCTCGCCGGACCCAAAAATGTGCCCCAGCCGACTCTGATTATCACCTTTTTAAGGTTGCAACGTCTCCCAGTCGCACAGTCGCCGACCACCTGCTGAGTCGCGGCGGCACACCTTATTTTCCTCCGGTCGACTCCACACTTGGCCCACTTTCGGCGATGAATCCTTCTGGAGCAATGCGGCCGATTGGATAGGTCGTAATGGCACTCGGAAGAGTTTCGAACCCTGTCAGTTTGACAACCATCGCCATCAACAGCTCGATGGAGTATTATGTTTTCATCTTCTCCTGTGTACCTAATGTATTTGCGACTGACACGAAAGCTCCTGTGATTGACGAAGAGGGTCTCATCGATGCCGCGTTGGCTGGAGACAGCCAAGCCTTTGGGCAATTGGTAGCGTACTACCAAGACCGTCTTTTCAGCGCCATGGTCGGCATTTGCGGCAACATTGAGCAAGCCGAAGATGTGGTTCAGGAAGCTTTTGTTCAAGCCTATGTGAAGCTGAATACATTTCAACGCCAGAGTCGCTTTTTCACTTGGCTGTATCGCATCGCACTCAATGGAGCTTTGTCGCGTCGACGGCGAAATCGGAGCGAATCTTCCATCGAACAGAATCGGGAATTGACCGGCAATGAACCGCTGGACGATGGTGATTCTCCCGAGGATCCCATTCTGAGAAATGAACGCATCGCGATGGTGCGTCAGGCGATGGATCTACTTTCCGACGATCATCGCAGCATTCTTGTGCTGCGCGAAATGCAAGGCATGTCTTACGAGCACATAGCCGAAATGCTCGACATTTCTATTGGAACGGTACGAAGTCGTTTATCGCGAGCCCGCACCGCTCTGCGAGAAGAACTGGAACGATTACCCGGTTGGGAATAAACGCACTCGTCGGGTTGCATGCCAGAGTGTTCCGTCATGCCAGAGTGTTCCGTCATGCCAGAGTGTCCTGTCATGCCAGAGTGTCCTGTCGCACCCATGTATTTTAGCCCGCGATCGTGCCGGTGGGCATCCTTATTGGCTCATCGCTTCCCAACCCTTGTCGCTCCAGTGCCAGAAGGACAAATTCCCGCTGGGTGCAATGCGTACTTCCAAAGCTTTGTAGCGGGAAGTGAGATAGACTTTTCTTCCCGCAGCGCCATAGACTGCCTGAACGGCAGGTGAGTTGGCGCGTTCTGAACCGCTGATCAAAACGTGTGGAGCACCGCACCACTTCAGAAAATCGTGAGGAGAACCGGAAAGGCTACCGTGATGAGGAGCCATCACGACATCGCTCTCTGGTTTTGTGAGCGTTGTTATCTCCTCCATTCCGGGCGATTCAAGATCTCCGGGCAACAAGATTTTGCGTCCCGCGAATTCGATCAAGATGCAAACGCTTCGGGCATTATCACTACCGACAAATTGATTCTCCGCTGGATGTAAAACATGCAGGCTTACTTCACCGAGTGGAATTCGCGTACCGCGACTCCACTGCACACATGGAATATTTCTTTTTAATAGCAACTGGTGCAACGCTTGGATGGCTGGGCTGGAATGCTCCCATTGCCGAGGTCCCGCCGCGAATTGATCGACTACAAATCGCCTGATAACCCCCTGCATACCGCTATAATGATCGGCATCTGCGTGGGAGAGAATAATTCCATCGAGGCGGGCGATTCGCAGTTGCCACAGCGCTTGACTGACGGTCTTAAAAACTTGTTGCTGGTCGCCCAGTCGCCCGGCATCGTACAGCCAAGCTCGCCCATCCGGCAATCGAATAATCACAGCCGAACCATGCCCAACATCCAAGACTTGTAAACGCAAATCGTTTACGTCGGCTGGCTGTATTTTGGCAAACAGATTGCTCTCTCGCCAAATGCCCGCTGGTCCCCACCAGCCATCCCAGCTCCCGATCAGCAACCAGACGATCATGATACAAACCGACACAACTCGCCAGCGTAGACTCTTTAGCAGCAGCAACATCGCGATCGCCACCCAAGCGTAAGCGATCAGCAGCCAAGTCCAGGAGGGGGCGGGGAGCCAGACATGACCACCACGGAGTTGGTATCCCCAATCGACAAGAAACTCAATGCTCAACAGCGAAGACCAGCAGAGGTAGCTGACAACTTGCCCGAAGAGCGGTATCCAGCCTAACGTCATCAGAATCAAACCGGATAACATCGCGATCAAGACGGGTAGCCAGAGCAAGATGTTAAGCAAAAGTGCAATGGGAGAAAGAATATGAAAGTGATAAAGGACCAGCGGGGTCGTCGCGAGCCACACGCCAACGTTCATAGAACACATCGATTTCAGCCAAGGTCCGACAGACGCTGCGAACCAGGCTCCAACTTTTCGTAGCCGCGATTTTTTATCCGCTACCAGCTCCGCCGCGGACTGAGGATCGATCGTGTGAGCGTTCTGATTTTCGGAACTTGAAATTCCTGTACGCAATTTGTTAGAGCCCAATTTAGTTTGGCCGCGAGATTCCTTTCCGTTGTTTTGCCGCATAAGATCCATATCGGCTCGCGATAACAGAACCAGGCAGAGCACCGCTAAGAACGAGAGTTCTGTACCGAGATCAAAAAGAAGCGATGGTTGATAAATGAGCAAGCTCACACCTGCGAGACCGAGCATATTGAAGACACTAGCAGGTCTTCCGGTCCAGCGGCCCGTCAGGACGCCCAAGACCAAGACGGTGGCTCGAACCACAGGTGGATTGCTCCCGGTAATCATGGCGTAAACCAGAACGATGCTGCCGGTACCGAAGAGCGATATCTTGCGTGGCAGTCGGCAGAGAATTGCGAACATCATCAGGCTGAATGCGATCATTTCCACGTGTAGACCGGAGATGGAAAGCAAATGAATCGTGCCTGTTGCGAGCAATTTCTCATTGGTATCGACATCGACTTGCTCACGTTGGCCGAGCAACAATGCGGCAGCCAGTGAGCATTGTGGTTCAGGCAGATGTTGGGATAGTTGCCGGCGGCCGAGTTGTCCGAGGTAGGCCAACCAACGTTTGACCGGAAACTGCAAGTAGTCGGTCTCGATTTTTTCAATAGCTTCCATCGACTCCGCTCGAACGCGTACCCACTCGCCTCGGCGTTGCATCCATTCTTGATAATCGGGTTCACCTGGATTCCTGGTCGATCCGACAAGAGCCATTCTGCCAGCGACCTGCAAATGATCGCCGGGGAGATATTGTTCCACCATTCCTTCCACCACAACGGTCGTCATGCCGTGCACACTTTGCGCACTGGAGCCAGCGACGACCACATGGACTTCGATTGGAATCAATGTATTCCAACCGCGAAGGGAAGCTTCCTCCTCCTTTATAGCACTCCCTGCGGGCAGCTGACTTTGTAAGGTAGGTTGACGAGCCACTTGAGGTCGATAGCGAAGAGAGTCTCGCACGACACCTTTAATGATCACAGGTGTCCAATGCGGTGAGGCATGTAAGGCTAAAGTATCGTTGGGCCGCGATTCTGTTTCGAGTTGGAGCAGGGCGGCTGCAAAAAATGCGAGAGAAGTGGCTGCGCCGCCTCGCAGCAGCCATAAAGACCAGCGACGCTTGCTCCCCAGGAGAACGACGACGGCAAATAACGTGCAGATCGACAAGCTCCACATGACGGGTAGTTTCAGGAAACTTTGAAATAGGATTCCAAAGATCGTTGTGAGCAAGGCGGCCATCATCGGCACAGCTAACACGATTTCCGAAAATGATTTCCCAAATTTGGGCCACCCAGAGCAGAGATCAACCAGACGGTCCGATAGAAAACGAATCGGTCGCAGGGGGCTTCCGAACTTGAAGCGAAAGAATCGATTTGCCATGGACCGATCCATGAGCCACCTCTGCTTGAGCCTCGTTGGCTAAAACCCAAGCAACTACAGCCACGGTCGATCCACTTTCCGAGCTGTCTATGAAGTTAAGATTCGAATCCTGTTGAATCCAAATAGGTTCATAAAATAAAAAATCGCTGGAAATTCAGGCGAGTGCACAGAGTAAAGCAAAGATTTTCTCGCCGCAAGTAGCCCCGCAATGGCTCGGATACCTAAAATGGTTAGAAGCTTGAAATCACAGTGAAAACTAGCTTGGCGACAGATGTCTCGATTCCGAGTTTTGTTCTCCATCGCGGATTTTCGGCAGGTTGCAAAGATTTCGGTTCCCCTTGAAAGCTTGGAGCATGCCCGTTCCAATGAAAGCATTGGCGATTGTTCATCCGGTCCTACCTTTATGAGGTAAGGCCGATTCTGTTAGAAATGCCTTGGCAATGAGTTCCAAAAAGAAAAAACAGAAACTGCGAGTTGAATTCAAAAAGAAATACCAAGGGCGAAATCGTCAGGGTGACGTCACTCGCGAGTTTCTAGATCGCGATCCCGAAGCTCTCGATGCGGCCAGTTCCGAACGTATCAGCGGCAAAGGAAAACTCACTCGGCGGCGAACGATCATGGTCGATGCCGATTCCGATGTGAACGCTCAGGATACCGATATCGCATCGCATCTTGATGTCGACGATGCAGCGGTTCTCCGAGGAAGAGTCCTGGAAGTCCACGGACTCCAGTCCTATGTTGAAAATGAGCAGGGTGTCGTGATTCGCTGCGCCACACGCCGACTGCTCAAAACTATGAGCACCGATCAACGTCACGTTGTAGCGGCGGGCGATGTCATTCGATTCCGCATGGAAGGCGCGCACGAGGGAGTCATTCTGCGAATCGATCCGCGTCGCTCGATTCTTTGCCGATCCAGCAAAGGACGGCAGCACATTATTGTTTCCAATTGCGATCAATTATTGATCGTGACCAGCGCCGCACAGCCGACGATCAAGCCCAATCTAATCGACCGATTCCTGGTGACCGCCGAACAAAACCAACTCGATCCTGTGATCTGCATCAACAAGGTTGATCTAATAGACCCAGCCGATCTCCAGCCACTGGTAGGTGTCTATAGCCGTTTGGGCTACAGAACGTTACTTACCAGCGCAGAGAAAGGGTGGGGCATTCGTCAATTGCGCGATATCGTGCGTGGCAAACAAACCGTTTTGGCCGGTCAAAGCGGTGTCGGAAAATCGTCGATACTCAACGCCATACAACCAGGCCTGGAACTGCGCGTCCAACAGGTATCCGAAGAAAATGAAAAAGGAAAACACACGACCACCACAGCCAAATTGATCCCTTTGCAGGAAGGTGGCTATATTGTCGATACCCCCGGAATCCGTCAATTTCAACTCTGGGATATCGAACCCCAGGAAATCGGCGGACTTTTCCGCGACATTCATCCCTATGCCAACTACTGCCGCTTTCCCAATTGTGAGCATCAGCATGAGATCGGCTGTGCGGTCAAAAACGCAGTGGCCGATGATCGTATCGATGCCAGACGCTATGAAAGCTATTGCCATTTGATGGAAGAAGAACCGGAAAAACCAGACCTCGACTGAAAAGCCCTTCCGGTTGTAACGATTACAACAAAACTAGCGATCTTTCTGATCCATTAGTCGCTAGATGAGGACAGATGCTTGCTCTTCAGGGAACAACTGACCTTCAGTTGTAACCTACATTTCCTCGGGTAATCCGTTTCCTCCCGAGAGATTAGGCCGAATGATCAAGTTAACGCGACTCGATGGCAAACCCTTCGTGCTCAACGCTGAATTGATCCGGTACGTCGAAGAGCGGCCGGATACCTTCGTTACCCTGACTTCGGGTGAACGAATTCTCGTGTCGGAATCGATGGATCAGGTTGTCGAACTAGCTGTGCGATACCAGCAAAGCAAACACCTCGTCCCCAACGGTTGGCGACAAGCGAACCTTGCGACCGGCCCCCGATAGATTCTCACAGACTTAACACGTTTCTCAGCACTTATTTACAGTAGGCCAATGGATCGACCATGGACATAGCAACCATCATCGGCGTTTTGCTAGCCTCCTTTTGTATTTATTTTTCGATCTATGTCGGTGGTGCATCGTTATCGACTTTTTACGACCTCCCATCGATCTTTTGTGTGATTGGAGGAGGGGTAGCAGCCGTTATTATCTGCTTCCCGCTTAAAACGTTACTCGCATTTCCTAAAGTGAGCCTGAAAGTCATGCTTAATAAGCAGGACAATCTTTTAGAGGTCATCACGACATTGGTGGCACTGGCCGAAACGGCTCGACGCGATGGTCTATTGGCACTGGAAGCAAAATTACCCGATATCAAATTTCCTCTGATTCGAACAGGTTTGCAGATGGCCGTCGACGGAGCAGACGCCAACACAATTGAAAGTATCTTGCGCAGTGAGGTAGAAGCAACTTCGCGTCGCCACAAAGATGGCAAGGCACTGATGGATCAATTGGGTAAGTACGCTCCCGCATATGGAATGATCGGAACACTGCTCGGCCTTGTGATGATGCTCAGTAACATGTCCGACCCCTCCTCGATCGGTGCTGGTATGGCGGTCGCTTTGCTTACCACACTGTACGGTGCTGTGGTCTCTAACGTGTTCTGCCTACCCGCTGCAGAAAAACTCGGGTACATCAGCAAACAGGAAATGATCGCTCGCGAACTAATGGTCCGCGGTATTTTGGCGATCCAGTCGGGTGAAAGTCCACGCGCTTTGGAACAACGACTCATCACTTTTGTTCCCCCCAAGCAGCGTCCGAAAAAGTAATCATCAATTCAATAAGCACTTGTCAAATAGGTAGATAACGCAATGGACGATGATAATGGCGGCGGTGGTATACCCGAATGGGTGCTTACCTTCGGTGACATGATGTCGCTATTGCTCACGTTCTTCATCATGCTCGTATCGATGAGCGAAATGAAGAAAGATGAAGAATTTAAAGCACTCGCAATGACCATGCAGCGACACTTCGGCCAGAAAAGCCTCAGCACCGGTATGTCACCCCGCACGAAATCGAAGGGGGCATTCAAGAGCGGCGCTGCCGTGGAGGCGCCGATGGGTGATACCGATCGTGTACGCATCGTCCGCCAGGGGAAACAATCCGCTGTCGGAACTGTTATTTTCTTTCCCAACGGTGAACTAGAACTCGATGATCGTGGCCGAGAAGACCTCGATGCCCAAGCCAGCCAATTCCTGGGAACACCTCAGAAAATTGAAATTCGTGGACATACGTCGCACGAAATGGCTGCCCAAACAGGATCGGCATTGGATAGCTATGATCTCGCATACGAACGCAGTAAAGCGGTGATGAATTATTTAGTTGAAAAACACAAGATCCCTGTCGATCGCATACGAATCGTGTCGGCGGGATCTTTTGAACCGATGTATCAAGGCTCCGCGGATAAAGCCAAAATGAATCCACGTGTCGAAGTCTACCTACTCGAAGAAATGGCCGAATCACTCCGAGGCACCGAGGAAGAACGACGCCAGCGTCGTACAGATGTGGAATCCGATAACAGTTCGTCCGACAACAAGAACAACGAAAAGGAGTAAGCATCCATGGCGAAACCGAATAAAACCCCACCGCCCGCCGAAGTTAAGCCCTCTTCGGATAAGGCTAGCAAAAACGCTGGACTTAAAGCGAAACTGATGATCGCTGGGTTCGTTGCTGTCGTTATTATTGCCGAAACAGTCCTATTCTTTTTTGCAATCCCTTCCGCCGATGAAGTTGCCAAGCTTGCCGAAGCCCGTTTGATTCAAAGTGTCCAGAACAATGATATCAAACTCGATGAGATTGAGAAAAAGGAAGATGATTCCACCCAAGTCGAATTCCAATTGGGTGACTTTAGCGTCGTGTGCAAGCCGGGAGGTGACCAGAGAACCTATCGCGTTGAATTCAAAATCTTCGGTACGGTGAAATCCAAAAATAAAGCAAAGCTCGAGAAGATATTCAAAGAGATGTCGGGGCGTTTCCGCCACCGACTCATCATGGAAATTCGTACTGCAACCTTCGAGGAATTGAACGAAGATCAATTGGCATTGATTCAGCGACGTATTTTAGCCATAAGTAATGAAGTCTTCGGAGATCCTATCCTAGTGGATGTCGGCTTCGAAAACTACGAGATCTACGAAGAATAGCGAAACCCAGTTTTCCAATTATCGCTCTGGAGGGAGCAATTTTTGGGAAAGGTGATCTTAGGAAGTATCCGAAAAGTTGAGTTTTGATACCGGGGCGACCCGCCAATTGCCCCACTTCCTTAATCCCATCGCCATTCAACGCAGAATTTATGTTTCCAGGAAATCGCTGCGCAGGAGGTACACGCGATGTCCGATTCCAATACGCCTAGCGATTCGGCACCCCCGAATCCAACGGGTCCATCTGCTGTAGGCCCAAATCAAGCGAGCCAGCCGCCCGGAGGGCCGAGTGCCGCCGGCACGTCTACGGCCAATCCTACGGCGCCGGCAACTTCACAGGACCAAATGGCGGCTCGCACCGCAGCCGATGCGGCCGCACTGCTCGAGCAGACCGAACAGGCCTTACAGGGTGTTGCCAAAAGTCTTCACGCTCCCGCGCCAGCACCCTTCAAACTCGAGGAACTGGTGGGGGAGGGAGGACCTCCCGAGAAGATTTCGATGGATTTGTTGCACGACGTCGACCTCGACCTAAAAATCGAGTTAGGGCGTGCCAA
>JBIKMB010000306.1:0-6034 GCA_044359485.1 Pirellulaceae bacterium | reverse complement strand
CGCTTTCGACACTTCCGTTGATGAAAACAAGATCCTTATATAAAACGGGCGAGGCCGACGTCCCCCATCCATTGGTCTTGCTTCCAACGTCCGCATGCCATATCTGGTCACCTTGGTGATCAAAGGCGAACACACCGGACTTCCCCAAAAACGCGTAGATATATTCTGAATCGACAGCTACCGAATTCGCCGCGTAACCATGGTCACGAATGCGTTCCTCTTCGGGTAACTTCGCTGCAATTTCTTTGTCCCATAACATTTTTCCCGTTGCTAAGTCAAAACAGAGCACATGGCGTTTTAAGTCATCGAGCGAACCGCCATTTTCTCCCGGCACGAAATAGCCTGTGTAACTGGTGAGATAGACTCGATCTCCATAAACAATTGGGCTAGAAGCCCCAGCACCTTTCAGGGCTGTCTTCCAAGCAAGGCCAGAAGATTCACTCCATTTCTCGGGAAGGCCCCGGGCGTCCGATGTGCCCATGGCTGTCGGACCTCGAAAGCGAGACCAATCCTCGTCATTCACCGTTGAACGTGAAGCTGTTTCCTCTGCTCTAAAGCTTTCGGTCGGCAATAAAACATTCAGGATCGCCAACCAAAGAAATGAAAACAAAGATCGCATAGAGTCTCTCCGGCGGGTTATTCGCGTGACGGTTTCCATTCGAATCGCTTGAGTTTACAATGCCGCCCAGGGCGATTCCACCAAAATTGCGAGAGGCCGACTCATCGCCCATTCAATCATCCAACTCTACGTTTGGTCGCTTAGGCCAAAAGGCGGCTCAAGGCCTCTCGAAAACCGCTAAAATGGAAGACTTGCAAGAAGCCATCCAGCACGCTCGCATAAAATGCCGCTACAAAGTAAAGTAAAATGACGAGATGGACAAAAGGGGGATTTCTTAAAGTCTCCTATCATCCGATGGTTATCTTCTCCAATTTTGCAAAGTTTTCCCTATGCTTCGCGCAGCCCTTTTTTTAGTATTCGGCTACACTCTGCTGCTTCCAAACGATTTGCAGGCTCAGCCTTTGCAAATCTACATTCTTGCTGGCCAATCCAACATGCAGGGGCATGCGCATGTTCGCACCTTCGAACATTTAGCAATGGATCAAGCTTCCAAACCGCTGCTGGAGAAAATGCTCAATCCCGATGGTAGCCATCATGTCTGTGATCGTATCTGGATTTCTTCTATTGGTTGTGCCGACAACGAACAGATTGGCAAACTGACTACGGGATTTGGCGCAAGTCAAAATGGTCCGAAAATTGGACCTGAATTTACTTTTGGGCTTACCATTCAGGAATATGTTCCGGGAAAGATTCTGCTAATCAAAACGTCGTGGGGTGGCAAAAGTCTCAATACCGACTTTCGACCACTCAGCGCTGGCCCCTATGTTTTTAATGCGGAACAATTGAAGTCAATTGAAAAAAATGGAAAAGACTTGAGGACTGCTCAAGCAGAGAAGGATGTTGCTACAGGTGTTTCCTATCGACAGATGATCGATCATGTTAAAAAAGTTCTCAGTGATCTGCCACGCGTCGTTCCTGACTACGATGCAAGTCAAGGTTACGAACTCGCTGGCTTTGTTTGGTTTCAAGGTTGGAACGACATGGTCGATTCAAGCACCTATCCTCATCGCGATAAGCCTGACGGATATCGAGCTTACTCGGATGTGATGGCTCACTTTATTCGAGACGTTCGTAAAGACCTGACCGCTCCCCACTTACCGTTTGTGATTGGAGTCCTTGGCGTTGGAGGTCCTACGGAACTCTACGCACCGGAACAATTGCGGTACAAGGCTATTCACGACAACTTCCGTAATGCTATGGCAGCACCCGCAAGTCTGCCTGAGTTTGAAGGCAATGTTGCCTATCTCCGAACCGAGAAGTTCTGGGACAATGAACTAAGTGATGCAAAGCAAAAAGAGGATCGAATTAAGAATGCCGCTCAAAAAAAGGCTAAAGCGGAAAGTCTGTCGCCAGATGCCGAACGGAAACTCGTGGAGACGATGCTTGCGGAAGGTATGACCGACCGCGAACGAAACATCGTGGCGAAAGGTATATCAAATTTTGAATTTCATTATCTCGGTTCCGCCAAAATTCTGGGTGGAATTGGAGAGGGGCTTGCTCATACGATGGCCCAAATCAAGAAACTCAAAAAGTGATCAGAACATAGAAAGCTTGACGCAATTATCCGATGACAGAAGCCTTGGGTAACAAATCCCAAGAAAATGCTTCGCTGATCAGAGAGGGTACCTGGAGAATGGGATTACCGCGGAAGGAGCATCGGATGAGTCTCGGGGGCTATAGGAAGTCGAACAATCGCCTCTGCTCCATCCTCGGGCCAACCGAATTCAAGGCTTCCGCCATGTGCCTCGATCAGACGCTTAGTGATCGGGAGTCCCAAACCCGTTCCTTGAGTACGTGTGGTAAAGAATGGTTCAAAGATACGTTCCCGAGTCGCACGATCTAGTCCATGTCCATGATCGCGAACTCGTATCTCGATACCCAGTCTATCCCCTAAGCTACAGCGAACGATGTTCAAATCTACACAACTGTCCTGGGGCGAAGCGAGAATGGCATTCTCAAAAAGGTTGCGAAATACCCGCTCCAGTGCGTGAGAGTCGGCTTGCACAAAAATATCCGGCAGCACGGGTGGTTCATTTAACACGATTCTCTTAACGCTCCAAGCTTTTTCCAAGTGACGCCAAGTTTCTCGCCAAATCGTTTCCAGTCGACACGAAACTCTTTCCAAATGAATTGGCGCCGCGTAGAAACGCACCTCCTCATACAAATGATGCAGATGATCCTGGGCGCGTTGGATACGCTGGATTAATTCCATAGCGGCCGGGCGATCTTGAACCTCAAGTCCTAGCATCTCCAAGCAGGCTTGGCTGCGCTGAAATGCATTTCGACTTTCGTGTGCTAAGCCGGTTATCATTTGGCCTATCGCAGCCAACCGCTCGCTTTGCACCATGCGATGTTGTGCCCTGTTCAGTTCGGTAACATCATGTCCGACCAGCAATAGACCTCGAACATCTTGGTTGCCATCTAACTGCTTGCCCGACCAACTAATCAGCCGCTCGGTTCCGTCGGCAACTTTCAAACGCGAAGCTTGGTCCCGCACCGTTACACCCTGGATTATCGTATTGAGCATTTTCTCGAATCGATGTTGATCCGCGGATGGGATCCAATCACGCAACCAAGTTTTACCTTTCGATTGCAAAAGTTCCTGGCCAATAAGATCTTTGAGAAAGCCGTTGCAACGCACAACAGCGCAATCAAAGTCCAACACCAATACGATCGCTTGGGCCGTCTCGATCAGACTTTCCGCTAAATCGCGCTGCGTGCGTAACTGCTGTATGGTATCGCGTCGTTCTGCAATTCTTCGCAAACTAGCTCGCAAGGCCTCTGGACTAACTGGTTTGAGAAGATAGTCGTATGCTCCCTGGCGTAATGCTTCAATGGCACTGTCAACGTCTGGATATCCGGTGACTACTACTACCGGACAGTCGGGTGAGCGTTGCTTGACCATCGGCAACAGCATGCCTGCATCGCCATCGGGCAGCCGACGATCTAAGATAACCGCGTCAATACGGTCCCAAGGGGGCGATGTGAGCGCTTCATGTACCGAGGAGGATTCAATCGAAATGTGCCCATCCAGTTCCAAAAGCTCGCACAAATTTGCACGGGTATCGGCATCGTCTTCAACCAATAAAACTGTCAAAGATGAGGTACTGTTGGTCATGGGCTTTAATTCTTTTTAACGCTCTTCCGTTCC
Source organism: Pirellulaceae bacterium (assembly GCA_044359485.1). Classification (GTDB taxonomy): domain Bacteria; phylum Planctomycetota; class Planctomycetia; order Pirellulales; family Pirellulaceae; genus JAFLCP01. The sequence continues at coordinate 2,264 of JBIKMB010000306.1, read as the reverse complement.
ACCTCGCGCCGTCGCTAGTAGTGTACCAATATCGAAAGGCTTATAACAAATCTTAGTACTCAAATCGCTCAAATTAACAGCTAACTCATTGCGAAAGCCGGTCATCAGAATCACATTGCAGTCCGTGTGTTCCGCTTGAATTTGTGCGGCCAATGTCATTCCATCGCCCCCCGGTAATCGGTAGTCGACAACGACAACATGAAACTTCGCTAAACCGAGCATTTTCTTGGCTTGATCCACGTCGTAGGCTAGACAGACTCTGAAGCCAACTTGCTCAAAAGCATCTTTGAGGTTCTGACAAAGATCGCGATCATCATCGACGACCAATGCCGTCTGCTCACCTTCGACCTCACCGAGAATCTTGGCAAGTCGATTAATATCCAACGGTTTATTGATAACACCCCGAATCTGTTGTCCCGCTCCAACTTCACTCTCCTGTTCCGCGTTGATATATGCGGTTACAAGCAGGGTGATCATGCAAGGGGAGATGGACTTTAATTTTGAAGCGAGTTCGAGGCCGTTCATTTCCGGCATGCGAAAATCGATCAAGGCAAGATCATATTTATGGATGCTGGCCAATTCCAAAGCTTCTCGACCGCAACTTGCCACATCGACTTGATAGCCGAGCAGTTCAAGTAGTTCGCGCAAATTAGCTAGCGCGTCCGCTTCGTCGTCAACACATAAAATTCTCAGCGGTTTAGTGGCCGCTGACGTTAAAGCGGTCTGCGAAGAATCCTCGCGATGCATGGTCGTTCCTTTTTCCAAAAGCGATTATTCGGAGAACGTGAACAACTTCAAATTCCTATATAATCACAGCAGACCGTTACCAGAATAACCTTTTGACAGCGTATCGCAAAGCAGAAGATCGTAGTCTCCCGGTGTACAAAGCTGCTTTTACCGAAAAAGTTACGCGGCAGGCAATTCAATTCTAAACACACTCCCCTCTGGAGAGGTTGCGTGAATTTTTAGTATGCCTCCATGCCTTTCTACAATCGATCTAACCAGAGCTAGACCCAGGCCAAGCCCCCGGGTTTTGGTGGTAAATAGCGGTTCGGTTAGGCGAAGTCGGTTGTCCTCTGGAATGCCTCCCCCCTGATCGATTACGTCGATGAAAATGTTTTCCGATTTTTCGGGGCACTGCGATATTTCGATGGTCACTACTCCCCGTTCATCCATGGCTTCCAAGCCGTTGGCGATCAAGTTCCGAATCGCTATTCCCATTTGATTCGAGTCTGCAATCAGCGTTAATCCCTTGGGTTCTATTTTCCAATGGATACTCGACAATCGATCTGGGAAATTGTCCCGCAAAGTTTCAACGAGCCAAGATTCCAACGGTATCTGTTTTTTGTTCAATGAGCCTAGTCTTGTGAATTCTGATAAAGCCGTAATGGTGCGATTTGCCAATTGTATTTGGCGCTGCATTCTCTCGATGTGGACGTCCCTGCGTGAGGCATCCATGTTTTGGGAATTTTGAAGCAAATAAAGCGAAGTCTGTAAAACATTCAATGGATTTCTCAATTCATGGGCAATTCCGCCCCCCATCTGACCAATCGCTGATAGCCGTTCTGCCTGTTGCTGCTTGCGCAATAGTTCTTCTGCGTAGGCGAGTTGAATGATGGCTAAGTCCAAATCGATCATTTTGCCGATTGCCAATTCATAGGACTTCAATTTTTCGGCATCGTCTCCAAAGTTTTCAAAAACCACACGCATAATTCCACTTCGCAGGCGTGTCATTGCAACTTGCGTAAAACTTTGATTCAGCCCGATTTGGACATGGCGACTACCGACTTTCCAATGTTTTTTTGCATAATTTTGGTCGTAAGGTCCGCGAAAAAATTCGGTAAGCCACTGATTGAGAGTCTGCTTCAAGCGTTCAACTTGCGTGGCACCTCCTGTAATGGCGCTGGCAGCACTGGGGTGCTTGAGGATCTCCGCATAGAAATCTTCGCATAAAGAAGAGAAATGCGGTTGTAGTACGGGAAATAGACTCCAAATCAAACCACAATCGTCGTCGGATAGATCGACATAGTTTCTCAACTGTAAAAAACGTTCCCACAGCTCTTCATCGGTCACGAGAGTAATTATCCTTGCGCTCAAAGGATTCAGAATGTCAAATGGTCATCCGTAACAATACCATCTGTTCGATTATAGCGGGTCAATGGTTCCCCGATGAATCTTCGGCAAGCAATTGACCGAATTTCCAGATCAAGATCCAGCCAATCAATATCTGAGCGGTCGTAAGCCAAAGATACGCTTGATGTCGT
>JBIKMB010000305.1:0-6056 GCA_044359485.1 Pirellulaceae bacterium | reverse complement strand
GCGGAACGAAAAATCGTTGAAATGGGCAACTCGGTATTTCTAGGTGGAGCATCATTTGACTCGGTTGCCAAACAAAACTCCGAAGGCTTCACTGCGGATAAAGGGGGGCTCCACGACTGGACTGTAAAGGGAAGCCTGAAGTCTGCGAAACTTGACAATGCCATTTTCAGCATCGGCCTGCGCGGCTTGAGCAATATCATTGAAGACGACACCGGCTTCCACATCATCGAAGTTTTAGAACGCGAAGAAGCTCACACGATTTCTTTTGAAAATGCCCAGAAGGAACTGAGCGAACGATTGCAAAAGGAAAAACGAGAACGCTTGGTGAAAGAAATCCAAGACGAAGCGATGGCGGAAATGCCCATTTGGACCAAATGGCCCGAAGATATCCCAGGTGCCAAGCCGCTGTCCGAAATAACAGGCGAATAATTCATCAATCAGTTTTGATTTCGATCTAGACGGTTCAACTATAAATCCCTATTACTGTCTCACGAATTTCTGTTGCAGTACGCGGAGACGTGGGCAGGAAAAAACAAGTTCTCAATCACAAGGATGTGATAACGATGCGCAAACTTTTTACAGTGGCAATGTTGTTGGGCACTCTTTGGGCCACAGGCTGCGGCGGCAACAGCTCACCTGATTCCGGTACCAAACCTTCGCCAACCGAATCAAACGCCTCCGTAGGCGAAGCAAACGTTGTCGAGCCAACGCAAAATAGTGCGGCTCCTACTGCCACCGCGAACGTGATGCCTCCCAACGAAGTTGTGGCTCTCTTCTTCGAAAGCATGCGACGAGGGGATGAAGTCCAAACCGCCGGACTGCTAACCGTGAAAGCTCGCGAAGAACTCGCCAAATATGGACTCGTCGTACAACCACCAGGTTCGCCCACAGCGACCTACCAAGTGGGCCGTGTGAGCTTTTTGGACAACGACAAAGATTCGGCCTATGTCGAGAGCATTTTGAATGAACCGACCGGTGTCGGCCAAGAGACCAAACCGTGGGAAATCGTGTGGGCCATGCGACTGGAAAACGATGGCTGGAAAATCGCTGGCTTTGCTTTTGAGATCAGCCCAGATCAAGCACCCATGGTGGTTGATTTCGAAAATGGAGCGGACATGAAAGCGAAAATCGAAGGTGTACAGCAACCTGCGACGCAGCCTGGCACTCAACCTCCAACGCAGACCGCTGAAGCTCCCTCCAACAATCCACCAGCGACAGATATCCGTCGCTAGTCCATTCATTCTTCACACTAGAACCATCAAAGCTTGCCCCATCCCCACTGGATGCGGCAAGCTTTATTTTTTTGTTCGCCACCCCACGGTCTATCGTGCGCCAACCGACCCGCCCCATGCTGCCGAATTGCTTTTAGAATTGCGATAAGCTAAGATTCGCCCCCATGGCATGGTAGCATTATCACTCGAATTGTTTTGAGGCATTCACCGTGGGTCAACTGGTTGTACTGAATCATCCGTTGGTGGCTCATCATCTCTCTATACTTCGAGCGAAAGAAACTCCACCTTCTTTGTTTCGGCAACAAATCGAACGACTGTCGATGCTGCTGGCATATAAAGTCACCGAATCGCTTCCGACCCAAGAATGCACGATTGAGACTCCGGTTGCTGCGATGAAAGCCCAGCAGATCAGCGTTCGCGTTGCGCTGGTTCCTATCCTTCGCGCCGGCCTGGGACTGGTCAATCCTCTGCTCAATTTATTACCCGATGCCGAAGTATGGCACTTAGGCATGTATCGCGACGAAGCGACCGCGAAACCGGTCGAGTATTATTGCAAACTTCCAGCTGGCGGCGCAACCGACATCGCCATCGTGCTCGATCCGATGCTGGCAACAGGCGGCTCGACGCGAATGGCCATCATGACTCTGAAAAAATGGGGCGTCAAAGACATCCGTGTATTTAGTGTGATCGCTGCCCAACCGGGAGTTGACGAAGTCATTCGCGAATTCCCCGATGTTTCTATTTTTGTCTGTCAGGTCGATCCCGAACTAAATCAACATAAATTTATCGTACCCGGACTCGGGGATGCGGGCGATCGAATCTTTAATACCCAACGTTAGTCGATAGTAGGTTTTGTATGCTCTTAAGGCTGATTAGCTTCGTTGGTATTTTTGCCTTTATCGCCATCGCATGGAGTATGTCGACCCATCGCCGAAAATTTCCTTGGCGAGTGGTGATCGGTGGTCTGTTACTGCAACTGATTTTAGCCCTGTTCATGCTAAAGACCGAAGCTGGTCAATGGATTTTTCGGCAAGTCAATAATGCAGTCTCTCAGTTGATGTCCTTTGTCGAAGCAGGGAGCGGTTTTCTGTTGACCATGCGTCCGGCGGTGGAAGGCGCGCCGCCGATTCCCAACACCAGCCTCCTGACAACGTTCGCCTTCGGCGTACTCCCCACCATCATTTTCTTTTCCGCTCTGATGGCAGTGCTCTATCATCTTGGAGTCATGCAGCTCTTAGTGAAATCCATCGCTTGGGTCATGCAAAAAACGCTGAAGACCTCAGGCCCAGAAACTTTGTCCGCTGCCGCCAACATTTTCGTCGGACACACCGAAGCTCCGCTCGTCGTCAAACCTTACCTTTCCAAAATGACCAAATCGGAACTCAATGCGTTGATGACCGGCGGCTTTGCCACGGTGACCGGCAGTTTGCTCGGCGCTTATAGCCAGATGGGCGTCAGTGCAGGGGACTTGTTGACCGCATGTGTCATCAGCGCACCGGCTGCTCTAATGGTCGCCAAGCTGATGGTCCCTGAAACGGAACCTGAAGAGACGATGCAAACCGTGCATTTAGAATTACCTCGAACATCCACCAATCTGATTGGCGCGGCCACGCAAGGCGCCTCCGATGGTCTGCAACTTGCCTTGAATGTCGGTGCCATGCTGTTGGCATTTTTGGCGCTGATTGCTATGTGCGATTGGATCTTCGGCCAAGCGGGAACGTTGCTTGGATTTGTAGACGACCAAGGAAAAGCCACGTTAAGTTTGTCGGGCACCTTGAGCTATCTGTTTTGGCCGTTGGCTCTGTTGATGGGTATCGATGCCAGCGAATGCCTGCCGGCCGGTAAGCTGTTGGGTATTAAAATGATTGCGAATGAGTTCATCGCGTATGAGCAATTAGGGCAAATGCTTCGTCCCGAATCTTCCACCAAACTGTCGGATCGTACTGTGAGAATTATGACTTATGCCCTGTGCGGATTCTCGAATTTCGGCGCGATTGGGATCCAAGTAGGAGGCATCGGTGGCTTGGTGCCCGAGCGAAAAAATGAGATCGCTCAATTGGGACTGCGAGCGATGATCGGCGGCACAATTGCCTGTTTGATGACAGGTGCAGTTGCCGGTCTATTCTTATAAATCGATAACCGTTGTCGTTACTGGCTGCGATATTTGTTTTTAACACAGTTCGCTGGCTATCAAGGCTTGCGGTACGAATTCAGCTGGAGCGAACAGAGTGCGAAGCGAACAGAGTGCGAAGCGAAAGAAGAAATTTATTTTCGTTCGAAACCATACAATGGCATGTGGCGATAATAAACTTCTAGGCAATAGATGCAGAGGCACGTCACGTACAATCTGCCACCGGCGGATCCATAGGCATCACCTTTGGGATCCCAGCTTCCCATTTCGGGTCCCGCTTTGACTTGAGCACCCGGCAAGGCGACCCGCATTGTCTCGTTCCAATTTCGCCATTTTTCTCCACCGAGATGGTGTAGAACTTGAGTCGCATAATACCAGTAATACACGCTTCGGTTCGAATCTGCCCACGAGATCGGATGTTTCAATAATTCTTCGGCACCGACGTGTAGTTCTTTTCGATCTCGCTCCCATCCTAAATACTGGCGACACAGCAGACCTTCAGCGGTCATGGAGATCGAGGGATAAATGTCGAAATCTTGATAGGTGTATAGCGCGCCATTTTCGCGTTGAACGGTATCGAGGAATTGGCCGATTCGGTGAAAGACTTCCGAATCCACCGGAATGCCAGCCATACGAGCGCTCATCAGAGCCATCACATACCAGCCTGTTACCGAAACATCTTGATCTTCGCGCGGTTCATATCGCCAACCGCCTCGTTTACCTTGCGCTTCCACACAGAACTGCACTGCATTCTTTGCGGGTTCCGCCAAATAAGGATCGCGGGTCAATCCATAGAGTTCACAGATTGCGATGGTCGCCTGAGCATGAGCGTACATTTTCTGTCGCGGGGGTGAGCCGACCGCCAAGAAACCATCCTCGGTTTGACGCGAGATGAGATAGCGTACAGCTTTATCGACCACCTCGGCGTATTCGCCTGATTGGTGGGTGTTACCTGCGCCTAGGAATGCAAGCAGCGCCATAGCGGTTGCTGCAGGAATATCTTCATTGGCAGCGCTTCCTTTGTAGGGCCCCTTAAGACTCCAGTTCCCACCGACACGTTGATTTTGTTTGAGCCATCGCAGTCCGAGAGCGACGGCATCTTCCGTTTCTCCCGTACCGCCATAGGCACCCAGCAGCGCTTTTTTGAGCGAGCCGGAACGTCCAGCCAAGCCGCGTTCGACAGCGATCTCATCGAGTTCGATGGTGGTGGACATGTCCACTTCTTTGATGGAATCTAATTCGGTAATCGCGACCGCTTCGGAGGTAGCCAATTCGCTGGTTACAAGTTCAGCGTTTTCTTCGAGGCCGAAGTCTGCGTCGAGCATCGTGACTTCATCGGTACCGCGGTCAAATTGTGCGGTGAGTGTAACACCTTCTCGGAGTGCTTCGACCAACGGAAAGGCAGCGAGGATCAGCAGGATCGAGATATGGACGATCATGCTGATCAGCCACGGGGGAGTTTCACGACTTCGGGCGAGTCGATCGAGCAGACGAGAGATGATGCTGGGGCGTTGTTGTGTTTTTCTTTCGCGCAGCGTTTGCGAGATGGAAGAGAGATCGGTTGGTGCGTTTGCAGGGGGGGTGGGTACCGGTTGGTTGCGCAAGTTAGCTCGCCCCGCAGCCTGTCCAGGCAGGGGAGGGGGAGACGGTGGTGGAGGTGGTGGCGGAACCGGATGAGATGCCATGTCGGTATTGGAAAGAGAGAAGGCGAACACCAGCCGTTCAGGTCCACCAATTAGCAGGTCAACCTACCTTGATTATGACTGCGGCCCTTAATTGTACCCCTCGAACAATGGCCGTGTACAGATTCACCGCTGCTTGAAGAAATATTTTTCTGAAGCATTCCGGGAAGTAGGGAGTCAGTTTCTGACGGCTGTGTCCGGCGGAGTGGGCGTATTGGTTGCGATTTGGGGGCGTTTCATAACTTGGGCCGTGGTGGGTAACGTTTTGATTTGGGACGTGCGATGATTTGAAACAAATGTGGGCAGCACCGTCTTGGGTGAGATCGCTAAGCTGCCCATGGGGACACTGAGTTGCCCAAGGGGACGCTGAGTTGCCCAAGGGGACACTGAGTTGCCCAAGGGGACGCTGAGTTGCCCAAGGGGACGCTGAGTTGCCCAAGGGGACGCTGAGTTGCCCAAGGGGACGCTGGGTTGCCCAAGGGGACACAGATTTGCCCATGGGGACACAGATTTGCCCATGGGGACACTGAGTTGCCCATGGGGACACTGAGTTGCCCAAAGGGACACTGAGATGGCGATGGGGACACTGAGGTGGCGATGGGGACACAGATTTGCCCATGGGGACACAGATTTGCCCATGGGGACACAGATTTGCCCATGGGGACGCTGAGATGCCCAAGGGGACGCTGAGGTAGCGATGGGGACATGTGGCGATGGGTCGGATCGCAGCAGGCGGTTGGCCTGCGATTGGGTTCATTTAGCGGCCGAAAAGGGGTGATTAGACCGATTTCCAGTCGATTTGGTTCATTAAAATCGGCAAAATCATCAGGGCAGTTAGAATTGTTTTTTTAGCGTTGGTTGCTTGTTAAGAATGTGGGACAAATCTTTTGATTTGGACTGGACGCTGCCCCTCATACCGCTATGATTTCATCGCGGGATGGAGCAGCCCGGTAGCTCGCGAGGCTCATAACCTCGAGGTCGTCGGTTCGAATCCGGCTCCCGCAACTGAAT
>JBIKMB010000304.1:0-6078 GCA_044359485.1 Pirellulaceae bacterium | reverse complement strand
TGTGTTGGTCGGAATTGTTGGGGGTATCGCGATAGGGGCAACGTTGGTTGGTTGGGTGATGGGAACGAGTCGCAAGGTGGTCATGCCGATTTGGATATCGTCACCGATGGTAATTCGTTGAGAACCGGTAATACGTTGGTCATTGACACGTACACCATTAGCGCTATGCAGATCGGTGATGATTACGGCATCCTCTTGAATGTCGATTCGACAATGCAATTGAGCAACGAAGGGATCCCAGTGCAGGATGATGTCTGCGTCTGGGCTTCGGCCAATAGAGGTTGCTTGTGGTTGGAGCGAAAAGCTTTGATCCCGATGTTGCCCGGAAATGATTCGGAGCTCACCGTTCATAGGCAATTTCCTGGTGGATATTAAATAGTGGAGTGCTCGGTGTCGGCTGATTTAGCCTTTTGAACTGCGCGCCACTTTCGGTTTCGTGGGTTTAGCCTTTTTCGCCTCTTTGGGTTCCACCGGTTTACAGCCGCTTCCTTTTCCTTTGGATCCTCCGCTATTGATATTGACCATAAGACCTTGGATGGTGACACCGGAGGGGCCGATATCGATGAAGCCACCGGGGCCAACGATCGAAAGTTGCATGCTGGCTTCGAGAATAATCTTCATTCCACCTTTGAGATGAATTTCGCCTGCGGGTCCAGATTCTTGGGCGATATTGCCGCCCGACTTGATGAAATAATTACCTCCTGAGGATGATGAAAGATTTCCAGATACTTTTTCAGCGTGGTCACCTTTGACCAGAAGATGGTTGTCGCTGCCAATCCATTCGGATTTTTGCTTTTCGACATAGACTTCTAGATTGCCGCCATCGCTCGCGCTTCCAGCTCCAACGAGTATTTGCATGCAGCCTTCGATATGTTCGTAGTGATGGCGTTGGACGACCACATGTTTATCTTGATAAATCATTTCGCGGAGATCGCCACCTTTTTTGCCATCCTTTTCCCAGCCAACGATATGGAAGTCGTTACCGTAGATGCGGGTTGCGCAGTCGTTCAGAACTCTGATATCCATATCTTTCTGAGCTTGTACAAATAGGATTTCCTTGTCGGTCATATCTTCGAAGACGATTTCATTGAAACCATCACCGCGATAGGTTTTGCTTCGGATTGCGGTTCTGGTTTTGTGTTTTGGCAATTCGAAAGGGGGCATGAGGCTATCGTTGTAGACACAGCCTGTAATTAGGGGTCGATCGGGATCGCCTTCAATAAAAGATACAATTACCTCTTCGCCGATCCGTGGTATCTGGATACCGCCGTATCCACCACCTGCATGAAACTGAGCGACCCGAATCCAGCAGGAGTGGTTTTCTTGAGCATCTGGTTCGCGATCCCAGTAGAAGCGAACCTTGATGCGTCCATATTTATCCACATGAATTTCCTCTCCGGTCGGCCCGACGACTTTAGCCGTTTGGATATTGGGCAGAAAGGGCTCTAGCGTTTCGCGTTCTGGGCGATACTGGACGGTGCGTGGGATACAGACAAAGTCGTTCTGGTAGGACGCGATCGCACCTTGATCGCTATGCGGGCCACCGGGCTGCGTCGCATGGTGGCTTACCGCTGTAAGGAGATACTGTTTATTGCTTTCGTCCTTGCAGCTTGCGTGCTTGCTGATTTTGAAGCCGTAGCCTGGTGAGAAGGAGCGGCAGGTGCTACGACCGTTGACGGTATCGAAGCGTGATTCTTCTTCTTGCAGGCGGCGGCGGGCGATTTCTTCACCTTCGTCGGAAGTGGAGTGATCACCGGGAAAATCGTAGAGCTCATAGCCAGTGTTGTTCTTGAGTGGAGTTTTTTTCGACCCTTTGCCTGTGAGGCTTGTCATTGGCGTCGCGAAATTATAGTCGTTCTGCTCGCTCTTTCCGGATACCATTTCATATGCATGATTCCATTCGATAATAGTATTATTTTTTAACTCGCCGGGATTCATTATCGGGAACTCAACCTCAGCATCCACTGCGCTTGGATATTGTGCTTGATCGGATAAAATCAGCGTATGGGAAGTTTCGGTATGTTCGAAATAATAGAAGACACCATATTTTTCTAATGTACGCGAAAAGAAATTCAGGTCGGATTCGCGGTATTGAACGCAATGTTCAACAAGGCGACTGGAGAGGATCGAGGCTTTATCCATTTTGCACCACGGTTGCACATGTCCATACTCTTTGACATGGTCCAGCACCACCTGCAAAACCTCTTTAATGCTCTTTTTCTCTTTGTCGGGAAGATAGACGAAGGAGCGGCAAGTACGGCTGGCGAACCACAGCCAGGGGACCAATCGCACGCGATAGCTCCGCGAGGGTTTTCCTTTCTGGGTAGCGCTAAAATCGCCAGCCGAAAAATGACTGATATAGCCATGTATCCAGCGAGGAGTTTTATTGCTGTCGATGCGTACGGCCAGCGGCTGTCCGATCACATCTTCTGCGGCAATCTTTTCTTTGGGGGAGGCAATCGTTACTTGGAATTCAAACAGGCGGGAGATTTCCTCTCGTCCAATCAGTTCGACTACGGCAGCTTCATCGCCAAATAATGAAGTCGGCTTTAGTTCGAGCAGTCGATTGGCCATGACCACGATCCCCTATTTTCGAAGAAACCAAGCGTAGGTCGCAAAAGATGGTTGCTTGCAGCGTCCGCTGGACGAGCAGCCTGTTCGAATGCGACTAGACGTTCATTTGTGCCTGCATGAATTCTATGATTCATAGCGTCTAATATCATCACTCATCCATGGCGACACGAACAAGTAGTCGGGTTCAAAATCGGTGCGAAATGGAGCATTAAAGCCCTTCCATTTTTGATGGAAGTTCGCCGTGATCGATTCGGAAGATGGTGTGCAGGTAGGGGCGAGATTCTTGACTTCGTTGCAGAAATCAATTCAACTACGGCGTCAAAAGCGGGCAGGGAAAAGCTTTTCGAGTTGCCTCGCGGCTCTAACAGTTGGTTCGCGGATATTGCCTGTTGTTCACAGTTGTTGAGCCTCGTCATGGCTAGGTGTGATTGGTAATGGCGAGGCGCGAAAAGGGGAGTTGGGGGATGAATTGGGGGATAGGGAACGCGTCATGTTCCCAGTAGTTTCCCAGTAGTTGATTTGGAATTAGGGTTTGAGTGGGGGGTAAGTCCAATGCCACCAGCAGCAAGGCTTGGAGATATGCATGTTTGTCCCATGTCGGACGGTCCCAAGCCGCATGTAGGTGGACCCATCAGCCTGGGGTGTCCAACGGTATTGATCGGGGGTGTGCCGGCAGCTCGCGTCGGGGACATGTGCGTTTGTGTTGGTCCGCCCGATGCCATTGCCAAAGGGTCGTTGACGGTGAAGATTGGAGGTATGCCGGCTGCGCGGATGGGCGATATGACACTTCACGGGGGAACGATCGCCGTGGGATGTCCAACCGTAATGATCGGCGATGTGGGCATGGGAGGTGCCGGCACGGTGCAAGGAGCAGCCTTAGCCGTAGCGAAAAAACTCGGTAAACCATTTTGCGAACAATGCGAAAAAGGTTGATTTGAGTTTACGATTTCGATCAAGCTGAGAATGAATTGCGATGCGATGGGCGATCGAGGCTTCAAGCAAGGCTTGCACAACGTTAAGTCTTAGTTGCGGCCTCATATTGATCATGAAAATCTTAGGCTTGCATAGAACAACAAAGGCAGCGCGTTTCGGAGTCCACATTCAAAATCATTGTGGGGAATTAATGTGGAGTCTATCGAACAACGTGACATGATAACGGAGGTTGTCTCATCCAAGGATCTTCTAGCGCGGGTGGAAGCGCAACCGGGCAAGTTCTTCGTTATCCTAGATCCGGTGGATGAACGGAGACTGATTGATAAAATTCAGGAATTGGGACCAGCCCAAGCTGTTTCGTTGTGGCGTGATAATGCTGCACGGGATTTTTGGGCTATTTCTCCTTATCTTGTAGTGTTGGATGGCGATCTGCTGCAATGGTTAAATCAAGAATTATGTGACCATCCCTGGGGTATTGCCTGCGTAGCAAGTTCCGATCTAGCGGAACTGCGAATGCATTTTCGAAGTTTTTTGTTGGTTGAAAGTCCTACGGGCCAAGCTCTCTATTTTCGTTTCTACGATCCGAGAGTACTTCCCAATTACTTGGCCACAACAACGCCGGATGAGAAGAAGTCTTTTTTTGGACCAGTCGCAAAATATTTTATTCCACAACCCAACCAGTCATGGTTGTCGTATTCGGTTTGAGCCGTCATCCATTTTGAAGTGATCATCATGCAAAAAATTCGACCAGAGCAAATGGCGCAATTGGACCAAGCCGCTAAAGAGGATTTTCATCGCAGGTTGGCAGAGTACCTTCGTGAAGAACTTCCAGAAGAAACAGGGGGAATGGATGATGCCGCCTTACAGCAGCACATCGAGTTGAGTGAAAAGCGAGCGAATCGATATGGTGTTCAGAGCGAAGCTTCCGTGGCACAGTGGGTCTGTTTAACCTTCGCAGCAGGACTGCAGTTCGATGAAATACCAGAAGTGCAGGATTACCTTACGAGTCCTGATGCAGAAGTCAGTCAGGAGGAAAAAGTTTCACTGCTTGTCGATGAGCTAGCGGGGGATGGAGAAGAATCGGACGAGTAGCGCGAAACAGATCTCCGTGATAACATAAATAAATGGTGCGGTCATTGCAGCGTTTCATCGGGCCGGCTTAGCTCTGGAAGAGTCTCATGGTAAATCTCAAAAAGAGCGTGAAGGGTGCCACGAAGGCTGTGAGCAAGGCCAGTAAGAGTGGGACCTCTAAGGTTGCGGCAGTCGCTCAGTCTGCGAAAAAAAAATTGGGAGCCGCTCCCAAAGTTGCCAAGCAGATCAGCAACAAGACAAAAGCCAGCGCGGTTAAGGCTGCTAAGAAAGCTCAGAAATCATTTGGTAAAGTAAAATCGGCAGCGGCCAAGCTGGGCAAAAAAATATCTGCGGCTGCCAAGAGCTCTGGAAGCAAAATTGCCAAGGCTGCCAAAAAAGCGGGTAAGTCATTCAGCAAACTCGCTAAAAAAGCAAAGGTCTTGTGCCCGAAGCAAAAGAAGCAAACAGTCAATAAGCGGACTCCCAAAAATCCGCGGGCTGGAAAGAAAAAGCCAGGCAATGCGAAAAAGCGAGCAGCAGCCGCCAAGGCGATTTGGCCAGGACAACAAAGCTACAACAACTGCGGTGTCATGTCGTCGGCTCAAATAATTGGTCAGGCAACAGGCACGGTTCCCAACGAAGATACGATTACTCGGAGGGCTATTGATCAAGGCTGGGCCGGTAGTCCGAATGTGCTTGGTCCGAACGATCCGATACCTTTTGAGGCTGGTGGTACCAGTTCCACAGACCGACAATCGATCATGAGCGATGCTGGCGTTCCAAGTACGATTGCACCCTACAGTCGCGAAGCACTCGCTCAAGCCTTGTGGGATAGAAAAGGTGTGGTAGCCAATTTACACACCGATGGGGCGAGTTGGTGGAAGAGAAAGAATGGGACTTCCCGCGGTAGTGGTTTTCATGCAATCATTATCACCGATGGCGTTTATGATAAAAAAGGACGGCTCACCTCGGTCATCATCAATGATACGGGTGTGGGTATGCAAGGAAAGGTAGTATCGATTGAAGACTTTGAGAAATCCGTGGCCGCTCGAGGCAACAATCCGGGGCAGTTAAATATAACCAATAACCCAATTTGGCCGTAAACAGATTAACTTGAAACGTGTGAGTGAATCGATAAAGACGGGAGTTTTCAGTTCTGCATGAATTATCTTCAACAAGCTTATGGTTTGCTCTATTCATCCAACCGCATTACGGACGATCTTTATCTTCCCGTAGTCCTACCCATCCTGCGAGCAAACCGTCGATGGATCGTCTTCGGTGCCTGTCGTTGCAGCGGACCTCCTGCGCCCGAGCGCCCCATTTTTGCTCCACACTTCTTGGCTTATGTCGATTATCCCGCTGCTAAGGAACTAGTCATCACGGATGTTCAACCCAAAGATATTGGCTTAGCCGGCCATGATCCTAAAAAACCCATTGGGACGTGGAAGGAAATGGCCCATCTTAAGCATGGGGAATACACTGAAAAGGGAATTCGATATG
>JBIKMB010000303.1:0-6080 GCA_044359485.1 Pirellulaceae bacterium | reverse complement strand
GACAGATTTGGGGTTAACAGCGCAAAACGACTCGCAATACGATTTTATCCAAATCGGTGGCAATCTGACCTTCAGCGGAGCGACATCCCTCAACTTGATCTTCAATTCCGCAGGCAGCTTGGTGAACTGGAACAATTCATTCTGGGCCAGCAACCAATCGTGGAAAATCTATGATTTGACCGGTTCTAGCCCTTCGATTACCGGTTTAAATCTTTTCACGCCGGCCGGTTCGCCATGGACCGATGGCTTCGGCAATACACTGGCCAGCGTTCGTTCGGGGGCTTCTTTTTCGCTCAATCAAAGTGGTGGTGATGTCTTCTTGAGCTACGACTTTGGTCCGACCAGCGCAATACCGGAACCGAGTTCATGGGCTCTGATGAGCGTTGTCGGTTTGTTTGGCGGTGGCCGATGGGTCCGACGACGTTTTACCCGTCGTCGCCAGAAGTCGGAACCGACTTGCTAAGCTAAACTTGGATGTTTTCTAGGCGAATAGGGATTGTGAGAGAGCCAACGATGGATAGTTTGCAGCGCAGCGGCCGATGTCTGGTGTGGGTTCTAGTTTTGGGATTATCGTCCGCGTTGGTGCATGGCGATTTTATCGTAGCTCCAGGGATCGAACGGGTCGTCAATCGTACGGGACTCAGCGATACGGCGCAGAAGGCGCTAGAAGCCGCTCAGAAATCGATACGCGACCGAGATCTGAAGGGTGCCCGCGAGAATCTCAAGCCGCTCGAGAATGATCCCAACGTAGCTCATCCCGAAATCTTGCTCGCAGAAATGTTGACCGACGCCGGCTTTGCCGCCGATGGCACCGCGGTGCTAGAAGAGTTTAGCGGCAAGGAACCGCAACGCGTCGATCTTTATCTGGCGTTCGCAGAGCGAGCGGTGAAGCAGCAACGCTGGTTTGATGGGTGGAATTTAGCTTCCATCGGACTGCGGGCTACCCCGCCAGAAAAATGGTCCCCGGCTTTCAAACAGCATGTCCAAGATCGGTTGCAATTGCTGAAAGCGACTTGTTTAGAGGGTCGCAAAGATTGGGCAAGTGCCAAACCGATTTATGCCGCGATTGAACAGAACACCAAGAATTCGCTCGATGTGCTAGCCGGCTTAGGGCGTTGCAGTTTCCACTTGGGGGAGACCGAAGCGGCGCTGCGGTACTTTGAGAATATCAAGCAGCTTAAGCCGAAGAGCGAGCCACCATATTTGTTGTTGGCTCAATTGAACGACGCGGTTGGCAAAGTGGAGGAAGCGGAGAGCTGTTATCAGCAGGCCTTGAAGTCGGCAGAAGGGGCCGATAAAGTGGGCGTGCGGCTCGGTTTTGCACGTTGGTTGATTGTCAACAATCGTCCGCAGGCGACTGTGGAATTATTGACGGAGCCTATTTCCGATGCACCCGGCGATGAGACCGAGCGTCAGTTTTTGCAGGCGCTTGTGTCGCGGATGGAAGGTAAATATTCGGAAGCACAAGCGGTTCTGTCGGCTTTGCATCGGCAGAGCCCTGCGGCTTTTGTGATTGGCAATCAATTGGCACTGGTATTGTGCGCGAGTCCCGATGAGTCGCTGAGAGCCCGAGCGTTGCAGATTGCGGAGGTCAACGTTCGCAATCAATCTCAATCGAGCGAAGCGTGGGGCACACTGGGCTGGGTGCAGTTGCAGTTGGGCGATTTAGCGATGGCCGAAAAGAGTTTAGCCAACGCCGCTCAATTGGGCCCCTTGAGTCGTGACACGATCTATTACATTTTGCAGCTCAAACGAGCTGTCGGCGACACCGAGGCCGTGAAGGTTCTCGAAAAAGCTTTCGAGCAAGCAAAGGGCCCGAACTATTTCGTCAAGCGTCCAGCGTAGTTCTTGGCTCGTTTGCGTATCTCTCACCCCTTCCCTGCCGCATTCTTTCCTCTGTGTTAACGGATCAAACAGGGACAGCGTCTACCGCCCTTAATCGTCGGTTACCCCAACCACTGCTCAAACATGGCCTTGCGTTCCAACGGTCCATGACAAAACGCCCCGAGCCGCCCTATGCACCGGCAAATGGCCCCATTGCATCGAGGGCGATATATACACGCTGGAGCGAGCGACTGATGGGGATTTCAATTATGCTAGAGAGCGGGATGCATACGGCGCAAGCGAATGAGAGATTTCTTGGAAGAACGTTGACATGGATAGCGAACTTTTTGATGCATTTAAATATGTAGTGGCCACGTTATTGTCGCCACTGTGGATCGTGCTATTGATCCAGCTTATTGCGTTGGGGCTATGGTGGCGCAAGCGTCCGACGGCGGCGCTCTGGACATTTGCCACCGCATTTTGGGTTTTGGTTCTGGGAAGTCTTTCGGGCTGGACCTACCAGCAGCGACGCGAAGCCGAATTTGTGTATCCGCCGCTGCCGGCAGAGCGAATGGAAAACGGTCCTTCGGCCCCGTTGGTAGTCGTCTTGGGGACCGGTTTCAACTCAGATCCCGAGTTGCCGTTTACGAGCCAAGTGAGCGGAACTTTTTGGGCTCGATTGTTAGAAGGGGTTCGAGTCCATCGACTCTACCCTGATTCGAAATTGGTGGTTTCGATTGCCGGCCGCGCAACCGAGAGTGACAAGCAGGAGTTTCTCGCGCAGACAACCAAGCTCCTCGCGCTAGATCCGCAGAAGATACTCCTGATCACGTCAGCCAAGAGTACCGATGATGAAGTCATCGCCGTCAAGGAGTTGGGCGTTGATCAATCGACGATCATCGTCACCTCAGCTGGTCACATGCCTCGGGCAATGATGTTATTCGAAGCAGCCGAACTTTCTCCCATCGCCGCCCCCACCGATTTCGGTTTCGCTCGTGCCGGAAGTCCCAGTGACAAAATCTGGCAACGTTGGATTCCATCGACCGACGGCATCGGTTCGAACCATCAATGGTTGTACGAGACAGTTGCGATGGTGTGGCAGTGGGTGAAAAAACTTGGGCGATGATTGCTCAAAAATGGTAACACTAGCGATGAGAAATACGGAAGATTACCACTTTGATCCATCCACCATTTCAGAGCATCTAAGGTTGGCCGTAAACTCGAAATCTCTCGGTGCTCTTGATTGGTTCGGCAATCAGGCCGATACCCTCGATTTCATGTAGTGTCGGCGGATCATAAACAGGATCGCTGTATAGTTCATCGTTGACTAAACGACCTAATAGCTTCACTGTTGTTTCTTGTGACAAAAATTCCCTAGACACTGCGAGAAAAAGCTAGGATAATTGAGCTCGTAAGGTGTTCGTTTTTTCAGTTCTTGTAGAAGACGAACGTGGAACTGTAGAAGTTTCATCGATGAAAAAGGGCCCAGCATGTGAGCAGCCTTAAAGCACATTTTGAAGTCAATTCCACCCGTTCGCCGACTTATGGTCACTGCGCGTAACGCTCTGTCCCCAAAAAAGAAGTTATACTGCAGCAGTTGGTGAACGCGGTCTCAAAGTGCATTGATCGCCCGGTTTTTGTAAAGGTGGGAGCGAACGATGGTGTCACAGGTGATCCGTTCGGCGAATCGCTGTTGCGTAATCACCGGTGGAAAGCGGGCCTAGTCGAGCCTGTTCCATGTTGCGCAGATCGCCTAAGGAGGATCTGCGCGGACAATAGCCGCTTTTCAATTGACATCTCGCTAGTTCCGCAGAAAATAGTCCTTGTCACCTCAGTCGTTCACATGCATCGGACGATGATGTTGTTTGAAGCAGTCGAACTCTCACCCATCGCTGACCCCCAGATTTTGACTTTGGTAGGACCCCAAGTCCTAATGACAAAATCTGGTAGCTATGGATTCCCTCGACCGATGCTTATCGGTTCTAGCCATTAATGGATGGACGCTTGCGTGTCTATAGGATGGCAATGGTCAAAAAAGCAAATATCGCTTTAGACTTCAGTGGTAAGTCCGATATCGGGCTGAAGTCCTAATCTAAACGCCTTAGAGTTTCATATGGCTTTACTCATCTCAATCCTTTATCGCTTTCTTCAGCGGTTGTCCGCTTGGATGGTATACGTTGATTCTTCCATTCCAAAATAGGCTTTTCGATGAGAAACCAGGTAAGTGAGGCGAATCCAACAGACAGCAACACTACCATCGGAAAAGATAAGATCCAGGAATGCCAACGCAATTTGCTGAGTGGGCCTAATGCCTCGAACGGCAAGCGATGCCACAGTGGCCCAAAGATCTCGCTTCGAAAGTAGTTTCCCAATGGGTAATGAATTAGGTAAACTCCGTACGAAATGGTACCAAGAAAACACAGCGAGCGATTTTCTAGTAATCTTCCAAGAGAAACAAACGCAAAGGATGATTGGACGCATTTGCAAATAAGAAGAAGCGAAGCCACTGACGCGATCGGGATTGCGTATCCGGAAATAATTGACCGAGGAATGAAATTCCGCAGGGTTGCCATGCTCCACAATATGCTAACCAGAATGATGATCTCCACTGTTTTGCTTTTTTGGATATAAATCGGCAGTATCTTGGGAAATGACGCGATAGCTCCAAGTGCGCCCAAGCACAGAGAACCCATGCGATTAGGCAGGCCGGTGTAGTTGTAAGGCGTAAGCGACGGAACAAAGTTGAATACGATTTGACAGTAACTGAGGACAATAAAACTAATCGTTAGTGGAATAAGTACTCTAGGGTGACGTCGCAGTGTTAGGACAAGCAAGGGCCAAACGAGATAAAACTGCTCTTCTACACTCAAGGACCAAAGATAAAACGGTCCGCCATCAAAGCAAAAATAGTTCCACGCATAGGTTGCCAGGGGAAGAATGTGATTTTGTGTGTTATCGATATTGAAGAAGAACAAAGTCGCAAGAGTTAGGTAATACATTGGAAAAATGCGAAACGTTCGGCGAGCAACGAATGTTCGAAGGTTTCCCCATAGATCATCGTTTGGCATCTTGAGCAATATATCTGTAATAAGATACCCACTTAGCACGAAGAAGAGATCAACGCCGTAAAAGCCGAAGTCGAAAGGTGCTGCTAGGGTACCACCAAAATGTTCGAGAAGAACGCATAAAATGGCGATTCCCCGTAGTCCGTCCAGCATCTTTATTCTTGTTGTGTTAGGTTTCATTTTCTCCCGCTCGATAGCGATTATCTTTACTGAGCTTGGAAAAAGCCGAGTTTACTAGCGATGAGCGACAGGCAAATAGGATCGCGCAAATTACGTGGGAATGGAAACTTGCCAATAGATACGAACGCTCGACTGCCTCGACTCACCAACAACAAGAACTGGTGAATACTGCGGCGCAAGACGGAAAACCAAAAAACTGTCCGAGCACCTCTTCCATACTGCAAGGTGTTGATCGACGATCTGCATACATCATTAACTTGGTGAGGCTTGGCTTACAGCTGTTCGCAACCGGAAGACGGCAATGGTATGTGATGAGGTTTGCACGTCATAAACATGATGTTCTTCAAGATGCCAATGTCCATCTCGCTGTATCGTGTCGATGATTTTTTGGGGGGAACTCAGTAGAGAATAACTGCTATTCCATTCGTTGGCCATGAGCAACTTGCATTCAGGATTGCCCCGTTGCGCTAAGGATCGAATAACCTGTGTGATCTCGTCTTGAGTTAGGTAGTAAAAGACATCAGACGCCAGTATCGAATCAAAGGTCGCATTCGGTAAGTTGGTACGAATGTCGCATTCGACAACAGAAACTGGTAGTCCCACACATGCAATACGGGTTCGTTCAGCTGCTAACGGCGATAGTTCACACGCCACCACTCGAGCTGCCTGCTTGGCAATTTCCTTGGTGATAAAACCTTCGGCACATCCGAGTTCGAGGACCGATTTACCTGCTAACGGTGAAATGGCCTTCATTATCCGTTGAAGGCGTTCCAGGTGAGAAGGGTCAGTTGCGTAGGACCAGGAGTCCTTATCGACTGAATCATATCGACTAGAAAAGTCGGCTTTATCCCACCCCTTCCCCAATGCCCAGCGAATTCGACGGCGGAGTTGAAGCAACTTATGTTTTAAGATGTTCACAATATTGACCCGGTGACGACCCACGGCCAGCGCACAATTAAGTTATTGCCCACAAAGGACTTGCTCAAGTATGTCCGTATTGTAGGCAGCCAT
>JBIKMB010000302.1:0-6094 GCA_044359485.1 Pirellulaceae bacterium | reverse complement strand
TGGCTGGAATGGGTTTTCGCACAGGCCCCGGGAGGCGAGGGTGTTCGAAAACTATCCCGTCCTGTGCAAAGGCTGATAGACTATGGGCTGACACAAGCCGCTTAAAACGGAAAAAGTCGAGCTAAGACAGAAGATAACACACTGCAATTAAAGAACTTACGCAAGCTGTTATTGAGCGCACTGCGGGCAGTCTATCTGGTGCCTGGTACCAAACTAGCCGTACCAAACTAGCCATTCAGTGGAGATTGATACCCGGCGACAAAACCGCGGCTAGCGTCAACGGCTAATAGGACGGAGGCGGACACGGGTGCCACGGACGCGGGTGCTAGGCGTCGAAGATGGGTGGTTCAGTTGAGGATGACGCCCGGCGGGAAAACCGTGACTGACGCTAACGGTTGATGGAGGCGGACGACAGGACTGACGCGCCTGGCAGCAAGATCGGGCACCAAGATCGGGCACCAGGACTGACGTGCCTGGCACCAAGATTGGGCACGACTAGGGTGCGTGGCACCTGTGGGCGTGGCAATTGCGAGGTTGATTTCAGAATTGAGGTGGCTGTTTTTGCAGAATGAGTAAGCGTTTTTTGTAACGTCGATGACAACTTGAAAATCAACGTTTTCTGCGCGCGGCATGATCTGCGGCTTGCCATGCTCAGCCTTGATTCGCCACACCGCCAGCCACCTTTGAAACCTTGTTCTGGATGGCAGATCCATAAGAGCAAATTTCAGCGGCCTCGATTTCGAATTCAAAAATTTTTCGTTCGATTCGCTGTCGATGCTCGCCTTCGAGCGGTTGCAGAGGAGAGAGAACCCACGGCTGGCAGAGTCCCATGGCCGCCAAGCCTTGCTTCATCGATTCAATTACAGCCATCCTACCGGTCGCGGTTGGAAAAATTTGCTTGCTAAATCGCTGCACGAAATCATCGGCCCGCATCGCAAGCGGCATGTTACCTTCGGCGAAGGCGGCGATTCGCGTTGCGTAAACGGCTGGGAACAGCACACCTCCGCCGTTAACACCACCCACCGCACCTAGATGCATCGCGGGAACCAAAATCTCTTCCGGCCCGATCAAGACTGGAAAATCGTGCCCCGAAACCGCCTGAACTAATTGCTCAACGTACTTCAAATCTCCAGAGCTATCTTTAATTCCAATGATCTTGGGATTCTGTGCCAATCGAGCCACCATGGATGGATCTAGAGAAAACTTCGTGCAGCCAGGCATGTTATACAAAACCAACGGCAAACGACTTTCTTCAGCAAGTCGTTCGAAATAAACCTCGAGATGCCCCATCGGAACAGGCAGAAAGAAGGGCCCCGTCGACACAATTGCGGCCGCCCCACTGGCGTATGCATGCTCTGCTAGGTCCAACGTCTCCTCATACGACGTATCGCTGACACTGACCAAGACGGGTACACGTCCTCGGGCCGCTTCGCAAGCACTTTCGACCAACTGATAGCGTTTGCGGTAACTCAGGGCAGCTCCCTCCCCGCAGGTACCGAGCACAAAAATCCCCCGAACTCCCCCAGCTATCATATGCTCGACCAACCGACCAACCGCCGATAGATCCAACCCTCCATCAACCTGGATGGGAGTTACCATGGGAGGAATGAGTCCTCTTAGATTTTTGCTTGCCAATACTTCAGCCATCAACTGAAAACCCCCGCACACAAAGTGCCTAATCGCACATCCGCCAACCGCGTTTGCCAAGGATCGCACGTCCTCGCTACTAATTTAACCCCTCTTTCCAGCTTTCCGCGCGCGATCTGAGATCCGAACTCCAATTTCGCGAAGATTCCAGGCCGCCAATCCCCAATTTATCGGTGTCAACCCAATATTTTTACAGGAAAGCCAACGAAACTCCCCCTAAACTCTTTCGTTTGGCACGTTCTTTGTTATCACCAGAAGAAACGTTTATCGCGTCGCTGTACCTAATTCAAGGAGTTTCGATATGGCTTGGCCTCTCAATAAGTGCGTTCTGGTACCGTTTGACTTTTCGGACCATTCACACCATTCGCTGAAAACAGCACTGCAAATCGTCGAGCGACCAGAGCAGGTCCATGTGATTCACGTGTTGCCATTCCTTATTCCAACGGAACCGGGAGTGGTTTGGGCGACTATCGATGATGCGGAACGCATTCGGCACGCATCAGAAGCCATGCGCGAAGAACTCAAGGACCCAGCACTGCAGGGTGTGTTGACCGAAGTTCGCCTCGGCGATCCTGGACAAGTGATAGCTGATCGAGCTGTCGAGCTGGGAGCCGATCTGATTGTAATACCTTCGCACGGCAGAACCGGCTTCACACGTTTCCTGCTCGGTTCCGTTGCGGAACGCGTTGTGCGTTTGTCCCATTGCCCCGTATTGGTCACAAAACTACCTGCCGAAAAGTAACGTCACCCATAGCGACTTCGATTTTGGCCACCATCGATTCACCTTGAGATAGCTATGGTTGATTGCTATCGCGCGACCATAGCGCACATCTCAAAGCTCTATGATGCTGGAGAAGATTATGTTCCGAAATCGGGAGGAACTCACCAACGCTCGACAACACCTTCATGTCTTACAAACAAAGGTTGAGAGAACGATGTCTTTGCTAGTTCTTCGATTTGAAATTTGGAAAGATGAGGACGACTATGAATCGTCCTTAGGAGAGGTCATCGAACAGTGTTTGGAGAGCCTGCATATTCTAGACGAGCACTTTAAGCAAGTTTCAGTCAATGGATTGCTTGAACGTGCCATCACTCAACACCCCAGTTTAACACCCATCTTGAAGGATATCGAAAAATGGCAACTCGCCATCGTGAGCGATTTTCGTGAACTCATCACCGAACTAGAGTCTGAACCCATCTGCCCAGAGAGAATCTTGCAACATCGTCACACCATTCGACGATTACAAAACGAAATACTGGCAGAAGGAAAGCAAGAACGCCATTTACTGGAGCGCGGTTGGACCTAAACTCTTGCCATCGCACTGGCAGAGGCCATTTGCTCTATTACTTGGATTCTTTCTTCTCTGGCTCTTTCTTCTCAGCCTGCGCATCAGATTTTGGATTGTTCTTCTCGGCAGCAGGTTCTTTCTTGTCGCGGCGAGTTCGAGCATTCGCTTTGGTCCCCTTCGCGGGCTTCTGACCGATCGGTTGCTTTCCAACCACGGCAACCCGAGCTGCCTCGACCCAACCCGGTTGATCGGGATAAACAAAGCCGCTCACAGTAACATCATCACCGGCCTGAAATAAATCCACGCCCGGTACGGCAACATTGATGGCAACGTTATCGTCAAGTTCCACTTGCACACGACTGTTGCCTGCTATCGCCATCAACTTGTTTTTGTTAACACCACCCACTCTTGCCACAACACGACACGTTTTGATGACAACGCTTTTCTTCTCGTCGCTGAATAAATTTTCCGCTCCAGGTACGTTCAATGGATGAACGCCTAACGCATTGTTTTTCATATTCTCCGGATTGTTGGGAAGCTTCGGGTCGGGCATGAACACTTCCACTTGCTTGACCGTTCCGACAAACTTTCCCTTCTCATCCATTTGAATATCAAACCGTATAAACATTCCCGGACCAAGCCACTCCTTGACCGCTTGCCCCGAATATCGAACCTGTTCCACTTCATTGGGAAGTTTGACGATATACTCTTTTTTGTCTGCTTCCACAGCGACTTTAATCAAGCCACGCTGCATCTCCATGAGCGAACCCTTGAGATTGAAACTTTGGCGATTCGCTCCCTCCGCTTGCCCAAAAACGTGTGCCGATGTAAGGATCACTGCCATCGTGGACGCGATACCAATGAGCACTCTACGCTTGGCCCAATCGAAAGAACCCCATGTTGGCAACGCCTTCGGCAATCTCGCACAGGTCTCAGAAATAGAATCATCGATGCCAACACAGCCCAAGGCTTCCCGCAAACGGCACAACATCAGCTCAACCCCCTACTTTTCACCACAATTTCAGAGCAGACCAACCAAACCACACGACAAGACGGTCAAACAACGCTTTTTGATCCGCGATTATTTCAAGCTTCTCGATCTACGACTTCCATCTCCCTAACTTCCAACGCTCAAGCTTTCACAACTCAGCGTGCAACGTTTCAGGCCCACCAGTCTGCAGGCGACCTAACAACCATTAAGCATAAGCCGGGCGACCGATATTCATGACAACCTCTTTATGCCACCTTTTTGAGCACCATTCTTTCCGCAAACTGTTTCCGCAAACTGTTTCTAGAGCAGATTATTCCGCGACAGAATCGCGCTCCCTCCCCAACGCCAGGTTCGAACAATTACAATAGGAGAGATGGAACTCTAAACTCGCACAGGAACAACCGTCCCTCAAGCGTCCAATTATAACGGACAAATGTAGCCAATGCTCTACGAAAGCCAATTTTTGCTGCAACCTCCCGTAGCCACCACTCCTTGCTCTCAACCGCACCCAACAACATGACCGCCAGTAACCCCAAACGACGAATAACGATCCGCGATCTGCAAAAAATGAAAAGCCGCGGACAGCCTATCACCATGCTGACCGCTTACGATTTCCCCACCGCTCAATTATTGGACGAAGCGGGAGTCGATGTTTTATTGGTCGGCGATAGCCTCGGAATGGTCGTTCAAGGACACTCGACCACCATCCCCGTGACGCTGAACCATATGATTTATCATGGCGAAATGGTGGCCCGCGCCTCCAGCCGAGCCTTCGTGCTGATCGATCTTCCATTCCCGCACGGGCAACTCGGCGTACGCGATACGCTCCGAGCAGCCGCGAAATTGATGAAAAAAACAAGTTGCCACGGCGTAAAACTTGAGGGAGGAGCCGCTCAAGCCAAAACGATCGCCGCGCTGGTGGATGCCGGAATTCCCGTTATGGCCCACGTAGGCCTGCGCCCCCAAAGTGTGCACGCCCTCGGCGGTTACATCGTCCAACGCGATGCCCAACGCGTCCTAAACGATGCCCTCACCGCCCAGCAAGCGGGTGCCTTCGCGGTTCTGATGGAATGCGTCCCCGACGCCATCGCCGCCGATGTCACCCGTCAACTCTCCGTACCCACCATCGGCATCGGAGCCGGTCCCCACTGCGATGGTCAAGTCCTCGTCACCAACGACCTGCTCGGATGGAACTCCGGCTACCTACCGAAATTCGTCCGGCAATATGCCCAGTTGAGGCAAGCAGCCATCGATGCGGTAACCCAATTCAAAAACGACTTGCAAAATCACCATTTTCCGGGCCCAACCGAAACCTTCCAGGAATAATCGCTCCCGATTCGACTCGGTTTAACCCTTTTCCACTCAAATCCCCATAATCGCGACTAGCTCATATCGTTATGTTCCGATATCTTTGAGCATTAGATAAGGAACTTCGCCATGCCGCCTACCCAACCAATGCCCCCACTGCTCGAACTGGAAAAACTAGAGCAGGCCGCCGAGTGCCTAAAAACGCTCGCCCATCCGCACCGCTTGCGAATGATCCAAATGCTCCTCCGCGGTCGCTACACCGTCGGCGAATTGGCCGAAGCCTGCGAAATTCCAAGCCACATGGCCTCCGAACATCTTCGACTCATGCAACGCTGTCAACTTCTCACCAGCCGACGCGATGGACGCTGCATCTATTACTCCATCGCCGAACCTCATTTGGCCAGCATCATGCAGTGCATCGAAACGAGATTTGGTGGTTCGTATAATGGATCGCCCGCAAGTCTGTAGCAAAGCGATCACCCATCCTAATAACTTTAAGCTAGAGTCTCATGAATCATACAACTTCACAACAGCGTATCGTCATCATTGGTGGAGTAGCGGGAGGAGCATCGGCCGCAGCACGCGCTCGCCGCGTCAATGCAAAGGCTGAAATTATCGTCTTGGAAAAGGGTCCGCACATCTCATTTGCCAATTGCGGTTTACCCTATCACATCGGCGGTGACATCGCGAAACGAGAAAGCTTGCTAGTCGCAACTCCGGAATTGTTTTACCAGCGTTTTCGAATCGACATTCGCACTCTGCAAGAAGCGATTTCCATCGATCGAACTCAAAAGCAGGTGAGCGTCAAAAATCACGCTACCGGCGAAACCTATTCTCTAGCCTATGACAAACTTATTCT
>JBIKMB010000301.1:0-6121 GCA_044359485.1 Pirellulaceae bacterium | reverse complement strand
TGGAATGAAGCAAGAAGTCCCGCAGCAAATTTGGGTCGCTGTGCACGGTTTCGAGGTGGCTATCCTGTCACACCACTTTCACGATAATCTGTTTGGATAAGCTCAATTTGAATAGGCTGTAGTTAGCTATAGCGGTGGTGGAGATAGCGTGCTTCTGCGGCCGATAGGTGTTCGCGAAGGATTGCCAATCATCGAAGGGTCACCGCCGGTATCGCTCCTAGCCCCATGAACATTAGCATCCTCTAAGGGACTTCCCGAGTTTATGAGGTTGTGATCGATTTCTGGCGGCGAGAGATCCTTGACGACCAGAGAAGGCAATTCCTGGGGGGGTGATGAGGGAACCGATGCCGGAAGATAGAGCCAATGCAGAAACGCAATACTCCCGACAATCAAACAAAAAACTGGAACCTGTACGACGGCTCGATTGGCGTGATTCATAGAAAAATTTTGTGGAAGCTGCTTAAAGTCATAGTGGAAATAGCTCGCTATTTCACGCACCAAGTCCGTTTGATTGGCGGCGAAGAAGCCCGATAGCGACGAACGGTTTACGTCAGCCGTACAAGAATGATTCGTTCGCACGTTCGATTTATTGATTTATTTTGCGAATTAGCCCAGTTCATGGCTGGGGAATGTCGTGCAGCGATGCGTTCGGTATCGATCCGCCTCACGTTTGTTCTATCTCCCTTTACTGAACAACTTGGAGCCTGTCCGAACACTCCGAAAAACGCGGCTAACACCAGGAAGACCGATGGTTTTCGGATAGGCTCTTACAATACACTCATATGTCCACTGCTATCTGCTTGTTGTCGATGCCATCAGAGATGAGAGCCAATATCCACATGAACCGATTTGTCGCAGTATTGATCCTCAGCGTTTTGGGGTTCTCCATGTTTGCACGGGCTGAGGATGAAACCTTTGTTTCGGAGACCAAAACATGGCAGCAAGAGCGTGAGCAAAAACTGCGGGGTGAAAATGGCTGGTTGACATTGGTTGGAAGATATTCACTCAAAGAAGGGGCGAATACTCTGGGTGTTGGTAAAGATAACAATATCGTTCTGCCGGAAAATTTCACTGTGCTGGGGCCGAGCTGTTTGGGCGTTATCACCATTGATTCGGTGGCGGGTACTGCCAAGTTAAAGCTGGACGATAAAGTCACCATGCAGAGCGAAGGGAAGAGCTTTCAGGGGGCGCGACATTTTGACCTTTCCGATGCAAAAAAAGATTGGGTAACGCTCGACCGTATGAGCATGTATGTGATCGTGCGTGAGGGGAAATATTTTTTGCGAGTGGCCGATAATCAATCTGAACAGCGAACTCGATTTCCTGGCTGCACTTGGTTTCCACCGAACGCTCGATTTCGGATCGCAGCAAAGTATGTCGCCCACTCTACAGAGCAAACGTTGGTGATTCAAAATGTTCTGGGCGAGAGCTTGCAGCAGTCGAGTTGTGGTTATGCCGAATTTATGCTGGATGGATCAACCTACAAACTAGACGCCATACGTGAGGGAGAAGGTTTGTTTTTTGTTTTTCGAGATGCGACCTCGGGAGAGACAACTTATGGCGGTGGCCGATTTATGGACATCGCAAAATGTCCTGCGGATCAGGAAGAGTTTATTCTGGATTTCAACCGTGCCTACAATCCACCTTGTGCATTTTCGAAATATACTTCTTGTCCGTTGCCACCTCCGCAGAACCATTTGAAAATTCGGATTGAGGCTGGCGAGACGTTTGGCGAGAGTCGTTGAGCGAAAGCGATAGCAATGGTTGAGATGAACTCTGATAAATCTGCAAAGGTCGATGCCGTGGAGGCAAGCCGCCTTATTAAGTCACTTGGTCTCGGGATAAGGCGTTGCCATTTGTATCTGGGGCTGTTTCTGGCGCCATGGGCATTGCTTTACGGATTCACAGGTTATCTATTCAATCATCCGACACATTTTTCCGATCGAGGCTTGCGAGAAATCTCTCGCGGAACTTTGCGCGAATGCGGTTATGATGGTAGGCTAGCAGATCCGCAAATAGCGGCAGCGGAAGTGATTGAGAGGTTGAATGCCAGATTCCCTGATGTTAAGTTGCAACTGGCAGCGAGACCTGAGGCAAAGTATGTTGGCGATTTCTTTTTTGCGGTAGCGAACGGCAGCGAGAAAACGTACCAATTATTGATTCGGCGGGATGGAGGGGGAGGAACCTATCTTGATTCGACCGTGGCTCCTAAACCCACCGGTCCAACTGCTCGATTTATTGTCAATCCACTTATTGTCAATCCACTTACTGTCAATCCACTTATTGTCAATCCACGGGCCGCAGCAGCGGGAGAATCGGTGTCGATTAAGAGCACCGCGGAAATAGCTCCCCCCGAACCGCTCAAGATAGCTCTGGGTGCTGCTGCCCAAGTGGAGGCCATTCTACCCGAATTAGCACAGCGTCTCGATTTGCCTGGTCTCGATCAATCTTTCCGCTTGACCAGCGCACCGCAACTTCAATTCAACGCCTCGAGCGAAGGTGAAATGTGGATCGTGAAATATGATTCATTTCAGGGTGCGGTTAGCGCAGAGTGGTTTGATCCAGCGAGTCCTGTCGAGCCGCTGAGTTGGCGGTCTTATTTGTTGCGATTGCATACGGCTCATGGATATTCGGGTATCTACGAAGCGCGTTGGTTTTGGGCGATGATTGTCGATGCGATGTCGTTCGTGATGATTTTTTGGGCGGTATCCGGCATTTGGATGTGGTGGCAAATCAAGCGATTGCGAATGATAGGGTTGGGTATGGTCGCTGTGAGTCTCGTCGTGGCTGGATTATTATTTGTAGGGATGTCGGCTTAGCCGTCCAGTTGAAAAAGCTTAGACCAATAAAAAAGGCGATCAGCGTTTGTCGATGAGTCGCCCGTTTTGATGCCAAAAAGATTTTTAGTTTTGATCTGCTGGTAAGTAGCAAGCTTCGGTGAAGCGATCAAACAAAGATCTCATCGCAGTGTAATGCACCGTTTGAATGAACTCTCGTGGGCTGGCAACATCGATTGCGTGCTGGGCTTCGTCATCGGAAAGGACGACCGGCGAAGCGGCGAGATCTTTGGCGACTTTCAACAAGGCACGATCACGGGCAGTGAGTGTTGTCTCGCTCTTGCTGGTTTCGAATTGATCGAGTTCCAAAATCTGTTCTCTTGTTTGACCCAAGGCAAGAAGTTTCGTGTCCGCTTCGGCTAATGCATACCAAGCTCCATTTTGTCGCGCGATCACCCAAGCGAGTCGCGCGCGAGTCAGATCGCTCAGATCTAGATCGCGTTCGGCAGAAAGAAACGCGGCGACTTGTCGCTTGCCCGCAATAGGGAAGTTGGCCAATGCTCGCATCCACTGCGGAGTATTTTCGGGGATATCCAGATCGCCGAAAAGTTTTCGTGTTTCTTCATTCGATTTTACTGGAAGTCGTGCTGTACGGGTACGAACGGCACCGAGCCCTTCTGCAACGGTGGGTAGGTTTTTCCATTTTTTCAAATCCAGTTCCGTCGGTACGATGGCCGCGGGAGTTTTGGGATCGATTCCCAGCAAAGTCGACTTTTTACCGGCTAGTTCAGGATTGGTATCCGTTAAGTACGAATGTTCTTCGGTATTGCTTGAGCCAAAATTGCCACCCGTCTTGGACTGAGGCACGCCGGCTCCCTCCTTCCAGCGATTGATGGCGTTATTGCCCCCTACTGAAAGAGCCATTTCAAGAATTTGCACATCGGTATAGTGTTTTCTACAAGCATCGATATCAGCATCAGACAGCAATTGCGGTTCCAAGGTGAGACGTCGAGCGAAGGCGAAGGCTGCTTGTTCCGATTCGGGGAATTTTGACCAATCGAGATCGAGGGCTGCGATGAGATTATCGTCCATGCCTATGGCGAGCAATTTGGATTCTTGGTGTCCTAAACAATACTGACAGTTATTCACGCGCGAGGCGATCCAAAACAATCGCGTTTTGAAGCCGTAATCAAGTGTGAGCGCAGGATCGGGTTCGAGAGTGGTGCGATTATCACCAGGACGCGGGACGCGGTTGGGTGAGCCGCTAAAGTTCAGATAGCCTCGAGCACCAGAAGTTGTTGGCAGGAAAAGTTTAGAAATTCGTGATTCATAGGAGACGGCGCGAGGATCCGCTTGAGATTTTTCCTCATCCGTTAACGGCGGGAGAATAATTCTCTCACGACGATTTTTCATATCCTCAAGCAGCTTTTTCATTTCAGCGCGGTTTAGAGGTGTCGGCCGCGGAACGATTGCAACTTCGGCAGGCTTCGGTGGAGACATATTGTAGTATTGATAGAAGGGGTTTCCGGTCTCAAGGGTCAATTGGAACCCGTTGCTAATGCGGGTCATGTAGTTATAGCGGCTGGTGTTGACGGTAATAAAGAAAGCGCGTTGGTCACCAAAGCCTTGTCGCAGCGCATCGATATCCGATTTGGATATCGTGCCGGGCGACTGGGTCAATTTTCTCGCAAATTCGAGGGCTTTTTGTTCGGCAGCGCTAAAGCTAGACCAATCATCACCGGCGAGTTTTTGACTGATATCGGCAATCTTCTGACGATCGAAACCGGCGACTTCCCAGTTCATCTCGCAGTGCCCCATACAGTACGGGCACTTAACAGCGTCGGTGACCATCCAAAACAGCGAATTACCGAAAGGACGATCCCAATTGGTTGCAATTTCGCTACCTGCGGTGCGCATATAAATTTCAAAAGGGATCGCAAGTTCAGGGGCGTACCCAAAAGCGATCTTGTACCACACGATGTCGCTGGCCATTGGCATTAGGCCTTTAGGGAGTCGGTCCGCAAACTCTTGCCAATCGGGAACACGCAAACGAGTTTTGCGAACTCGCTGAATTTGCAAGCGTTCTTGAAGTTTTTCATAGGGAAGCCATGTGTGCATTTCATTGTCTGCGATGATATCCCGGGGCGATGGGTCGGGGTTACCTATGTGTGCTGGAGGATTGGGGGGAGGAGCTAATGTCTTTTGAGTTAACGAATCGGGAGAGAAACGGACATTGACCGGTGGTAGAAGGTCTTGGTCTTGGGGCTCCAAACCAAGGCATAGGATCAGTCGATCTTGGAAATTGGCATAAGCCATGTGCAAGACGAATGCTGCGACGGTTCGGTCATCAAAGTTCTTAGCCAGCGCACTGAATTGATCGTCGGTGATCCCATCGGAATTGATCGTCATTGCGCGAGCGAAATCGCAAGCGTCTCGCTCGCGTTCGCTCCAGAGTTCGCGATCACCTTGGGTTAGCGATTTCCATTGTTCTTCGGTCACTCCAGCGCGACGCGCATCGGCGGCGGCGATTTGTTGGGTGTACTGACAATCGTTGGCGTTGGCTGCAACCCAACGCATCGCGGCTCTGAGCTTCAGATCGACCGGGCCAGCAGTGCGCTGGGCATAATCGAGTTCGAGAAAGGCTGCTGCCGTTTTGGGCATGTCTCGAGCAATCATCCGAATCCATGTTGGTAGTTCGGGGGTTTGGCCATCGAGCGAGGCAGGCAGCTTTTTCCAAGTATTCTCGCTGCTCGGCGGCGCAGTCCAGCCGGTTCGAGTGATGGTCTCATTGGCAAGCAGATTGAAGTGCAATAGGGTCGTCGCGATTGCGAAGCTTACTAGCACAGAGAAAAGGTGTATTAGGGAAACGATTCGGTGAAACATAGGTACAATTTCCTGTGGTTTATTTTTGCCCAAGCTTTTTTCTAGGCTCTCATCATCCTATGTCATAAGTTCCCAGGTTGTCAAAGTTAGCTTGCGAGCTGAGGTCTAAGCCGGTTGTTCTTTAACACTACACGGTGAGCAGTCATTGGATACCAGCGATTTGAAAACGCTTTTAATTCGGATTTACACGCCCCGCCGATCGCCATAAACGGCTACATGCAATCGATCCGAATATCGCCAGCCTTGTTTCAGGCAGAGTTCAAAAATCCAAGTTCGATGTTGGGCGAGATCCGCTTGCGTTCTCGCTTCGGGCATCACCAAGATTCTGCGACTTGGAACCGCA
This sequence comes from Pirellulaceae bacterium, assembly GCA_044359485.1. Taxonomy (GTDB): domain Bacteria; phylum Planctomycetota; class Planctomycetia; order Pirellulales; family Pirellulaceae; genus JAFLCP01. Next base: position 118 of record JBIKMB010000301.1, on the reverse strand, counting down.
TATGTCTGCTGGAACTCTTCGATTTCCTCTTGATCGGCCGGTGAACTGACAACGAACTTGAAGGTCGCTTTGGGCGAGTCCGTAAACCAACGCAAAGCATCAGGTCGCAGTCTCGCTT
>JBIKMB010000010.1:0-62882 GCA_044359485.1 Pirellulaceae bacterium | reverse complement strand
TGCCATGAGTGATAACAGCTTGACCCGCCGAAATTTCTTGGTTTCATCCTCTACCACCATCGCTGCTGGCGGCGCGGTGGGATCCATAGCCGCACCGCTCGCCGCAAATTCTCCCTCGGAAAATGCTGCTCCTGCGTTTCGTTACTGCCTAAATACCAGCACCATCCGCGGCCAGAAGCTTGGAATTGTTGAACAGATCCGAGTGGCTGCGAAAGCTGGATACGATGGAATAGAAATTTGGTTGAATGATGTCGAAGAATACATCAAGGGTGGAGGAAAGCTCGACGAATTACGGCGTGTCCTTTCTTCCGAAGGGATCCAGGTCGAAAGCGCTATCGCTTTTGCACAATGGATCGTTGATGACGAAGAAGCTCGACGCAAAGGACTTGAAACGGCTCGACGGGATATGGATGTGGTGCGATTATTGGGTGGTCGACGGATTGCTGCACCTCCAGCAGGTGCGACCGACAAGCCGGACCTCGATTTGCGTGCGATCGCCGATCGATACCGAGTTCTTTGCGAACTGGGAAGCCAATTTGAAGTCGCGCCGCAACTTGAAGTCTGGGGCTTCTCGAAATGTTTGCATAAACTTTCTGACGTTCTGTATGTGGCTACTGAAGCGGCACACAACGATGCTTGTATTCTGCCAGATGTTTATCACCTCTATAAAGGTGGAAACGATTTTTGTGCATTTCCGTTTTTGTCGGGCACCAAAATTCATGTATTCCACATGAACGATTATCCTGCAGATCCACCTCGAGCTACGATCAACGATTCTCATCGTGTCTACCCGACCGATGGAATCGCTCCGCTTGGTTACATCTTTAAGCATCTCCGTTCTTCTGGCTTCCAAGGTGTATTGTCTTTAGAGCTGTTCAATCCCGAGTACTGGAAACAAGATGCCTTAGAGGTAGCTCGCACCGGTTTGGCCAAGATGAAGAAGGCCGCTGAGCTTTAAGAGCGTTAGGAATCATTGCTAACGGCAGTGCTTCAACTCCGCGCTCTTTCAAGCGGAGTGAAATCGCTTAACTTAAAATCGCTGAGGCAAACGAGCAAGTCCCATGGTCATCACCCGCGAAGGATGACTGACTTGGCTCATTCGAGCAAGACGATATCAGCTCCTCGGTTTTTGACTTGCGTCAATTCAATGGTGATGTCATTGCCATAATAGCGATGGAGTTGATAGGCGATTCTCGAGGCAAGTTCTCTGTCTTCGGAAAGTCCAAACGCGGTGGGGCCCCAACTGCTTTGGCAAACGCCTCCGAGTCCAAGGCTTTGCATCCGAGCGACCAGATCGGCCACTTGATCGTTGCGATAGATACCGCCTTGAATCCCCGCGAATTGCACACCTGCCAATTTTCCATATTCGTGTAACGCGTTGCCAAAAACATCCCAACGTTTTTCTGATGCAGCCGGCACTATGGATTGGCTGATCAAATCCCACATTTCTTGTCGGTGTGGATTCGGTTGACTGGCGACAACAGACATCATGCGATCTTCATCGCTGCCACTGATCGTCGAATTTTGTTTGGGTGTCGCTAACACGACGGTCAATGGCTCCAAAACATCGAGTTGACTTCCCAGCTGACCGTGGCCTTGGTCGTTGTGTCCGTGATCGACAATGAAACCACCTTTTAAGAACCCGAAAGCACCTATCGTCGATCGTTTACCGCGTCCGCTCCATTGAATCAGTTCGGTCGAACTTTCCCACACTTTTTCGAGCAATACTTTTCTATCGCTATCCAGCGGCGACGAGCCATTATGGGCGGTAGACATCCATTGACACTTGATCAAACTGGCAGCAGCGCAGGCGATCTGAGTCCCGGTTCCAAAACCAGCATGTTGCATCGGCAGTTCGACAATTTCGAGCGTTCCTCCCCGCGTATTGTGATAAGCTGAGAGGGCGTCGGCAAGAGAAATTTGTTTTTTGAGCCTCTCTTGCGCTAGCTGTCCCGCGACTTCAATTTGGGCTGAAACCTGACTTCGCTTAAGGACGGCGACCACCGATGGCTTCTCGACCATCATGCCGATTCCGCCGAAGCGAAAAGGATACCCGGGCGCGGTCTCTAGTAAACCGCAGTGCAATCGCGACCCCGTGGTAATTTTCCACATGCCACACCCCGATATGATGGAAACGCTAATCCGTCGATACGTTATATGGTAGCTCTAGGTAGTCTGCGAGCAACCGCATCGCGCGATGCTCTTGCTCACCACCCGTCTTCTGCACGCGAATGACCAAGTAATCCCATTCTTTTTCTATGCTCTCTCGGGTCAGGATGTGTTTACGAGTGGCCAAAATGGCCGCTTCCAACACCGCGTGCTTGCCCCGATTCCAACCCCAAAAAGGCCGTTCTACTCCCCCCTGATGAAGCCTACCGCTGGCGACCGCTCGCGCTTGGCTGGTATCAAACGAACTGAACTCGATCGCGAACCACTGACAGCAATTTTCGAGGATCCAACCGATATTCGCATCCCAACGAGCTGCAACATTTTCTTTTTGTCCAATGGCTGCTGCGGCCAATAAAAAACAATCATCCGTGATGTGAAAAACTCCTCGTTTTGTCCGCAACAAGTTTTGAAAGGTGGTCGAAGTCTGAAAAGGTTTGATGGTCCAATGTTGGAGTTCTCTATCTACGACGGGTCCCATCGGTGCATAATGCAACGAACCATCTTCGTGTTCTGTAGCCAAAATTCCTTCGATCACCAACGGCATGCAGTTATCTCAATTAAAAGTTGTGACACTTTGGGGCGAACCCTATGTTATGGCAATTCCCACCACGGCTTTTCCTCCCACGGATCCAGCGATCTGTTTTCTTCAATCCATTGTAGCGTGCTGTTACAATCGCTTTCCGGTACTGAAGCTGAAACGGTGTGTCCCGTAAGCCGCAAAAAGTTGGCTAGCAACCGAAATCCACCAATGGTCATAATCGATTCCGGATGAAATTGAACGCCCCAAATGGGTAGCGAGCGATGTTTGAGTGCCATCACCAAATCAGGTTCGCAAGTGGCCAGGATTTCCAAACAACCCGGAAGCGACGCTCGCTCGACCACTAAAGAATGATAACGAGCTACTTGCATCGGATTGGGAAGCGCATCAAAAATGCCGGTGCCAGTATGCTTGGTGAGAACAGCTTGACCATGAATGGGATGTGGAGCTCGAACCACTTTGCCGCCAAAGAACTGGCCGATAGCCTGATGGCCGAGACAAACACCCAGGATTGGAATTGCATTGCATTGCTCCAATATCGCCAATGTATTGCCCGCTTCATTCGGTGTTTGTGGTCCGGGTGAAATGATGATCGCCGAATACTGCCTCTTCAAAATTTCTCGAGGGTCGATAGCGTCATTTCGAAAAACCTCTGTCTGTTGGCCTAAACGCTGCAAATAGCGATTGATGTTGTAGACAAAGCTGTCGTAGTTATCGATGATCAAAATCATGATGTGCGATACCTATGACGGACCAAATCAATCGCACGTACCAAGCCTTGTGCTTTGTGCCAAGTTTCCGCTTCTTCAGAGCTTGGCTTGCTATCGGCTACGATGCCACCTCCTGCCTGCACTTGCCACCAACCTTGTTGAGCGGTGATGGTGCGGATGGCAATATTCCAATCCATCGCACCATCGAAACCCAAATAACCAATACAACCACAATAAGCATTGCGTTGGGTAGGTTCCAATTCGGAAATAATTTCCATCGCTCGTACTTTCGGCGCACCGGTGATGGAGCCACCGGGAAAAGTCGCTCGCAGTAAATCAAAGATGGGGCGATGGTCGGCTAATCGACCTTCAACGGCACTGACCAAGTGGACCACATATTGGTAACGTTCGACGGCGCACAGTTGAGTAACTTGAACCGAATGGATGTCGCAAACACGTGACAAATCATTGCGGAGCAAGTCGACAATCATCATATTTTCCGCTCGATCTTTGCGGCTTTCCGTTAGGCTATCACCTATCCAAAGATCGACCAGTGGATTCGGGCTGCGCAGCCTTGTCCCCTTGATGGGGCGCGTCTCGATATGACGATCCCGCATACGCAGAAATCTCTCGGGTGACGCGCTCAAAATCTGCGTGTCGCCCAAATCGATATAGGCGGCGAAGGGAGCGGGATTGACGGCTCGCAATTCGGAATACAATTCTAACGAGGAGCATACAGCTGGATGGATCCAGCGTTGCGAAAGATTCACCTGAAAGATATCGCCTGCATAAATGTAATCGATTGCTGTTTGAATCGCTTTGCGGTATTGGTTCGAACTAAAATTCCCCTGCCACGGGGCGGGGAAATGATTTTCAAATTTTGGTGCCCATGTCGCTGCAGCGCTGCGACGATCTACGGCTGCAGTTGAATCAATCGCACTTGGGGCTGTATCGAGTAAACTGGCGAATTGTCGTAAACGATCTCGCGCCCGCTCACTTCGTCGAACTTCATCCATCTCGGGCCAACCATGCGAGACGAGCCAAGCTTTGTCTTCTTGATGGTCCCAAGCTAACACGACATCATAAAAAGCGAGCGACAGTAATGGAAAGGGAAACTCATCGTAATGTGATGTTTTAATCTCTTCGAAACAGCCTCCCAGCTCATAGCTCAAAACACCAGCGGCTCCGCCCTGAAATGGTGGAAGGTCGGGAACCGTTTCCACTTGAAAGCGTTGCAACAATCTGGCTGCTTCCTCGAAGGGATCAGCGAGGCGTTCCTCAACTTTGCTTTCGGCGAATGGATCGGCCATCAAGAAAGAGTATCTCCCTAATTGCGGCAGAACCTTCGCGCTTTCCAACAAGCAGATTTTCGGGAGACTGCTGAAAGATCGCAAGGCTTGAGTTACATCGGGAACTCGATCCAGTCTTTGTACCAGTGGCAGCATGCGAACTATGATTCTGTAGGACCAGGAGGAAGTGATTCCGACGGGCGCGATTTACGATGGAGTCGGTGATGTTTCTCGGGACGCGTCAGCAGGCCCCAGTTTAAAGCCTCATCTTGTTCATACTGTTTGTTCAGTAGCAATGCCGTATGCGCCTTGGCCATTTCAAAACCGAGATAAAATGCGTGGCTCACGTCAATGTTGCTTACTTGAGGTTGTTTCATCAAAGCTTCCATTAACTCATAGGGGTCCGAGTGGTGCAAGTGGAGGTTTGCGCTAACGATATGAATTTCACCTTCCTGGGCAAAAATACGGTAATTGTTATCGCGGATGGTTGCTGCCAATTGTTCCAAAACTTGGCTGGAAAAGCGATTTAACTTGGGATCGCGCAGCATGACCAGATTGGGTTCGATATGTTTCGGCGGAATACGATTCCGTTGAGCGTAAAAGACCAATTTTCTTGCCAAATGGCATTCGGCAACCGATGTGTTCGCCCAATTGATCACTTGGGTCGTCAGCACGCTGCGAATCTGTAGTTCCTGGCAGATGCCGAGCAGAAGAACGTTGATACCCGCGCTATCGCAATCGGTCAGCTCGGTGATGTTCCCTATACCCATGAGTATCTCAGCCTCGGGCCACATACGACGCGTTTGCTGATATCGATCTAGGGAAGCGGCAAACCCACAGCCGATCGGCTCCAAAATAGGATCAATTCGAAAAGAAATTCCATGGTTAAATAACCACTCAATGTTGCGATCTAAACCCTCCAAACTCCCAACCTGATCTGGAATGAGCACAACCTCCGCTCCCCAATCCGCTGCTTCTTCTAGGTTGCTGCTATTGACGCTTAAAACCAATTCGGCCCCAGCCGCACAAGCTTGCTCCACTTCCCACTTATCGAAACTATCGACCGAAAGTCTTAGTCCCTCGCTTTTAAGGGCTCGAATCGCATTACCGATTTGGCTCCAACGGCCGTTGGGATCGCAGCCGATATCGATAATGTCGGCACCTGCCGATTTAAGTCGAAGGGCTTCGGCCAAGAGTGCTTTCAGATCCATCCTGGGTGCATGATTGATCTCTGCCAAAATCTCAATATCATGTTGGCCATAATCGTCCCCGCGTCGCAATTTTTTGCCGAAGAGTTGTCCTAAATCGCGAATATCTTTCGGTCCGCATTTTATCTTCTGTGCTACGTCGGGAAATGTATTGCGGATTTCTGTCAGCACAGGCTCTAGATAGCCCGGCAAAATAATAAAGTCAGCCTCAGGACGTATGTTTAGGTGCCGTTGTAGCCATTTAGGAGTCATCAGCGCAGCGACAGTGATCGGCAAAATATCGATTTGATATTTAAAACCGAATTCACGTTGCAATGTCGCCACGATTTCTTGTGTGGCAGAGGAAGCCAGTTTGCCAGTCACGAATTGATATTGAAACTGACTGTAAGACGTGGCATTCATGCGCGAACCAAATCACTCTCTACTTGACCTCAAGCTTGAACCAGGTACAAATGGTAATGCGAGGAACCTTAAATGGATGACTGCTGATCCCAGCGGTCGTGCGTGGCCGAGGTTCCTCGTTTTTTTCATTATAGCCATGGCATCGATACCCGTTCTTCTAAACGACTCATTTTTTGCCGTCATTAATAAGCCTTCGGGTCTATTTACTCAGGCCGCTAGCGGTATCGAGAGTGTTGAATCGGTACTGCGCGAGCAATGGAAGCTGCCAGACCATCAGGCAACACCATTTGTAGGTCTGCCACATCGCTTGGATAGGGGAACTTCGGGAACGCTCATCATCGCTCGCAATCAGAGATCGTTGCAGCGGTTGGGCGAGCAGTTTCATAGTCGTAAGGTCCATAAACGCTACCTAGCGGCGGTCCAGGGAATTCCCCAAGAAAAGGTAGGCACTTGGATCGACTATCTTCGAAAAATTCCCGATCGTCCCGTGGCTGAGATCACCGAACCGGGAGTTGAAGGAGCCAAAATCGCCGAGCTGGATTATCGGTTCCTCTGTTCGTCCGCGGATGTGTCGTTGCTTGATATTGAACTCAAGACCGGCCGCATGCATCAGATACGGATTCAGGCCGCGAGCCGCGGACATTCGGTACTGGGTGATTGGTGTTATGGGAACCAAACGGTATGGGGCGAAATCGATCACCGTGGTGAACGCATAGCCTTGGCTTTACATGCTGCCGCAATTCAGTTCCGAAATCCTCAAAATGCCAGACCGATCCAAGTTGCCGCCCCATTGCCCCAACTTTGGCGTGAGAACCTGCCCCTTCCGCTTGTAACGGCGGCCACAGAGTTCTTGAATCAGTTCCCGTTAATCCAATAAGCCGCCTACGGTTGCTCTGCTGTGAAATGTTAGAGCGTTGCCGGAAAAGTTGGAGCAAAAGGTTAAGTCGCCTTAGCTGAAACCGCGATAAAGTTTTGCTCAGCCATGGTTTATCTCAAATTCGGCTGATTCAGACTTGGTTCATCCCCCTCAAGACTCCTAGAGTCGAAAGGGCAGGTTGGCTACAATTTGACTATCATGAGGCGCTCAATCGGTCCATTTTTGGGGTAAATCGGAATATGCGGATCGGTGCCGTATCCTATTTGAACACCAAACCGCTCGTCGAAGGCTTGGACAGGACGTTGGTCCTGGGTGGTTCGACGCCGGTGGAGCTGTCTTTTGACCTCCCGAGCCGGTTGGCCGATCAACTCGCGGCAGCCGAGTTGGATGTCGCTCTGATTCCCGCCATTGAATTCTTTCGCGGAGCGGACTACACCATCCTGTCGGATGCTTGTATCGCGAGTTTGGGACCGGTATGGAGCGTACGAGTTTTGTTCCGCGTTCCGCCGGCGGAGGTCAGGACGCTGGCTCTGGACGAAGGTTCGCGAACTAGCGCCGCACTTACGCAAATTTTATTGTCTGAAAAGTTTGGGATATCGCCACGCACTGTACCACTGCCAATTGATGCCGATTGGCACAAGGCAGATGCAGATGCCATCTTGATCATTGGCGATCGCGCGATGAAGCCGATTGACGGAGATTGGGTCGCGAACTGGGACATTGGGCAGGAATGGCGACGTTGGTCAGGTTACCCGTGCGTGTTTGCCATGTGGGTTGCCCGCAGCGGCTTCGAGCCGCATGGCTTACCCGAGGTATTGTCTCAAGTCCGCGATTATGGTTTGTCGATCGCTGAAAAAATCGCCGCTCGAGAGGCGTCCGCTTATGGTTTGAGTTATGAAATGTGTGTCAGATATTTTCGCGAATTTCTGCACTTCCATCTTGGCGCAGAGCAACGCCGAGGCTTGGAAAGTTTTTACGAGGCTGCAGTTCACCTCGGACTAGCCCCCTCTGGTCGATTCCCGTTCCGTTATGCAGAGAGTATTCGATGAGTCAACGTATTATTGATAAAGCCGTTGCCGGTGAACGAATCACTTTTGAGGAAGGCTGCGAACTCATGAAGTGCCGAGATCTCACTGCGCTCGGTAAAGGCGCCGACCAGGTCACGCGTCGTCTTCATCCGGAAACGTACCGGACGTACAACATCGATCGAAACATCAATTACACGAACATCTGCACGGCAGTATGCGACTTCTGCGCGTTCTACCGAACGCCGAAAAGCGATGAAGGCTATGTGCTCTCTCGTGAAGAGTTGCTGAGCAAAATTGCAGAGACGGTGGAACTGGGGGGCAATCAAATCTTGTTGCAAGGGGGTTTGCATCCCCACTTTAAATTGGATTGGTATGAAGAGATGTTGTCGGACATCAAATCAAAATTTCCAATGATCAATGTGCATGGCTTCAGCCCCCCGGAAATCTATCACTTCACCAAGGTCAATAAACTTTCGCTTGAGGAAGTGCTTACGCGATTGAAAGCCGCCGGTATGGGCAGTTTGCCCGGAGGCGGTGCTGAGATATTGGTTGATCGAGTCCGCAAAGAAATTACCCGCGGCAAGGTGCTAACCGACGATTGGTTAAATGTAATGCGGGTCTGGCATCAACTGGGAGGCTTCAGTTCGGCCACCATGATGTTCGCTCACGCCGAAACGCTTGAAGAGCGAGTAGAACATTTAGAACGCTTGCGGAGCTTACAGGATGAAACCAAGGGATTCAAAGCGTTTATATGCTGGACTTTCCAACCCGATCACACCGATATGAGCCATATACCTCCGGCTGGAAGTTTTGAATATTTGCGAGTTCAAGCGATTGCACGATTGTATTTAGACAACATTCCGAACATCCAAAGCAGCTGGGTCACGCAAGGATTGAAGATCGGCCAGTTGGCGTTACTCTACGGCGCGAACGACATGGGTAGTCTCATGATTGAGGAAAACGTTGTTGCCGAAGCTGGAACGGTTCATTTCTTGACCTTGGATCAGATTCGATCTGCCATCAGCGAAATCGGTTTTCAGCCGCGTCAACGTGATGTTTTTTATTCTCTCGTAAATCAGGATTTGGAAACCCGCGCCATCGAGGCCAATCGTCGGCGCGATTCTCGGGCTCCCAAGGTCGTTGAGTTGACAACGGCTCCCTAAGTGAGGGCATGTATTTTGCGATGCGCGACCTCAGGGATTGCGTCGACAACGTTCGACTGAACCTATCCGTGACAAGTTATCGTTCGTTCCCCAGAGCAATTCAGGAAACGCTCGAGAGATTTCTTGCCTAGCCAGCCACCGCTGGTATTGCGACACGTTTAGGCGCCGCGGGTGGCGAAATTTAACAACGAGACTCATCCCCTGAGGATGAGTGCCTAAATCGATGAGCGGTGCGCGAAGGAATTGAGTTTCCTCCCAGTCCATAAGTGCAGCTGAACTGAGGAGGCATAGTAACGATTATGCCGATCCTAACAGTTCACCTTCGGCGGAAGAGCAATGATTCCAGGATTTCCCATCTTTGGAAGGGACGCGGACGCTAAGCAGGCTGTATTGATTTCAAGATAACTTAGTCTGCTGCGCGATGGACGCTGATACTACGCCAAACGGTAGCGAGTCGCGTCTGTCGGTTGATATAAATCCAAATCCCAGCCATGGGACAAATGCAGGGCGACCCCAAGGGATGGTTGAAGTCGAAAACCTAAAGAAGGTCTATTCAGATCTTGCCAAAGGCGAGTTTGTCGCGCTCGCTGGCATTAGTTTTCGCGCGCACCCGGGTGAAATTTTTGGTCTCTTAGGCCCCAATGGGGCTGGCAAAACGACCGCTTTGCGAATTCTGAGTACCGTGCTTCGCCCTTCCAGTGGTACGGTTCGCGTCAATGGATTCGACGTGATCACCCATCCGGCCGAAGTTCGTTGCAGTATCGGTTTTGTCAGCAACAACACCGCGATTTACGATCGAATGACCGCTTGGGAAATGGTCGAATACTTCGGTAAACTTTATGACATTCCACCCGATCGCCTCAAAGAGCGAATGGAAATGATCTTCCAGCAACTCGCGATGGGAGATATTCGCGATTGCCCGGGGGCCAAAATGTCAACCGGGATGAAACAAAAGGTTTCAATCGCACGAGCCATGGTGCACGATCCCCCGGTCCTTATCTTCGATGAAGCGTCGGTGGGCTTGGATGTGATGGTGGCACGTTCATTGCTGAAAATCATATCCGGTTTGCGCGATGAAGGAAAATGTATTATCTTCTCCACTCACATCATGCGCGAAGTCGAACGAATCTGCGATCGAGTGGCCATACTCTATCGCGGCTGCATTCTTGACGAAGGTAACTTGGAAGAACTTAGCGAACGTCATCAACAGAATGATTTCGAGGAACTCTTCTTCGAATTACTGTCCAATTATGATCGTCAACGATCTGACAGCTTGACGGCTGGAGGATCCAACGCATGAATTGGAAGCATGTCAAGCTGATTTTTTCTCGGGAACTGCGGGACCAACTTCGCGATCGCAGGACACTGTTTACGATCACCATTCTCCCAATCCTTCTTTATCCGTTGATGGGGATGCTGATGCTGCAAGTCGCGCAATTTTCGCGCGAGCATCCAGTGCGGATAAAAATATTGGGATCAGAAAATATTCCAGCAACTCCCAAATTGATCGAGGGAGAGCAGCTACATCCGCGGGCCGGCCTAGAAGCGATCGCTCCCCTAGTCAAACTCTCGGTCGCCCCTTTACCGTCCGCCAGTACGGCAGAAGAATTAGAAAAACAAGCGACCGAATGGCTGAACAATGGCGAGCAGGATCTGATCGTCATTTTCAAGCCACGATTTCGCGAGTACATGGAACGGCTTGCGGCAACTCAAGTCGGCGATCAAGTTGAAGGAGATTGGCTCGATGATTCCGATCGAGGTCTTGATGTTATTTTAACGCGCAGTCGCGATCAATCACAAATCGCTCACAATCGTTGGCAGATTGCAATCGAAGTATGGCAACAAGAATGGATTGCTACCAAGCTTAAAGGTGCCGGTTTCGACCCACGGCTGGTGCGTCCACTCGACATTGCCCCCGTGGATGTTGCTCCAGAGGCGACGCGAAGGGCCATTGTTTGGTCCAAAATACTCCCCTTTATCATGTTGATCTGGGCTTTGACCGGCGCTTTCTATCCAGCAGTTGATTTGTGCGCTGGAGAAAAGGAACGCGGTACCTTAGAAACTCTATTAAGCAGCCCCGCACGCCGCCGAGAAATTGTTTGGGGTAAGCTGCTGACTGTCATATTTTTCAGCTGCATGACAGCATTACTAAATTTAGGCAGCATGCAGTTTACGGCATCGTTATTGAGTCGGCAGTTGGCCGAGGGTGGTGCAAGAGGTCTAGCGGAATCGCTTGGCACGCCTCCGATTTATGCGATAGGTTGGCTGACTCTAGCCCTGATTCCTATGGCTTCACTGTTCAGCGCTTTAGCTCTGGCCGTGGCCGCACTCGCTCGCAGCACCAAAGAAGGTCAATACTACTTGATGCCACTGCTGCTGCTCATGCTTCCTTTTGTGATGATCCCGATGCTCCCGGGTATCGAGTTATCTTTAGGAACCAGTTTGATGCCCGTTACGGGCATGGTATTGCTATCACGTGCTCTTGTTGAAGGCCAGTATCTTGAGGCAATTCGCTACTTGCCTATCGTGGCTATTGTCACGATCACTTGTTGTCTTTTAGCGATTCGCTGGGCCGTACGGCAATTCGAGAGCGAATCGGTAATGTTCCGTGAAAATGAACGTTGGAATTTGCGAACTTGGATTGCATCGATTTGGCGCGAGCGTGATTTTACTGCTTCAGTGATGGAAGCGATGCTGTGCGGCGCGATCATTTTGGTGGCTCGTTTCTTTGCAAGCCTCGCTACGACCGAAGGAATCACTGATTGGACTGGACTGTCAAAATCCTTGTTGATCAGCCAAATCGCATTGATTTTGACGCCCACGTTATTGATGGCTCTTATATTGACCAAATCGCTACGAACCAGTTTGCGACTTCAATTACCACGGCTGCAAGATCTTCTAATTTGCATTGTCTTAGCCGTAACCTTTCATCCTTTGGCGACATGGTTCAGCAAATCGGTTAACTACGTTTATCCTCTTTCACCCGCGATGATCGAAGCTTTATCGGGAGTTGGTGACGCGATTTCAACGGCTCCACTCCTTACGGTTTTGCTGATGATGGCTTTGTTGCCCGCCTGCTGCGAAGAGATCGCATTCCGGGGCTTTATCTTCGGCGGCTTACTTCGCCAAAACGGTGTGCTACGTGCCATTCTGGTATCAGCAGTATTTTTTGGATTGACACACGGATTATTGCAACAATCCATCGCAGCCACATTTATGGGCCTGCTTCTTGGTTGGGTTGCGTGGCGAACCGGAGGAATCGTCTGTACCATTGTGATGCATACCATTCACAACAGCCTTTCTTTAATCCTGGCTCGCACAGCGACCAGCGAGACGTCACCCGCTTGGCTCGATATGTTTGTGCAGTTTGACGAACAGGGATTTACCTACCAAGCAGGCTGGACGACTATCAGCATTTTGCTCGCCGTTGCTTGTTTATGGATGCTGTATCAACGTTCGCTCGAAGCGGTGGTAGCAGCCGAGTCCCAGACCGCTGACCGCCCCATCACGGATTAAGCTGACGGCTTGCCACGTTCATTTCAATTGACGTTGGCTTACTGACAGCGATCAGCGTTCAAACTTATCATTGGTTTGATTCGGATGCTTATAGTGCATCATTTAGCAGTAAATCTGCATAAGCGACTGCGATCAAATCGTCTTGTTTGATTCCGAGATATTCGATCCATTCGTTGGCATCACGATAACCGCAGGCAACATCCTCAGCTTCTTTGAGAACCACTTCGAGTTCAAGAAAGTGGCCTAAACCTTTAACATGGTCAAAGTGCACTCGCGTTCTTCCATCCAGAAAAAGCAGTCGTTTTTTGACGACCACCGGCCCCAACGGTAGCGACCGCTGCAACACCGAGAGTAGGCTACGAGGATTTTGCGTGGCATAGATTTCATAATCACTCGGTTTCGGATCAGGCGAATTGGTCCGGTGATATTGGATTAATTCTCCGTGATTTTCTCCGAGCAATCGGAGTTTCAATCTGCCGTGGGGAATTTGGAAAAAATGATCTTCCTGACAGATCTCTTCTGGTTCGGCAGCGCAACGTTTCCGAATAGCATCGAGAGTTGCATCGGGATCTTTGAGCCTAACTTTGATTTCAATATTGCTTGGCATATAGCCCTTCCACTGATTTCGGAGCAGGAACTACCATTCCGGCGAAGTTTGCTGGCCAAGATGAATCATCGCTTGATACTGATCTCGACAAAATCGATCGGTCATCCCTGCCAAATATTCACCAACTCCTTGGTGCAGCGAAGTTCGGAGCGCGCGTTCTTGGAAACGTAGAGGCATACGCTCGGGATGCTGGAGAAATAAATCAAACAAGGTTTTCAATTGCTGAGCGGCGGTATGGCGAACCTCGATCAAGCGAGGATGACGATAAACCCGGTCGAAGAGAAAGACTTCAAGTTGCCGACGCTGCATGGCCAGCGACTCGGAAAGCGATAATCGCACTCCGATATCCCGCACCGCTTGACTATCCAGACCATCGCAGGTTTCCAAGCGTTCGTTTGAGGTACCGATAAAGTTTTGCACTTGCAGATCGATCAGTGCATGCACCAAAGCGGGGCGTTGGCGATCGGCGGGTATCGCGGTCGATGAATTCTGTCGTGCGCGTGATTCGGCGAGTCTGACGATATCGATTGTCCTTAAAGCTTGCCAACCAATTAAGCCAAGTTTTAAAGCATCATCAACATCGTGCGCGTTGTAGGCGATGCTGTCCGCAGCATCGACCACTTGAACCTCGAGTGAGGGAATATGCGTGGGATCTTTAGCGACGCGGAAGCGTTGTGCGTTGAGAACAAAATCGGTCAGATTCAAACCGGGACAGGCGCTGTAACGAGTCTCCAATTCCTCGACGAGAGTAAGCGCAAACTTGTTGTGCGAAAATCCACCGTGGCCATGGAGGCATTCATTCAAGACATCTTCGCCGCAATGCCCAAACGGAGGATGACCAATATCGTGCAGCAGAGCTAACGCTTCGATAAGGTCTTCGTTGAGTCGCAGAGCGCGGCCGATGGTGCGCGCGATCGATGCCACTTCGAAGGTATGCGTCAAGCGTGTGCGATGATAATCGCCCATTTCCCCCGTGAACACTTGCATTTTACCGCTCAAACGACGGAAGGCGGCTGAATGCAATACGCGGTCGCGATCGCGTTCAAAAGGCCCTCGCGCGGGATGCAGCGTCTCGGAATAAACTCGCTGGATATTGTGTCGGCTGAACGTTGCGTAACTGGCCAGCAGTAGCTGTTCGCGCTGGTGCCACGCATAAGTACTAACCGAGGCTGCTGCCATGCCGGGGTAAGAATTCATATTGGTTGACGCTGTGGACATAGATTCGATCCATCGAGTTGCCTGCTGACGAGTTGGGCGAAATACCGGTAAATTTGGCCGTCTGCCCCCTCGCTCGAACTACAACATGCCTTTAAAACGGTGAGTTCCAAGACTTTCCGGATGTATATCGTACCAGAAGAGAGCCTTGGAAGGGATAGAGGATCATTAGGAATGGTGCGCAAGACGCGGCAGGAGAGATCGGAAACATCGATGGCACACGCTTCAGTCTTCCCGGTTTCCAGCGAATCGATTCGGATCCGCGGGGCTCGGACGCATAATCTGCAAAACCTCAATCTCGACATTCCTCGAGGCAAATTAACCGTAATTACCGGGGTGAGCGGGAGTGGCAAAAGCTCATTGGCCTTCGATACCATCTTTGCCGAAGGACAGCGTCAATATGTTGAAAGTCTTTCTGTCTATGCCCGGCAGTTCATCGACCAGCTCGAGCGGCCCGACGTCGATTCGATCGACGGACTCGAACCAACGATGTGCATTGATCAGCGTCCCCCTTCGTCTAATCCACGGAGCACGGTGGGAACCATTACCGAAATCTATGATTATTTGCGGGTCCTCTTTGCCCGTGCTGGGGTGATTCATTGTTACCAGTGTGGAAGTCCGATCCGGCAGCAGTATCCCGACGCGATCGTTGCTCAATGGCTTGAACTTCCAGCCAACTCAAAACTGATGATCTTGGCACCCATGATTCGCGGCAGAAAAGGATTACACCAAGAGGTTTTTGAGAGCATACGACTGGCGGGTTTAAACCGGGTTCGCGTCGACGGCCAAAATTTCGATATCGAATCTCTCCCGAAATTGGATGCCCGGAAAAATCATACGATCGAAGCCGTGGTCGATCGTATCGTACTCCGCGACGGCGTCGAATCACGCTTGACGGAATCTCTCAAAGTCGCCTTGAAACTCAGCGAAGGTATCGTAACCTCCGCGTGGCAACCACCCAATCGAAACGATGCACCATGGCATGAGGCGACGTTCAGCACTAAATACGCCTGTGCGGACTGCGGCATCAGCTATGCCGAAGTGGAGCCGCGTACATTTAGCTTCAATAGTCCCTACGGTGCTTGTCCGGAGTGTCACGGGATTGGACAACTCAAGACAATGGATCCAGAACTACTGATTCCTGATCGAACAGTGAGTCTCCAGGATGGGGGTTTATCCTTTTGGCAGGACCTCAACGATAGTGAAAAAAGGAAATGGAAAAGTCGGCTGTTGCCTTTTGTAGAAAAAGTGGGTGGGGCCTGGAAGGAGCCGATCGACCAATGGTCGGCCAAGGCCCAGAGTGCTTGGATGCGCGATGCGATCCAAGATGCAAATAGCTGGCTCACAATGGTCTACCAAACGCTGCTTGCAGAAGTAGAGGATGAAAGCGAGTTAGCAAAACTTTCTACGTATCGTACTTGTTCCGGTTGTGAGGGGAGTCGGCTGCGACGGGAAGCAATGGCGGTTCGCATTGGCGGGCATTCTATTGGATACGCTTGCACGGAGACATTTCAGCAACTGCGACATTTTTTAAGCGGTTTAACCTTCGACAAACTCGGCGAGCGAATCGCGCGACCCCTGTTGTCCGAAATCGATCAACGACTTCGTTTTTTAGAAGAAGTGGGCGTCGGATACCTGAGCCTGGGCCGGAGTTCTGAATCTCTCAGTGGAGGAGAACTGCAGCGAGTTCGGCTGGCAAGTTGTATAGGAACAGGTCTGGTAGGCGTATGTTATGTCTTAGATGAACCATCGATTGGACTACACCCCAACGATAATCAGCGATTGATTGATGCGCTGCGACGCTTGCAACAACTCGGTAACTCTCTTGTGGTGGTCGAGCATGACGAAGCGTTGATGCGTCAAGCGGACTTGTTGATCGACATGGGGCCAGGTGCGGGGCGTCACGGTGGTCATATCGTTGCCACAGGTACACCGGAAGAGGTAAAGCAAAATGTGCAATCCCTAACCGGAGGATATTTAAGGGGTGAACAGAGGATGCCTCCCCCGAAAAATCGGCAAAATCCCAAGGGTCAGTGGCTTGTCCTGGAGGGGGCCAACAAAAATAATTTAAAGAATGTGGATGCAAAAATTCCGTTGGGCTGCTTGGTGGGTATCACTGGAGTAAGCGGCAGCGGCAAGAGTTCTCTCATTAACGAAACTCTCTCACCTGCGGTCTACCGGGCGATCGGGCAAGCGGCGCGAAGGCCTGGCGATTTTCGAAAGCTGACAGGTACCCAGTGGATCGATCGAATTATCGAAATCGATCAACAACCGATAGGGCGCTCGCCGCGCAGCACACCGGCGACCTACGTTGGATTTTTCGATGAAATACGCAAAGTCTTTGCAACCACACGCGATGCCAAACAGCGTGGGTATGATGCTGGTAGATTCAGTTTTAATTCCGGTCCGGGGCGTTGTCCGAAGTGCCAGGGACAAGGATGGGAACGAATCGAAATGAACTTTTTGCCCGACTTGGTCGTGTTATGCGGACAATGCGGGGGAAGGCGATTTAATAGGCAGACACTTCAAGTCCGATTCAAGGAAAAAAATATCGCCGATGTTCTCGAAATG
Source organism: Pirellulaceae bacterium (assembly GCA_044359485.1). GTDB lineage: Bacteria > Planctomycetota > Planctomycetia > Pirellulales > Pirellulaceae > JAFLCP01. The sequence continues at coordinate 45,589 of JBIKMB010000010.1, read as the reverse complement.
TCGATCGAGGAGGCAGCGATATTTTTTGAAAACCTTCCCAAGATTCGACGAACGCTTGAATGCCTGCTCCAGGTCGGCTTGAGTTACCTTCCCATAGGTCAGCCATCTACCACGTTGAGCGGTGGCGAAGCGCAACGAATCAAACTGGCAAGTGAACTTGCTCGTCCACAAACGACCAGCACGCTTTACTTGCTTGACGAACCCACGACTGGTTTGCATTTCGAAGATATTCGGAAACTGATCCTGGTCTTACAAGGGCTCGTCGATCGAGGCAACACAGTTGTCGTTATAGAACACAATCTCGATGTGATCGGAGTATGCGATTATTTGCTCGACCTCGGACCCGCAGGTGGCCCAGCAGGTGGTGAAATTGTTGCAGAAGGTACGGTTCGAGAGGTTGCAGATAACGCGAGAAGTTTAACGGGACGGTGGTTAAAGGAATATCTGCTTACAAATAAGGTGGACTAACTAGAGATTGGACTATTTTCCTTTTTGAGCAGGAAGAGGAAACATGTCGGGCTTTGCAGCAGTAACGGGTGCTAACGGTTTTGTCGGTTCGAATCTGTGCGACACACTATTGTCGCGCGGCTGGAAGGTTCGTGGCGTCGTACGCCCCTCCAGCAATCTTAAGTGGCTCGACTCCAACCGGGTCGAAATCCATAAGTGTCGCCTCCAGCGAAGCGACGAATTGGATAAAGCCCTCAGCGATGTGGACGTTGTTTTCCACTGCGCCGCTCAAACATCCGCGACATCCATTTTGGAATTAATGCAATCCAATCGGGATGCGACACGCGCTGTGGCTCACAGTTTGGCTAAAAATGCAGGGGGAAAAACGAAACTGGTATTGGTCAGCTCCGTAGCCGCAAGTGGCCCAGGCCAACGAGGCATCGCACGGCAACCTCAGGATCCATGCACTCCGGTTTCCAATTATGGCATAAGCAAACGAGCCGGTGAGATTGTCGCCAGTGAAATGTGTGGCAGCCTCCCTGTCGTCATCGTTCGTCCAGGCCCGGTGTACGGACAAAGGGATATGGAGTTTCTGCAATTGTTCCGAACCCTAAAACGCTTGCGTTTGATCCCGATCCCCGGCTACACCTCACCCTCGTTATCGATGATTCATGTCGATGACCTGGTAGAAATTCTCATCCGCGCGGCCGAACAAGGCCAAGCGATTGAAGGTGATCCAGAATCAACAGCTGGACGCGGCTATTACTTCGCCGCTGAAAATGAACCGACTTCGTTATCCGAATTTGGACACCGAATCGGACGATCGCTAGGTATCAAACGCATGGTCAACTTGCCTATTCCTTTGTTTGTAGCCAATGGTATCGCGATCGGAAGTGAAATGTGGATGAAAATGTGGGGCCGAAAGAGCAATCTTACCCGCGATAAAATCCGCGAAGCCTCCGCGCCAAGTTGGGCTGTTTCGCCAGCCTCTACCATCAGCGATTTAAAGTTCCGCTTTCCGCTGCCGATGCAAGAACGCATCAACCAGACCATTCACTGGTATCGTACCGAGGGCTTGCTCTGAAGTTCCTTGCTGGACTTTTGGAGCCCAGAAGTATTATCTCGATCCTTGAAGCACGCCACGAAACGATAGGCCGAAATGGGTATGCATCATTTGCGAGATAACGCCGCGACAGCCTGGCCTTGGCTGTGCTGCTGTTGCGACTTCATCAATGACGCTGCCGCTGCGGATAAAACCTGTGGGATTCGGGTAAGGTTCTTCGAGCAAGAACGCGGCTAACTTGGTTCGGTAGCGTCTTTCCAATGCTCCGGCGTTAGGGCAAATTTCTGCAGCTTGCGATCCAAGGTCGAACGCTCCACACCGAGGATCGAAGCGGTTCGACTCTTATTGCCGCGTGTATGTCGCAATGTAGCCAAAATATGTTCGCGTTCTAAATCATCCAAAGAAATCGGTTTATAGGGGGTCCCATCCGTTTGCAATACTTCTCGCTTAATACGGATGCCATCTAGCGCTAAATCGTCCGCGGTAATCCAAGCTCCACCACATAATACCACCGCTCGCTCAATCACGTTCTTTAACTCGCGGACGTTCCCTGGCCAAGAATACTTCGTGAGCGCATCGAGCGCACCCTTAGCGAACCCCTCGAGGCGACGACCGATTTCACGCGAGTAACGCCTCAAGAAATGCTGGGCCAAGATCACAATATCTTCACTTCGCTCCCGCAACGGAGGGACGGTAAGCTGAATGACTTTGAGACGAAAGTAAAGATCCGCACGAAACTGCCCATCCTGCACTGCTTCCTCTAAATCGCGATTGGTGGCAGAAACGATGCGAACATCTACGGAAATCGGCTTATGGCTCCCGATTCGCTCGATCGTTCGAGTCTCAAGAACGCGGAGAAACTTGGTTTGAATCTCGGGACTCATCTCACCCACTTCATCCAGCATCAAGGTGCCACCATTGGCTGCTTCGAAGCGGCCAATTTTGCGTTCGATCGCACCGGTGAACGCCCCTTTTTCGTGTCCGAATAATTCGCTTTCTAGCAACGTTGGCGAAAGAGCGGCGCAATTCACACATAGAAATGGACCATCTTTTCGAGGACTCATTTCATGCACTAACTGCGCTACTAATTCCTTCCCTACACCGCTTTCGCCTCGAACCAAAATGGTTGCATTCGTGGGGGCTGCGCGAGCAATAATATCTTTGACTTTCTTTAGCGGTTGGCTTTCACCGACCAGTAACGATTGCTGCGCTAACTGCTCTTGCAGTTGCTGGGCTTTGCGTTTCGCATTTTCTAAAGAGTCTTCGAGTATCTGTTGCGAGGCGATCTTTTTGTATGCCAAAGCGAGCGTGTCGCCGATCGCAATCGCGATTTGCAAATGAGCCTGTGTCAGCTCATGATCGCCGCGGCTGGAATAGACATGCAACAGCCCCATGACTCGCCCATCATGCCGAATCGGAGCTACTATAAGACTTGAAGCCTGAAGCGCTGCCGATGTGCTTTGCGAAAGCAGTTCTTGGTCGCCAGTGATATTGCGAGCGAGCAAACCTTCTTGCTCCACTGCAATCGACTTCACCAAAAAATCACTAGGGCGTCTATAACCTTTTCCACCCTGCTGCTGCGTTGCTAACAGAATCAAATCCGGCTGCTTGGAATCGTGAGTGGCTGCGGAGGCTTCGAGTTCGCGGGGGGTTGCGAGAAGAAATACCCCACCACAATCGGCACCGCTCTGCGCGATCAAGAGTCTCAATGCCGCTTCACTCGCCTCCTCCGCTGTGCGGGCCGAGGAAAGATCGAATGCCAACTGAAACAATTCACGAAAGATCGCCCCATCGATCGGCAAACAAGAACCTGCCGACTTTCCGTCCCCATAGGGCCCATCTCCCAGTATGCCACTTTGATCGCGACGCGCAATAATTGCCTCGGTTTGCCCAGTCGACGTTCCGATGATCCCTTTAGCAGGTTCTGAAGGAGGCTCAAAAACGCCCGCTAACGATTCCACAAACTCCATCTGCCCAGAAGCAATTTGGATCACGTCCCCGCCGCTCAAAACGGTCGGCTGCTCAATAGGCACTCCATTGACCAAAGTGCCGTTGCGGCTCTGCAGATCACGCAAAACCCACTCCCCCTCAACCTCGACAATCTCCGCGTGTACACGCGAACACTTCTCTTCTGGGATCACAATCGCATTGCTCGACGCCCTGCCAATCGTAATCGCTTGCCCCGAAGTAAGGCGAAAAATGTCGTTCCAACGTCGACCTTGACGAATTACTAGATAAGAATTCATAATGTTTCCAGTGAATCTTCTCTGTCCCGGTACAAATTTCTTATCCCGTTCCACACTAAACGCGTAAAGCGAACAGCTTTGTGTTGCATCACCTCGACTGCGTGATTAGTATGCATTGTGGTCGGTTTTGGCGGTTGTGCCTAGTAAACGTCTGCGGAGTGATGCCGATGTCGCTACGAGTGACAATGCGTAATGTGACAATACGTAATGTGATTGTATTCTCAAAATTTGTAACGGGTATCGCGATCTGCGCGAGCTTAGCCGGATTATCCGCAATCGCAGGATTCGGCTTTAACAATGGTGGCCAAGTCGGCGGTATTAGCATAGACGCCCAAGGCGTTGTGCGAACCGCAACCGCCATTGAACGCTCGGAATTACTCGATAACTTGCGTAAGCAAGTCAACGCAGTTCCCGAAGCGATGAAGGAAGCAGATGGGCTTCGCAAAGTCTCGCTGAGAAAACTGCAAGAGGCAGTCGCTCATTCGGTTGCCACCGGCACCGATATTCCTGACGAAATGGCTTACCTCGGCGGTATTCAACGCATTGAGTACGTTTTGGTATATCCCGATAAGCAAGATATCGTGTTGGCCGGTAAAGCAGAACCTTGGACGGTTGGCGAAAATGGCGAGGTCGTCGGCGTTCGCTCCGGTAAGCCAGTCTTGCATTTGGATGACCTACTGGTCGCCTTCCGCACGGTCGAAGCTGCTCGCGATCAAGCTATGAGCTGCTCGATTGACCCAACCAGCGAAGGCATCGAAAACCTCAAACGCTTCCTCGGCTCCGTTCAGCTATCCCCGAACGCCAATGCTACCGCACTCGAACCGGCCATGCAAAAAGCGTTTGGCCCTCAAATGGTCCGCTTGACGGGTGTCCCAGAAACCAGTCACCTCGCACGCATCATGGTATCTGCCGACTATCATATGAAACGCATTGCCATGAATATCGATCCATCACCCGTGAATGGGTTGGGCAGCTACTTGCAATTGGTGGCACGAAATGGTGCACGTGCTGGAAACATTCAATCGCGATGGTGGCTCGCTTGTGACTATGACCAGATTCGCAAAAGTGAGGATGGATTGGCATTCCAAATCAGCGGCCGCGGCGTGAAGGCTTTAACTGAAGAAGAAATCGTGGCAGCCGATGGTAGCCGCGAACAGACTGGTAAAGCGAACAAACTGGCACAAAAATGGGCTGATTCCTTCACCGAAAATTACGATGCTCTCTCGGCTGCCAATCCTGTCTTCGGCAATCTGAGAAACATCATTGATTTCTGCGTAGTGGCGGCTTTGATCGAAAACAATGAATTAAGCCAAGCAGCAGGCTGCGACCTGAGCGTCCTCAAAGGTGCTAAGGGAGGCGTCGAAACAGCTCACATGGCCATCCCCAAAACCATCGATCCCCACTGCTCCTTCATCAAGGGCGCTGCCGGCTGGGTTGTCTCGGCTAGCGGTGGTGTCCAAGTGGATTCGTGGACCGTTGTGGAAAAACAAATCGTCGATAGCAAACTGAACGCTGTCCGAGAAGAGAATGACAGCAAAGTAGGCCAGCCTTGGTGGTGGAATTAATTCAAGCCTAAAAATCGCTTGGGCGGGCCACTCCGCTATTGCAGCCCAGCGATAGCCTTGCAGCACTCACATCAAAGGCTTTGTTCTTCGGAACAAAGCCTTTCTTTATGGATAACTTTGGTCTTGCCAGCTTATCCCTCGTTTTGCTATTCCCATCCACTGAAGGTCGTTGCATCTGAGCTCAAGAAGCCGGCAAAAGACCATCGATAAGTGGATCGCGAGAATGCATCGAAACCGTTAGAAAATGGACTCAATGATCGCTTTCATGAGGACATGGAATCAGAGAGCAACTCGAATTGGATTGATGCTGCTGCTGGGAACCTTTCTCTGTGGCTGTCGGCTCATCGTACCGATGTATGTGTGGTCGCCGGCCAAAACATCTCACTCTCCCAAGTATGCGGTTGCCATTGGACATCTTGAAGGCAACATCAAAACGACCGCCGACTTTTACAACGCTTTTCGGAATCAGCGGCCACTGACGCAAGATCATATTGCGGCTTTTACCCCTGAAGACTTGATCGATCCTGCTGAGGTTCAACTAGCGTCTACTGCTCCACCGACTCTCAAGCACGGTGAACTTGGCGCGATGCAGCAGGCTCGCAAGCTGGGCACAGATTTTCTGTTGATGGGTGAAGTTCTTCGAGATGAACTTGAGATCAATAAGCCGGCAAGCAATCTGCCGTCGGAGGTCCAGGCGGTGATCGATGCGCAAACATCTGCCGCTCCAATCACGGCACGACGTCCGGAGCATCTGACGATTGCATGGCGAGCTGTAAATACGGTGACGGGCGAAACGGTCGCCTCGTTTACCACCATCATGGATCGCAACCAAGCCGATCAAAAATATCCAGATCTGGTTTGGGAGCATCCTGAACCGCGAAAGCGAGTGATTGAGGCAACGGCTCGAGAAACCTGGAAATCGATTGGGCCGCATGTCACCAAAGACCGTGCGAATCTTGCCGTATCCTGGGCCTGGCCCGGCTCCGACAAGATTCGCAAAGGTGTCGTGTTGGCCAAAAATTCTCGCTGGATGGAGGCGGAGCAACAATGGCTGGAGGTCGTACAAAAATATCCCGGTCACCATAGAGCTTGGCATAACTTAGCCTTGGCGGCCGCAGCCAGGGAAGATTTTTCGACCGCCAAGAATCATATCCGTCGGGCGTTAGAACTTTCAGATCGTCGACACTACCAAAACACCTTTCATTGGATCGAATTGCGTCAAAGGGAGTACCACATCGCTTTTGATCTCCCAACGCCGGTCGAAGGCTGGGCTTTTCCTGAGCCACTTCGAACCAGTTCCGTCCAAGTGGACCAAGTTCGACCCATCGATCTGGATGCGGAACCTTGGTACCGCGTCCTGCCAGGCGTTAAACCCCCGGAATGGTCTTGGTACGCATGGCTGACCCAGCCCATACCCTTTTAAAAATAGTGATCTTTTGTAACCGTTTTGGAACCATTCTTGGCTCACTCTGCGAGCCGCCCAGGCAAGAACAAGCGCAGATTGCGCAAGTCGCCCAAGCTAATTTTTCCGATTATGACGGAGAAGAGATGAAGAAGCTTGCAATTACTGCTCACCCACCCTTTCTCGGAATATCCGCGCAGAATATCCTAAAGGGTGTCGGAGAGGACTTCGATTGCTTCTTGCTTATCTTTTTACGGCCAATCAAATGCACAGCATGGAATCTTGTTTAACATCGCTTGCTATTCTTGGGGCGTCCGACTTTTGGCTTACCAAGTGGTTGACTCCTATTTGGTTGCTGGGCGCCGGCATCGGTATAGGTATGGTGCTGATAGGGCTCGTTGTAGTCCTGCTGAGAGCATTGAGCCTCATTCCGGTTTCTGATTTCCTGCAGAAAAATAGAGCGATTGCTCATGTGATTGCTTTGACGATCACTTTGGCATTAGGTGGCTCAATGTATGTGCTAGGTTGCTCGGCATTTGCCGATGCCAACGAACTTTCGATTGATAGTCCCATTTGGAACATTGAACAAGCTACCAAGCCGAATCAAGAGCAAGTCATGTTTGGTATCGCAACGCTCTTGCTCTCGTTTGTGGTAGGCTGGGGATTGGTCTTCGGGTCCATGCCGAAGTATGCGAGCGAATTGACACGTACATTAACGGAAGGTGTTCCGTTTTACTTCTTGATTTTCTGTTCGTTATTAATCGTGACGACACTTGGAATTACGTTTCTTGTAGACGAACCGCTCGCAAAATTGCAATCGATACCTAGTTTATTTATGGCGCGGGCCGAAGCGATAGACATGACTATTGATGTCGCGAAGGAAGATGCTTCGGGCAACAAACTCTTGCAAATGGTGGAAACAAACTTCAATCCCTCATTGCTTACCGGGGTTCGCATCACATCCACCAAAGACGTGTTAATTGCGGACGCTGAATTGGCAGATAAATCGGAGATGACACCGCGTCGGATTGAAGCGGGAGGGGAATTGTTTTGGCTGAAAAACTTCTCTGAAGCGCCTCCGATTTCCATGGACCCAGGGGCAGGTGTCTATGTTTTGAACCTGGAGAAAGAACCGGCGGAATTTAGAATCGAACTTCTTTCGTTACCACCGGTTCCCGAAATGATGATGGTGGTGATTACGGCAGCAGCGGTTTTCTTTTTCGGTTTAGCATTGATCGCACAGACATCTGTTGCTCCTCGTTTGTCTGCGGTCGCATTCGCGACCGCGAAATCCGAATTCTCGCAACCGCTGTTTTTGGTTTTACTGCTTTTGGGATTAGTGGCGATCGTGATCTTTGTTTTCCTTCCGTTTTACACACTCGGTGAAGATACCAAATCGCTGAAGGAGTGCGGCATCACGGTGATATTGGTATTGGCGATTTTCCAAGGTGTCTGGGCAGCCAGCGGTTCAGTGGCTGACGAAATTGAAGGCCGCACCGCACTAACGGTATTAAGCAAGCCGATCCAACGCCGCTCGTTTGTCCTCGGAAAATTTGTGGGAATATTTTGGGTGTTGTTGTTAATGTTTTTCATTCTCGGCACAGTCCTTTTGTTCGCCGTTAGCTACAAACCTTTGTTTGAAGCTCGAGAAACTTCCGAAACTGTTCCTCAGTGGCAGGGTTGTTTCTTAGAGGTCTCGCGTACTATTCCTGGCCTAGTTATGGCCCTGATGCAAGCGACCGTATTGAGTGCGATCAGCATTGCGGTGTCGACAAGAATGCCGCAGTTGGCGAACTTCGCCATTTGTTTCGGAATCTATTTGGTCGGAAACTTAACCCCAACATTGGTGGGTAGTTCAGAGCAGCAATTTGAAATTGTTCGGTTCGTAGCTCAATTGATCGCGGTAGTGATCCCAATGTTAGATCATTATTCGATGCAAGCTGCGATCGATGCAAATAACGCCATTCCATTCTCGCTTTTGTGCGGCAACTTGGTTTACACAGGGCTATATGTAGCATTGTCTATGTTCATCGCCTTGCTGTTTTTCGAGGATCGCGACCTCGCATAAGCGGTGAGTCCTGTGGCGAAGACATAAGCTGGGCGTTCTCGATGCTTGGCGATCGCCACATGTCCAAGATAATGTGGCAACGTTGTTTGCAAACATACAGTTGGACATCCGAGAGGGGGAGAAGGTGATGCAAGCAGGCGATGCACTCGATAGACTCATTCTTCGTTTGGGAATTCGTGGCTCGCGTATTCCTCTTCTCGTGGTGGGTATGCTGGCTGCATTTATTCCACCACTTTTGCTGGTAATTTTAGGTTTTTTCATCGAAACGGTTTCTCTAGGTACCGGCTTGCCAACCGCAGAGAGCGTTCTGACGCTCGGGCCCTATCTAAAGATCTCTGCTGCGATGATCGGAACGAAAAGCGGCTTGCAAATATTGGTTATCTTGGTTGGAAGTGGATTGGCCTTGGGGGTACTTTATGCCATCTTGCTGCTGATTTATTATCGCATGGTGTACCATTTCGCCATCGAGGCTGCGGTACAGTGCTATGTTCAAGCAGCGACAAAAAATGAAGAGCTAGCCATAGGTCGCGGAGTATCTGGTCAGAATTTTGAATTGGCACAGTGGTTTGAAAATCACATTCCCAATATTCGCACGAGCCTTTTTGCTTGGCATAAATCTTGGCCACGCCTAGCCGTGCAGGCGTTGCTCTTTTTGGTGATCGCGGCGTTAATGAATTTCTGGATGACCGCAACGGCGTTGATTTCTATTGCCTTATTGGGGCAATTTATTGCGTGGCTCGCGACTAGACAAAGAAACCAAGCAAACTCGGTTTTGCAAAAAGTTTGGCAGTATGAACAGCGACTAGCGGATGTTTGTCGCAGTATCGCCTTGTTGTCGACCGTGCGTTCGAAGGCGTCGGCGCATGAGTTGCTTAATGACGAAGTGAAGCATTTTAGAACAGCCGCCTCTTTTCTTGCCTCTTCGCAAACTTGGAAGACGCCTTTACTCATTTGCTTTTGTGCTGTTTTGATCGGCATATTCTGCGTGGTTTTGGGCATTCAACTTCTAGACAAAAACACCAACTTTGACCTGGCATCGGCAATCACACTCGGCATCGCGATTTTCGGCGTTGCTTTCTCGCTCGTTCGACTTCAAAAACAACGGAACTCACTTCCATCGGCGAGAAAAGTGGCGAGTGAAGTTTTGGAATTTTTGGACACTCCAGTTCCTCTGATCAATGCTTCTGCATCCCCGGCTAAGCGATCCTTATCGTTGAATGAGCGATTGTTAATCGAGCATGTTACCTTGGAGGATAGTCGTGGGCGAAGATTATTGCATGACGTGAGTCTGAATCTTAAGCCTCAGCAAGTGGTGGCGGTGGTCTCCAGTCGGGCTGTTGAATCCAAAACATTGTCCGAACTAATGCTGGGCTTTGGCCGACCTGTAAGTGGTCGAATGCTGTTTGATGACAATTTATTGACGGATCTTGACCCTGAGGATTTTCCGAAAAAGTGTATCTGGGTATCGGCCACTGGTCCGCTTATGCAAGGTACCATTGAAGACAACCTGCGGGCGGGATTGCTGCACTGCAATATGGTAGACTTGACCGATGCTATTCGCGATGTCAATGCTTACGATGCGGTGCAAGCCTTCGAGAATGGCATTTCAACTTTGGTCACTATGGATGATGAACGGCTCAATCCGGACCTTCGCTATCGATTGGGACTCGCTCGAGCATTGCTGAAATCTCCCGCATTGATCGTGGCAGAAGAGCCCGATGTACCTGTTTTGCCTGCGATTGAAACGGCAACGACGGACGCGACGAAGAAAATTGCCGAAAAAGGCCCACTCGTTGTAGTGTTGCCCAAGCGACTTGCCACGCTACGAAACGCGGATCTTGTCGTGTTGGTTCATGACCAAACGATCGTAGATCATGGAACGCACGCTGATCTTATCCAACGCAGCGAATTGTATCGGCACTTGACCTATGTGAGATTCTCGCCACTTCGCGACATTGGCTTATAGAAATTAAAAGGCTTTTTCTAAAATCGCCAACAGATCTGATTCGGTTGGCGAGCGTGGATTGAGGTCCATCAAGCGTTTGATTTGAAATGATTTGTGAGCCATTGTTGGAAGGGAAGCATGCTCAACACCGAGTTGTCGTAAGGTGGGCCGAATACCGACGTTCTGCTGCAATTGGAGAACCGCTTCGATTGCCTGTTCGGCCCGCTGTTCGAGTGACGAGCCTTTCTCAGTACAGCCGAGAGCTTCAGCGATTTCTGCGAATTCGGCGAGTCGTGTAGGCAAGTTGTAACGCATCACATGGGGCAACAATAAGCCGTTCCCTTCGCCATGGCTGCAGTGTACGGCTGCGCCAAGTGGATATTCCAAAGCGTGTACCAAGGCCACTCCACAGTTGGAGAATGCCATTCCGGCATAACTCGCGGCCAAGGCCATTTGATCACGCGCCTCTTGATTTTCCGGCTCATTGACGGCTCGCACCAGATTTCGTCCGATAAGCTTGATCGCTTCGAGCCCAAGAAGTTTTCCCAGTGGATGAGCACCTTCGTACGCGCGAGCTTGTGGATCGGCAAGATGCATCTCAGACCAGCGCCGCGCGGTGTAGCCCTCGATGGCATGTACGAGGGCATCGATACCGCTGTGCGCGGTTACTTTCGCTGGACAACTATCGGTAAGCGAGGGATCGACGATCGCAACCGCGGGGCGTAAATAAGGACTCAGCGTGGAGACCTTGATATGCGCAACTGGATCGGTCAGCACGGCAGAATGCGAAACTTCGCTTCCCGTGCCGGCAGTGGTAGGAATGGCGATCAAAGGGAGCACCGGGCCCGGTGCTTTATCAAAGCCAAAGTAATCGCTCAATTTGCCGCCATGCGTTAACAATAATGCCGTCGCTTTGGCGACATCGATATTGCTTCCACCCCCTAGACCAATGATCGCATCGGGCTTCAGCGGTTCCCCCATGGCAAGGGCATTTGCAAGTACATCCAAAGACGGTTCCGCTTCACCACCATCGAAAACATGAATGCGAGAGTGAGCCTCGGGAACCGATTGAACGATTCGATTCACCAGTCCCGCTTTGACTAAATTCTGATCCGTGATCAATAAGATACGCTTCAGTTTTAATCGCTGACAAACGGTCTCGAGATGTTGCACACAACCTCTACCAAACACAAATTCTTTGGCGATGGAGAATTTCCAATAGTTGGGGCAACTTTGCATGGGGTGCGATGACTTTGTTTTGGGAATGAACAGAAAACCAATAGGTAATGCAATGCGATCGGTAGCAGCGGTGAGTTAGATTTTTTCCTTCACGATGTTGGCTACCATTTCCGGCTTATCCTCTTGTTCGAGATGATCGACCTGTTTCTCGGTGAGCCCGATCGAGATCAAGTGTGGTCGCAACTGTTCCCAAATCTTTTTACGTTTTTTTCCCTCGGCCAGATAAAGTTCGGTCACCAATTCCTGCACGCGTTGTATGGCAATACCTTCGCGGTTGCGATAATAATTTTTGATGACACCCTGCTGATAGCGTGAGAATTTTTCCATGGATATTTTGTCCCGGGGGGAAAAATGCCCCCAAAATAGGATTTACTTTTATTGACTCCGAATCCTCAAACTAACATTCGGCGAGGATTGGGGCAAACCTTTGGCGGAAGCGTTGAAAGCCGGAATAATCCTGGTTGCGTAAAAAAACCGATTGGGATCCTTTCAAAGGCTCTCCCAATCGGTGAGATTTTTTATTAGCCCCTCTAACGTCCATAAACAAAACAGAGGCAAAGGTTTAGCTTATTGCGGTTTCCTTAGGTTCTACTTAGGTTGATGCGCATCGAGTTCAACGGGTTTGTAGCCCCCGATGGACTTAAAGTAACCGATCAAAAGCAAGAATAGAACAGCCATAGTCGCGGGAACGATGGAAGTTAGCTTCAATGCCGTTCTGCTTCCGAAAAGAGTTGCTTCGGTGACTGGCTTCTTGTCGTCGGAGGCATGAGATTTCGCATCGCTTTCCCACCATTTATTTAACTTCTCAAGGCTCTCGTCTTTACCGCCAGCTTTTTGCAAAATGGCAATCTCACCAGACAGCGATTTCCCTTCATCTCCGAGCGTAGAAACCTTTGCTCCGTCCAAACCGTTGGTTTTAAAGCCAAGGAACTGGTTTTCGTTTGCAGCCTTGTAGCGAGCAAAAGTATCCGGGGACAATTCCTGGAGTTTTTCAGAGGCGAACTTATCTTGCTTAAAGCCGATACCAGGACCGCCGAGCAAACCTGCGGAGAGCATTCCCACACCTCCGATGATGCCCAACGTAACTGCCCCACCCTTGGGATATCGCTCGGAAACCACGGCCAACATGGTTGGCCAGAAGAACGTCTTTCCAACACCGTAGATCGTCAGTGCAAGGAGGGCGGCAACCGTTGTTTGCACGCCACCTAAGGTAAATAAACCAATGGTCGCAAGAATCGCGCTGGCGAAGAGTAGTCCCAAGGGCGAAATCTTATGAACGATTGGACCGGCCACAAAACGGAGAATAAACATGAGGGCCGAGGTGTAAACGAATAACCACTGTCCAGTCTTTTCATCGAGGATCGAACCTGTAATTCGAGCGATCCATGAGTCGGTTCCCAACTCGACGTAGCCAACCATGGCATGAATAACAAGCAGCAACAAAAGGACCGGTGAAACGAACTGAAGAAGGATTTCAGAGAACGTGATACCCCGCGCACTGGCTTCTGTGGGTGGCATTTTCTGTCCAAAGATCATCACGCCGTACAGGATCACAGGAACCAAGAACAAACTGATCTGTACCTGCCAAGGGAATTTGCCCGCCATAAAAATGGAAGCGATACCACCGAGGATCAGACCTGCTGGCCAACCGGCGTGAAGGATATTTAGATAGTGAGTTTTATTGTTAGGGAATAGTGTTGCGACCAAGGGGTTCACCACGGCTTCACACACGCCGTTACCAACGGCGAACATGAACATACCGATGAACAAGCACCAGTAAGTGGCGTCCTTACCGGAAGCGGCGAATACCGCCGGGGCAGCCAGGGTGATCACGGCTGAAAGAAAATGGGTGAAGAACGCAAAGCTCATCAGTTTCCCGTAGCCAATCTTTTCGGCGATGAAACTAGACAAAATAATGATTACGCCGAAGCCGACTAAACCGCCCCCGGTGATCCCCCCGAGTTCCGTCTGCGTGAAACCAAACGCTTTGGACCACTCACCCAGTACGCTTGCTCCGCGTACGGAGAAGCCTACACCGGCGGCTAGAATCGCCATAAAACCGGCCCATAAGAGGCGGTTGGCATTAGGGGCAATCGCGTAATTAGATGATTTAGGATCGTTGGATAAGCTCATAAGGTTAGAAACTCACAAAAACCAGAGAGGCGGGAAATAGGATTGGAGTTGAGACTGAAAACTTTCCGCACTGAAAACTTTCCGTTCGAGGGAGTCGATTCCCTCGAAAACGTACGTAGCGTACCGAGCCACGACCTTCAGTTCAACAAGAGAAGGGAATAAAGGCGATTAATTTGCCAGCAGCAGGGACTCAGCGGCAAAGATTGAGCCGGTTTTTTCGCTCGTTCACATTGCGAAAGATGAGCTTTCTGGGGAATTTTCTCCTCGCAGTAAGGGGATAGCCCAATTATATTGGGGAAGGACCCGTCATCCCGAATCCGCTGGTTGAACGTTCACTTCGCTCGGCAGACTAGGGCTATTTCTCCGTTTCGTTCGCCGTTTTCCGTTGGTCAAACCCATTATGACTCGAAATACGCTCGGTTGGATCTGGACGTTTATCGCCCTTTGCTACTCGACAACCGCCTACGGTCAACTAACCACTGCCGAAGCAGATCGCTTGGGTCTCGAAACACGCTGGTCGGCCGCTTTAAATGTGAGTTTAACGCAGCCCTCGAAGACATCGATCATGATTTGGCAGTCGTCGGCTCCAGTGCGAACCTCGATCGAGGTGGCGGCTGAAAATAAGCAGGTAATCATCGATACATCCACTCTGGGAAGCGATGGCAAGCCGCTGGGAATCGATGGGGCAAAAGCTCAGGCTGAAACCCTTGCGAAGCGCATGCGATTCGCGGGCCTCAAGCCTGTGATCACCGAACGAACCAGCCCCAATCTATTTCTGTTGGTAACCGCCTCTGATGGCGCGGTTGAAATGCTCGATGCAGAGACAGGTAAATCTCTGTGGAGAACTCAGATAGGTAAAACCAATCAGCCGACCTTTCCAGGGGCGATGAATGATGAGTATGTCATCGTTACCAACGGCTCGACAATCTATGCCCTGGAAACCATGACAGGTAAGTCGATTTTTTCTTTTCGCAGCGAGGATGCTCCCGGAGCTTCGGCGGGCGAACTCAATGGCCGAGTATTTTTAGCCACTTTGACAGGTAAGTTCTTGGGATACTTCACCGAAGAACGCAATCGTGAACCGAGTCGATTCGTATATGGTGGGCGCTCTGCCATTCAACCCTCCGTGAATCGAATCAACAATACGATCGCTGTCCCTGTGGAACCTCGTTACGTATACTTTTTTTCGATTGAACCTGCAACCAAAGAAAACACTCGAGCCTCCATTCCCGTTCCGATCGCTCGCTTGGAAGCACAGTCGCCAGTATTTGCGATTCCAACTCCCTACCAAGACACTTTCATTGTTTGCTCTCGAAGCGGCGAAATCTACCGCATCAATCCTGCCGCTGGTGGCGACATTAAATGGGTAGCTAGCACGGGCTCGGTTCTATATTCCTCGCCATTGGTTGCCCAAAATGGAGTTTTTGTTGTCTCCGACTCGGGCGAGTTGCTTGCCTACGATGCTATTGGCGGAGTCTTGCTCTCGGGATGGACGTCGCCGATTCCTGGGATGAAACAAGTTTTGGCTGTTACGAAAGATCGAGTCTATGTTCGCAATAAGTCCGGCCAATTGTCGGGATTCGATTTCGCGACAGGCAAATCGATTGGCGTGGAAGGGACAGGTTTCGTGAACGGTTTGTCCAACAATATTTCCGACAGGGTTTATCTCGTAAGTTCTTATGGAACCATTCAATGTTTAGCCCCTAAGGGATCCGTTTCGCCGCTGATTCATCAACAGCTTCAAACTCCCTCGCCCCAAAAAGATCCTAAAGAAAAACCCGCTCCGGAAGTCAAACGTAACACGAATGAGAATCCGGATGACCCGTTCGGGGCGGAAACTCCCGACACCGGAATGGAAGCACCCGCCGGAGACGATCCATTTGGGGCCGGTTGAGCGATAAGATTTTCTGCCATTCTGAATGCATACATTGCCACGCAAACGACTTCTCTTGCGTGGCAATTCGCTTTTTGGCCCAGTTTCTGCCGCGTCGAAGCTTCTTTGGCACGTTTTTTTCCATTTTTTCAGGAAGCCTTTTGTTCGTTGAAAGCGCCGTTTCGCAATATCGGGCGACTGTTACAATCATGCGGGCGGTTATGGACTGTTTTTGCTGAACCATCCAACCATGGCTCGATCGTTGCCTTGACGCGTCCTGACTTTTGGGTTCACATCCCCAAACAGGGGCGATTCAAGTCAGACGGCGAATATTGGCTTCCTGATAAGAAGTCCTCAACCGCTGTTGGTTTCATGGCCGAGAATTTCCGGAGAGAATTCTGGATTGCGACCATTGCCAGCTATACTTACTGCGAGCTCTTTGTTATTTCGATCTTTGCGATGAGGTTTGCCTGTGACTGATTCTTTGCCGATTCGACGAGCCTTGATCAGTGTGAGCGATAAAACGGGACTGGCAGAATTAGGTCAGGGCTTGCAGAGAGCTGGGATTCATATCTTTAGTACCGGAGGGACTGCCGAATTTCTGCGGCTCAACGGCATTGAGGTCACGGACGTATCTCAGTACACGCGTTTCCCGGAAATTATGTCGGGCCGAGTCAAAACGCTGCACCCCAAGATATTTGGTGGGATTCTTGCGCGACGAAATGAGATTGAAGATTTGCAAGCGATGCAATCGTTCGACATTTCGAGTATCGATTTGGTGGTTGTGAACCTTTATCCCTTTGAGGCCACGATCGCCAAAAAGGGCGTTACGCGACAGGAAGCGATCGAGCAGATCGATATCGGCGGACCAAGTTTGATTCGCGCCGCGGCTAAAAATCATGAGTTCGTTACTGTTGTTACTCAAGCCAATCAATATGCATTGGTGCTGCAAGAGATAGAAGAGAAGGGACTTACCACTCTGACAACTCGCAGACGACTGGCCGCCGAAGCATTTGCGATGACCTCCAGCTACGATACGGCCATCACCGAATATCTGCGAGGTGACATTTGGACGGGTGAGTTCCCTCCATCGCTCACGATTTCGATGGAACGCAAACAGCAATTGCGTTATGGAGAGAACCCTCATCAAAAAGGAGCTGTCTATCAGCTTGCCAAAAGTCGAGGGAGCGGCTTGGTCAACGCGCGACAAGTCAGCGGCAAGGAACTTTCGTACAATAATTTGCTCGACCTGGATGCTGCCTTGTCGATTGTGCGAGCCTTCTCTCAACCCTCGTGTGCCGTGATCAAGCACAATAACCCCTGCGGAGCAGCCGCTTCGCATCGGCAATCATTAGCGGCCAGAAAAGCTCTCGATGGAGATCCCGTAAGCGCATTCGGTTCGGTTTTAGGCTTTAATACGACTGTGGATGAAGAAACGGCTGAAGTTCTTGTGGAACCAGGGAGGTTCATCGAAGCGATTGTCGCTCCCGATTTTGAAGCCAGCGCGGTGGGGATTCTCACCTCTAAACCGAAATGGCGCGACAGTATTCGATTAATGCAAGTTGGACATATCTCGCCGTTGGAACGCGAACTTACTTATCGATTTATCAGTGGTGGTGTGCTTGTCCAAGAAGCCGACGTTCTCCCTCCCTCTCCGCTGCAATGGACGACAGTGACCAAAGCAAATGTGGCAGATGAATTATGGGACGATATCGCGTTCGGGTGGGAAATGGTTCGCCATGTAAAATCGAACGCCATCATTTTGGCTAAAGATACAGCGCTAATCGGTGTGGGTGCCGGGCAGATGAGCCGAGTCGATAGTGTTGAAATCGCTATTGAAAAAGCGGGTGAACGCGTGGGGGGTAGCGTATTGGCTTCCGACGCTTTCTTTCCTTTTCCAGACTCCATTGAACGGGCTGCCGCCGCTGGTATCGTGGCAATTATTCAACCCGGTGGCTCAAAACGTGATGATGAAGTGATCGCCGCGTGTAATCAATTTCGTATTCCGATGATTTTTACGGGACGCAGACACTTTAAACACTAACTCATTCTTATGCCTGCTACTATCCTCGACAAAATCGTTGCCACCAAACGTCAAGAAATCGCAGCAACTTATGCACTGACTTCGTTGGCTCAGATGGAGTCGCGATGCTCAGCCGCGCCCGCTCCGCTGGATTTCATCGCTCCTCTAAGCCGACCAGGATCGATTCGACTGATTGCCGAAGTGAAAAAGGCGAGTCCTTCCAAAGGTCTCATTCGCGCCGATTTTGAGCCTGTCCTCATCGCTCAACAATACCAAGCCGCTGGCGCCAGTTGCCTCAGTGTTTTAACCGATGAACCCTACTTCCAAGGAAGTTTAGAATATCTCGCTCAAATTCGACAGGCCGTACAACTTCCTCTGCTCCGCAAAGATTTCATACTCGATCCCATTCAAATCGCTGAAGCCAGATCGGTCGGAGCGGATGCGGTTCTCCTTATCGCTGAATGCTTAACCCCGAGCGAGTTGCGACGACTCTATGATTACGCTCACTCACTTGGAATGTCTGCCTTGATCGAACTGTACGACGAATGTCACTTGGAATCGGTATTGAATACCGGCGCGAAGTTGATTGGAGTCAATAATCGCGACCTGAGAACGTTTGAAGTTGATCTGATGCATGTGGTCCGCATTCGGGAAAAGATTCCAGCCGATCGACTCGTCGTGGCTGAAAGCGGTATTTACCATGCCGCCGAAGCGAAAATGCTTTACGAACACGGAATTATGGCGATGCTGGTCGGCGAGTCGTTGATGCGTCAACCGGACGTCATTCAGGCCACGCGCAAACTGCTGTCGCTTGACCTGTGATAATGCAGAGCGGCGGATTATTGTTGGGTCGCTAAAGCTACATGCCTAGCCTTGGCTGAACGCTTCGGCTACGAGCCAAACAAACGACCGGAAAACAGCGGAAGCTATCGAGCGGCGATAGGCGCGCAACGACTTCCCGAGCCCAGAAGCCCAAGCGCCCAGAAGCCCAAGCGCCCAGAAGCATAAGCCCCCAAAAGCACAGCGTCTAGAAACACCCAGCGACTAGGCTTTAGTACATCGCCATCGCCAGTTTGCGGCGATAGTTGCCAATTAATTCGTCCCCATCAGGCAGTATCCGGAAAATGTCAATCATCAACTCCTGCGCCGACTTGCGGAATTGTTGCCGATCATTCTGAACAATATGCAATGCATTCTGAAGAGCATCTTCGTAACGACCTTGAGCCACCAAGGCTCGAACGAATTGCAATCGAATTGCATGATCTTGAGGATTGCCAACAACTTGAGTTTCCAACGCTTCCAGATTATCGCCCCCGGACGTTTTCAGTTTTATTTGTGATTTGATTTTCTCTGCCTCAGGCTCAAGGAACCCGCGACGCTCCAACTCCTGCAATAGCTTGGATGCCCCCTCCATATCACCCGATTTGAACATCGCGCGCATCATCGCGATCTTTAATTCATCGGCCAGATTTCCGAGCGTTGAAAGTTCTTGATAAATCCGCAACGCCCCCTGCGGATCGGTCTCTTCAAGTTGGTATGCATCCAAAAATTTCTGCTGAACCAGCAATGAATCAAGCCATTGATTGAGTTGAGCTTGTGTAAGAAGGCCTTCCACACGGTCGATCAACGTTCTTTGAGAAATAGCAAACAAGACAGGAATCGATTGAACAGCAAACGAGGCTGCCTGCTCTTGTAGTTGTTCTGTATTAGCTTTCACCAAACTAAATTGTTCTTGCCTCGCTTCAACTACATCCTTGAGCACCGGAGCCAACATACGACAAGGCTGACACCAGTCTGCATAAAAATCTAAGATGACAATCTTTTGCTCACTCGCTTCGAAAACGTCGCGTTCAAAGGTATCAACTGTGGTTTCAATTCCGAAGGATTTCGCTGCCATAATCTGCCCTAACTAGAAATACTACAGTGTTTGGTGGAAAGACCTTAGTCTTGCCCTCTATCGGTATAAACCGCCGTGTTGTCGCTTTATCATCGCCAATTCATCCTTGCTGATTAATGCTCTCTGACTTTCCTGGAACGCCCGCCGTTCTTCCAGCCGCCGCTATCTTTATCATGAATATCTTTTTTTAACCCAATTGTGTGAGCTTCGGTTGCAGGACAATTCCCCTCGACTCCGATTTTTTTTGGTTGACTATCTCCCGCTTTGGCGAGTCGGGCTTCGTTCGCAATAAAGTGGTGATCGCAATTGTGTTTTTCGCAGTGATCTTCCCCAGCCAATCGAAGCCAATCGAAAAGTTGTCTCATAGGCTTCTGTGTGTGCTCACGGCAGCGAATTCGCTTGTTGTTCTATCCGATTAAACTCACACCCCAACATCCATCGCTTCGGCCACGTTTCGGCTTGAAGCTTCCTTACCCAAATCTTGTTGGGATCCAGGCTCTTTTTGGGCGACCAATTCGGTGACCGAGTAATTGCATTATCCCTACAGACGCCCGACTCGGTACACTCCATAGTAAAGCACTGCCGCAACGTTTGGCATTAATCGTAAGGACATGACACCGCGAAGCAAACGGCAAATATCCTCGCCTAGCCGAGTTTTGTAGGCGGCACGCGACGATTGGGGATGCGTTTTTTGGTATCAGCGTATATTGTAGGGTCCAGCGTTAATTGACAATATCTAGCAGATCGATGCGTTGAGACTTCTCCATCCGAGGCGAGAGAAATTTGCATGACATTCGATTTTGAACGGCGACGCCAAAAACTGCTGAAGCAGTTGAAACAAAACAATATCACCAGTTTACTGGTTTCCCATGCTTCCAATGTGACTTATCTAACAGGCTTCACCGGGGACAGCACGTTCTTACTTGTTGATCGCGGGAAATTTTTGCTTTTAAGCGATCCACGGTATGAAGAGCAGATACAGGCAGAATGCCCGGGGGTCGAGTGCTTCATTCGCACTCCCGATACCACACTGCTCGAAGCCACCGCCAATCAGATCGCTCAAGCCAAATGTCACCATTTGTGGGTGGAATCCCACTATCTCCCCATGTTCGGCTATGAAGTTCTAAAGAGCCGACTCAACCAATGTGAAGTTCTTGGCACCGCTGGCATGGTCGAACAACTTCGGGAAATCAAGGACAAGGATGAAATTCTGCGAATCGAGCGAGCGATTGAAATGGCAGAGCGAGCCTTTTTAGTTGTCAAAGCGGGCCTGAAAGGAGAATACACCGAACGAAATGTGGCTCATCAATTAGAGAACGAAATCCGGGCCTTGGGAGGTATTGGCTGCAGTTTTACCCCCATTGTTGGTGTCGGTCCAAGAGCAGCATTACCACATGGAACCCCCACCAATGCGAAAATTGGGAGCGAGCCGTTTGTGTTGATCGATTGGGGGGCCCGAGAGGGGGAGTATATCAGCGACTTGACCAGGGTATTAGTCACAAGTAAAATTCCGCCCAAATTTGAGAAGGTGTATCGCTTGGTTCTCGAGGCCAACGAAGCAGCCATCCGCAGCATTCGGCCAGGTGTTCCTGCTTGCGATGTGGATCGAACCGCTCGAGAAATCATCGAGAAGGGGGGCTTTGGAAAGCAATTTGGGCATGCTCTCGGTCATGGGATTGGCTTGCAAGTCCATGAGTCTCCCCGAATGGGTCTTGAACAGAGGCGGCCATTGCAGGCGGGTATGGTGGTCACCGTGGAACCTGGGATATATATTCCAGGCTGGGGCGGAGTGAGGATTGAGGACGACGTGCTGGTTACCAAAGAGGGCTGTCGAGTGCTGTCGACCCTTCCCAAGAGTATCGAGTCTATGGTCACCAAGTGCTGGTAGGATTTAAGTAGTATTCATTTCAACATTTTAAGCGCGGAAGGTTTCACGCGCGGAGCATAGGCGAATGACAGATTTAGGTGATAACCAAGGGCGGGAAGAACAAGCAGAGGACGTCTTCAGCGTTGAACGGATTCGCAGCTTGGTTGAACTGATGAAGGAGCACGATCTGAAGGAGGTCGATCTGCGGCATTTTCGGCAGAGAATCCGAATTTGTCGTGGAACTCAGGAAGTCCCCGTCATGGCTGCACCAACGATGATCGCTCCTCAGTATGCGGCCCCCGCAGCGTTGCCACCAGCGGCAGCCCCACTTGCTCCAGCCGCAGCTGCTCCACCTCCGGCAGCGACCGATGGACCACATATCGTCACGATCAAGTCGCCTATGGTAGGCACGCTCTACCTACGTCCCAATCCGAAGTCAGATAGCTTTGTGAAGGTTGGTCAATCGATCAATCCCGAATCGACAATCTGTATTATCGAAGCCATGAAGGTCTTCAATGAAATCCCTGCTGAAGTGCGAGGCAAGGTCGTAGAAATCCTCTGCGGTAATGAAGAGCCGGTCGATTTCGGTAGACCGTTGTTCAAAATCGATACCCGCGGATAATTTTAGTTACATGTATAACAGAATATTAATTGCCAATCGTGGTGAGATAGCTTTACGCGTTCAACGCGCATGCCGCGAACTCGGTATCGAAACTGTCGTCGTGTATAGCGAAGCCGATAAGGACGCCCCCTACGTCCGCCTGGCGGATCAAGCGATTTGCATCGGTCCACCTCGCTCGATAGACAGTTATTTAAAGATTGAAAATATCATCAGTGCTGCAGAAATCGGCAATGTGGATGCAATTCATCCCGGCTATGGTTTCTTGAGCGAGAACAGCCACTTCAATGAGGTCTGTCGCTCATGCAATATTGACTTCATCGGCCCAACCCCTGAGGCTATGGAAAAGCTGGGGGATAAAAATCAAGCTCGCCAAATGGCGAAACTCGCCAAAGTCCCTGTCGTTCCAGGGAGCGATGGCTTGATTGAAAATGAGGAAGAAGCAATTCAGACCGCTCGCGCGATCGGTTATCCTGTGCTGATCAAGGCTACCGCAGGGGGTGGCGGAAAAGGGATGCGAGTTGCCGCCAATGAACTTGCACTCAAAGCGGCTCTTGAGCAAGCACAGAACGAGGCCAAGGCGGCTTTCGGCAACGGCGGAGTTTATCTCGAACGTTACATTGAGAAACCAAGGCACGTCGAAGTGCAGATCATTGCCGATCATTTCGGCAATGTGTGCCATTTGCACGAACGCGATTGCTCGGTCCAACGCCGACACCAAAAACTGATCGAAGAAAGCCCATCCCCTAGACTCCCCGAATCGGCTCGACGCGAACTTTGTGAAGCGGCCGTGCGGCTTGTCAAAACGGCCGGATACACCAATGCGGGTACTGTTGAATTTATCGTCGATCAAGAAAACCGTTTTTACTTCATTGAAGTCAATGCTCGAATACAAGTTGAACATCCAGTGACAGAAATGGTAACTGGAATTGACTTGATCAAAACACAGATTGCGGTCGCTTCCGGCAAGCCACTGCCATTTACTCAGAAAGATATCGTTCCCCGCGGCGCAGCGATGGAATGCCGAATCAATGCGGAAGATCCAAGCAAAAACTTCCAGCCTTGCCCCGGCAAAATTGAACGAATCTTTGTGCCTGGTGGTTATGGTGTTCGCTTCGACACTCACGTTTCGGCCGGATATGTCGTTCCTCCATACTATGATTCCATGATCGGAAAACTCATTGTATTTAAGGAAAATCGCGAAGAGGCCATCGCTTGTATGCTCCGTTGCTTGGACGAACTGCAAATACAGGGTATTAGTACGACCGTTGATTTCCACAAGAAGGTTCTCTCGCACGGGGACTTTGTGCAAGGAATTGTCGACACCAAATGGGTTGAACGAGAATTGTTAAGCAAGTAATTCATCGGATGGATAAAGGGAGTAAAGAATACATGCCTGCATTGAACATATCAGGGATCAAGAAGGTTGCGATACTATTTGCGGGCGGTCCTGCTCCCGCCGCGAACGCCGTGATTTCGACCGCAGCATTCTCATTTCTGAATGCGGGCGTTGAAGTTTTGGGAATTCGACATGGCTACAGCAAATTGATCGACTACTCGCCGAGCACACCGCTTGTCGAAGGAAAAGATTATTTCAAGTTCAACCACAGCCTGCTCCATCATGCCCGAACATCACAAGGCATCATGATCGGAACAGCACGCACCAACCCAGGGAAAGTGGTCTCATCCCCCGATCACCTCAAAGACCCAGAGCGATCTGCGCCACTGAAACGAGTCTACGAAGGACTTGTGTCGATCGGCGCTGACGCACTGATCTCCATCGGTGGAGACGATACCCTCAAAACAGCAAACAAGATCAAAATGTACCAGGATCTCCTTCCTGAAGGATCCAAAAAGCTACCTGTCGTGCATCTCCCGAAAACGATCGATAACGATTACATGGGGATCGATTTCACATTCGGTTACTTCACCGCAGCAGATACGCTGGCATCGGAAATTAGAAACCTAAATCATGACGCTGAAGCAGGTCGAGCTTACTATGTCGCCGAAACGATGGGACGCAGCGCCGGGTGGCTCGCCTATGGCGCTGCCATCGCTGGAGAAGCTTGCATGGTGCTTAGCGTTGAAGATATCGTCGGTCCGTTGCGCGGATCGGAAACAGTGACCGATCCTAGTACTGGAAAATCGGTCACCCGAACAATCATGAATGTGGAAAAAGTCGTCGAACGAATCGTAAAACTGATGATGAAGCGGGAAGCGGACGGCCGCGCCTACGGTGTCATCGTTTTAGCCGAAGGGTTAGCCGAATATTTGCCAGCGAAATACCTGGATAATGTGTCTCGCGATGACCACGGACACATTTCGATTGCCAATGTGAACCTCGGGCGCATGATCAGCAAACTGATTATGGATGCTTATAAGTCGAGGACCGGAGGCAGCAAGAAGGTAACCGGATTGCAACTAGGTTATGAATCAAGATGCGCCCGACCTACAGCATTCGATGTGATGCTCGGCTCTCAGATCGGCGTCGGAGCCTTCCGCGCTTTGGTAGAAAAGAAACTCAATGGAGTGATGGTGTCGGTAGGCGGCCAACTCGATATTCAATATGTTCCGTTCGATAATCTGGTAGACCCGACGACCTTGGTGACCAAAGTTCGCTATATTGAAACCAACAGCGACTTCTATCAATTAGCGCGGTCGCTAGAAACGTACATTGAAGATTGAGTGCTCCAAGCAAACCGCTGAGACCGAAGAAACTCCCGCGATCCAACGGGAGTTTTTTATTTTGAGACAACATTCTGAGACCACTTTCAATGGCGCTTGTTGTGCTATTAGAATGCCAGTTCTTTTCGGTTACGCTTCAACCAATCATTGGCTTTTAGTAGGACAATATCATGTCGAGTTGGAATTCTCCCAATCCTTACACAAGCCCAGCTCCAGGCAGTAATTATGGCGGGCGTTCCACACCGCCATCGAAAGCCAAAGTGCTTGCGCCGGCTATCTGCTTAATCATCGCTGCATCGCTCGGTTTGATATTTAGCATTTTCAGCGCATTTGCTGCGGTGTTTCTCGAACCAACCCCGGTCGATCCCAATCTGCCACCGATGATGAAGGCGTTTCAGGAAGGAGCGCACGGACCGGTGGCTGCCATCATTCAAGCCGTTTTTATCTTCGTGAACATAGCGATCATCGCCGGCGGTATAATGATGACCCAATACAAAGTTTGGGTATTTGCTTTGATCGCCTGTATCCTCTCCTGCATCAACATCGGAAACTGCTGCTGCTTCTTAGGACTTCCCGTGGGAATATGGGGGATCGTCGTACTGTCGATGGCCGACGTTAAAGCTGCTTTTGACGCGAACAGTTGATATTGCTTTCGCCGCTGGAATATTTACGACGACTGCATAGGCTGCAGCAGTGGAGGCCGAATGCTAGGCTTGTCGAACCTAGCAACTAAGTAAGGTCTTTTTGCTAGTCAGACCGATAGACACGTGGTCAATGGACCTTACGTTTTTGCACAGGGCGTTCGAAGAGAGAGACGTCTAAAGCAGAGTTTACCTATTCGGATCTATGTGGCCGACGGCATTGCGGAAGCAACAGGCCGCAAAGAAATCATAGAACTGCCACTTCGCAGATATGATTTTAAGGAAGCATCGAGAGTCTCTCGTGCAGTAAGTTGGGGTGTAGGGACTCGAACCCCAACCAACAGAGTCAGAATCTGTCGTGCTGCCAATTACACCACACCCCAGTCACAGAAAAACTTTAGACCACAGCCCTGGCAAGGTCAAGAGGGCATTGAGTTAGACTCAATGCCCTCGGAAAATTAAGCTGCTTGCCATCGATTTAGGTCGTTTAGCGACGTCGAATGGCTTGCTGAGCCGACGCTTGCTGGATGGAAGACTTTTTGCGTAGGGCAGGGGAGGTGGAACGTGTCGTTGTTCCCGTCTCGGGCATGGGTGCTACGGATGGAGCGGCCTCGGGTGACGCAGGTGCTGGCTTGGCTGGCGTAGGAGCAGCCTTCGGGGCTGGCGAATTGCGAACCGGCCCATCGTAAATCACTTGGCCATCATGCGATTGCGAATGCGCCGCATGGGCATGGGAGTGGCCACCGCTGCAAGATGAACAGCCCGAGTGACCGCTATGCGACAAATGACTTTCATGAACCATACCGCCACTATCGCAGCTTGTGCAACCAGCATCGCAGCTATGGTCAACGTAGCGTATACCCCACAGGCATGAAAGCCGATGCAATAAAGGTACGCATGCCTGCTCACCACAACCATGGTGCCCGCAACTACCAACATAATCACCGCAGGTATTGCATGGATCGACTTGCGGCGGATGGTTATACCATTCTCCGACATAGACTTCGCCACACCCATTGGAGCATGCATGGTGGCCCATAAAAGCGGCCGGACCACATCCCGTTCCACATGTCGAAGCGGGAATGCAACAGCAACCCGTCGAGAACAGGCTCAGCAAAACAAAAGCGCGCAGCGCTAGACCCTGAAAACGCAACATAGAATGCCCCCGCATAACGTCGTTGTCATCGATTTGAATTGAAGTTTTGATTCAAGAACCGGATAAACCGCTGCTTGCAAAAAAACTATGAACAGCGCCCCGGAGCGAAACAGAATCTCGCCAACACCAGCGGTGTCGTTCCTGAACAGACTTAGGTATCGGCGCCAAATAATCGCTACAATCAACAAATTCATCGGAATCGTTAGATCTTACCGACTGTCGACTTAACAAGGCCTTGAATAACTAGGCAATTTGGGGAACAACGCCCCCCAAGCGTTAGCGGAAGAGAAACTTAAAGAAACGCTTCTAACGTCAGTAGAAACCACCGCTCACTCGTTCTCTTGCGGGGGAGGCGTGAATTTCGGGGTCGATGTAATCGCCGATGGACTCTGCTCCTCATGACTTCGCTGCACAGGTTTCGGAGGTGGATCACGATCCCAGTTCTGGAACTCGCGTTGGAAATCACCGATGCTTTTACGAAAATCCCGATAGCTCCCACCGAGCTTACGCGCGACCTCCGGCAATTTGCTACCAAAGAGCAAAATAGCCAGGATGCCAAACGCAACCATTTCGGCTGGTCCTAAATTGAACATGATCAGATCCCAACGAGAAACGAATTCACAGGATAGCCGGAAACCTGGTCAACACCTAACGTTCGACCGGGGTGACCGAGAGGTCAACCCGATCGGAAACACCAAGGGTTGGCCTCAATCGGTTTTCTTATCGTCGGTGATGCTGTTGCCGTCCGCATCGGGATCTTCACGCATACCGC
This sequence comes from Pirellulaceae bacterium, assembly GCA_044359485.1. Taxonomy (GTDB): domain Bacteria; phylum Planctomycetota; class Planctomycetia; order Pirellulales; family Pirellulaceae; genus JAFLCP01. The sequence continues at coordinate 17,948 of JBIKMB010000010.1, read as the reverse complement.
GTTTGAATTCGGTGGCACTTCTTCCCAAGTTTCTCATCAAGGAAGGAAGTTTGGTACTTCCAAAAAGAAGCAATACAATCACCATCATAATCAAAAGTTCTTGATAGCCAATCCATCCAAGCATAGGGTCACCTCTCGCGAGAAATGCTGAAAGAGAATCATGCCACTACCGAGCAACCCAACTGTCAGGGAAACGATATCCCTAAGTCTTTAGTTTTCGCGTTGTTTTGTCGGTTATTATCGGCATGCTCCAACAACTGGCGAAAGCAGGTCGATCATCCACTCGAATCCGAGAGGACATCGCCGGGACCAGCACGTCGGAAATCCAATCCAGTTACTATTTTAGTGGCCACCGCTTCGCTGTCAAACGGTCTCCCAAACTCCATCGCCGATATTCCACAATTGAACTTCAACCGTACCGGTCCTGCGGCCCGGCAGCAATCCAACGATGCCAATTTGAGGATTTAATTGGGCGAATCGCTCCCACTGACTTGGCCCCAGGACGTAGAGTCCCGTTGCCAAGGCGTCGGCAAGCGTAGCATCGGGTGCAATCACGGTCACAGACTCTACCCCCTGGACAGGATAACCGCTCCGGGGATCAATCACATGCCCAAATCGCACCCCCTGATAGTGGAAGAATTGATGCGCATGTCCGCTGGTTCCAATCGCCTGGTTCTGAAGGTGGATTTTCCCCAAAATTTGGTTGGGATCGGCCGGATTTCGGACAGCAATCGGCCAACCAACGCGTTCTCCACTGCGTCGATTCCCAAAGCCGCGAATGCTGCTCTTCCCACCGTGAACGAGGAAATTTTCCACACCGCTGGAGATGAGCCAAGCGGCCAGTCGTTCCAGTGCCAGCCCCTTTCCTATTCCGCCTGGATTGAGTTTTAGACCGGGTCGCGAAATCGTTAATTTGCTGTTCTGGAAATCCAACTGCAGGTGATGTGAACCGACGGTTGTCAGCGCTGCCGCGATCTCGTGGCTATCGGGTTTTCGAGCTTTTTGCCTCGAAAAACCCCATGTTTCGGATAAGGATCCGGAGGTGATATCGAAGCCACCCTGAGTCAGTTGGTAAGCCTGCAGGGAGGCCGAAAGCAGTTCTCGCACATCCTCGGAAATGATATGCTCGTAGACTTCCCGAGAGGCATTGAGACGGGCTAACTCACTGTGTGGCCTGTAAATGGACCAACAGTTTTCTAATCGCTCCAGCAATGCCAGTGCCGCCTCTGCCTCTTCGACTGCGAAGTCGGGCGAATTCTTGGGAAGCAACACCTCCCAATCGCAAGCCATGGCTTTACGCGAAAGCATGAGCAGAAAACCAACGGATTGATCGAATATCTCCACTGCAGTACCTTGTCATCGTGGTCACACGATACCGTGGAAGGCGGCACCGTGGAAATGAGGCTTGTCAGGAAAGCCACCGCCTGGGAACAAGATGGTTCTTTAGCATGGTTGTTTCCTCGCAATTCAGGTTACAATAAACTTTGACCGAACACACCTAGATTCCCACACAACTTGGTCGCTCTTAGATCTCTTTGAACCGTTCCCTGGGAGAACCTATATCCATTGTAGTCTTCTAGAGCGATTTCATTAAATGTCGTCCAAGTCGTTTTGCTTTCTCGATGGTTGTCGAAAACTGAATCGTTTACCCGTAGCGTGAAGCGTTCATCTATTATGCTTGTACATCGATCCTATATATCTAAGCTCGGCTGGAGCTTGGCAATTTTTGGCTTGGTATCCGTACCGATTTTTGCACAGCAATTGGTCCGCAAACCCAAACGTGCGGAAGCACCCAAGATCGATCCCAGTGCGACAAGCGATGTATTTTTCGTAGATGTCGCTTCAGCTCTTGATGGCAAGTTACCGGCAGCCAGCGCATTGGCCAAAACGGAATCGGCTAAACCGGCTGCGGGATCTTCTGGTGCCGCCAGTAGTTCGATGGCCAACAACGCAGCGGCAGCGGTTGTCGATGGATCTTCGCAAGATGGCTGGGCAAAGTATATTTCAACTACAACGATTGAAGACGAGGTGAAGCAGGCAAAGTTGCGTTTGGATCAGATCGTCACAACACCTTCTAAATTCGCAGCGGGGGGATTTACAGACGCACGACTTCAATTTTCTGAACTCGCAATTCTTTTTGGGATTGTGGCCGAATACCCAGGACAAGTTCGCTGGCAAAAATCAGCATTAGCTGCCAAAGAAGGTTTCGCGCAAATGGCAGCCAATGCGAAAGTGGGATCGACGCAAGCCTACAACGAAGCAAAAACACGGTTGCAAGAACTTGCCGATATGCTCAACGGCTCAGAGTTTCCTGCATCTGCTCCCGAGGAACCTAAAGGTTGGGAACAGATTATTGATCGCCAACCCTTGATGAAACTTTGTGAGATTGCACATCAACAAAGCTTGACTCCGATGACCGCTAATGAAGCTGCTTTCAAAGAAAGCAGTGAAGATATTTTGCGGTACGGCGAGTTGATGGCTGCTTACGCCGCCTTGTTGCTCAAGGAAGGGATGCCGGATGCAGACGATAGCGATTATCGAGTGCATTCGGAAAAGATGTTAGCTGCATCGCTTGAAGTCGTACAAGCGGTCAAAACATCGAACGCCGATATGGCGCGACAAGCCGTTGGTCAGATGAGCCAAGCTTGTACCAATTGCCATAACTCTTACCGCTAAGGGTACTCTTCTCACCCTGTTTAATTATCCGTTCACTTATTTGTGGTATCTATCTAGCGGCTGAATTATGGGAATCAAGTTTCTCTGTCACCATTGCGAATATCCGATGCATGTTAAGGATTTCTTAGCAGGCAAACGTGGCAAGTGCCCGCAGTGCGGAGGCTCGATTCGCATACCAGCAAGCGGCGAAGAGTATTCGTCGCCAATAGCCAATGGCGCGAGGACTCCGGAGAATACATCCCAGGAAATTTCGTCCCAGGAAAACGCTCCCCTGGAATCGCTCGATGCGATTGCCAACGGTGCGGCGATCGAAGGAGAAGTGAGTGAATCTCGCCCCCAATCCTCTTCGGGAGCGACCAATACAGAACACACCGCAAAATCTGAAATCGAGATGCCTGATGTCATCTCGGACGCTCCGAACGCGGCTTGGTATGTTCGTCCCCCGAGTGGTGGTCAGTATGGACCAGCGATAGGCTCGGTCTTTTGGGATTGGCTCAACGAAAAAAGGGTCGGCGAAAACTCGCTCGTTTGGCGTGAGGGCTGGGGGACTTGGCAAGCGGCTAAAGATGTGTTCCCGGACTTCTTTCGCCCAGCGCCTCCTCCCGCCAAAGTTAAAGCGGTCGCTCCGCCGACTGCTGCACCACCCCCAATCCAAACCACCCACAAGCCGGAGGTTAGAACCGCGGTGGAATCCCAGCGCATTGCAGGGGTCGATACCAACGTCGAATCGCGGCGAAATGTTCAATTGAGACGCAAAAAAAGTCACTCCCGAAATTTAGTCATTTTGGTTGGTTTGTCCATTTTGGCTTTGGTTCTAGTCGTAATCTTGGTCGTTGTGCTCACGACGCAAAAGACTGGATGAAGCGATTCAACCGTTAAAATATGCACCAACCCCCCCTTGGGCTTCTGAGCTGATCTGCTCCTGGAAACCTTGAGCGAAAAAATTGACCTTAGTTTTTCTACCCGTTAGATTAGCGGGGGTGGAAATTTAGTAGCAGGCAATCGGGGAACCGATGATGACGGTTACCTACTTTAAACGTTATCGTATGGAGAAGGACTTGCGAGAAGTCCCGTCCCTCCCGCCGCGCTTACCGTCAGATTATTCTTTTGTTGCTTGGCATGATAAGCACGTGCGCGAACATGCAGAAGTGAAATGGCACAGCTTTCGCTTTGAACTGGATGCCAATGTTTTTCCCTGCCTGGGCGATAAAGATGGTTGTCTGAGATTGATGCGAGACATCTCCAGTCGCAACAATTTTGTTGCTGCCGCCACATGGATGATCGTTTACAGAGATCCACAAACCGGACGCAATGAGCCTTGCGCGACCATCCAAGGACTGCGAGCCGATTATCAACTTGGATCGATCCAGAATGTCGGGGTAACCTTACCGCATCGAGGACTTGGCCTCGGCTCCGCTCTGCTGATGCAATCGCTAATAGGTTTTCGAAATGTTGGCTGCCAGAGTGTCCAACTGGAAGTAACCGTACAAAATAGCGGAGCCGTTCGTTTATACGAACGGCTCGGCTTTAAGAGAGTCGAAACGTTATTCAAAATCGCTGAAGTCGTAACGGTCTAAGCAACCTGCAGCAGATTCGTTTACTTCTTCGCTTTGATCGATTCGACAAACTCATTGAATTCCTTCGCCTGTTGTTCAACTAACTCAGCAGCGCCGGTCAGCTTGATAAACTGCAGTCCTTTGTCCTTGGTGTCGATGATCGCACCCAACATGCGATAGCCTTCACGCTTGACCGTTTTTCCTGGTGCGAAGGGGCCTCCTCCCATCGACTCAGTCATGGTGCCCGGGATATCGACAAGAGTAACTTCGTAGTCGCCGACCGTTTTCTTTTCCACCTTAGCAACATCTTTGGTCGCTTTACCATCAGGTTGAGCGAACTGACCAAACCAACGGTCAACGTTATCCTTGATGGAACCACCTGCAGCCATAATCGTGATTCGCGAAACCGTATCACCCTGCTTAGGAGCTTGGAATTCATGCTCGACGATTCGCGACCGAGGAGGGACCGTTTTCCAAGTGGCGGGGACGGTCATGTTGAGTGCCCCATCCGCTAAATCGATCACCACTTTTTCATCCCCCTGGGCCCAACAAGTGGATACCAGAGCCAGACTTAAACCCAAACTCATCATCAAATGACCAAACAATCTCATACGCATCTCCTGAGTATCTGCAAAATATGACAGCATCTAGTTTCGTTCAACAAATTTTCCTGGCAATGGGTCTGCTGGAGCAATTACTCTCGTAGCCCAAATACGTGGGCGACGCCGTCCGCTCAACGCTTGCTCCCCAGTTAGCAATCTCCGTTTCCCGCTGCGAACATTTCCGCTGACGAATATGCCGCTTGTGGCGAATGCGACAGGCTTGTCTCATGATCCAGTGGAAAGCTTATTGGGGCCAATCCTTCCAGCACAAGACTTACCAGCCCGCAAGACTTACCAGCCCGGGAGCCCAATCCCACCTCCAAAACACTAATATTCTATCAGAGAGGCTACCTCTTTGGGAGTGACGCGAGGACTCTTCGGTGCCTGCTGAAAAGGTGTCCGCTGAAAATGGTCAAATTGCAATTTCTCAGTTGTAGCAAGGCTAGAGGTTTCGCTTAATTTTGCCCCCTTTGACGCACAGCTTCGTACATGAGGATGGCGGCGCTTACCGATACGTTGAGACTGTCCACTCGTTCATCCATTGGAATTCGAACGCCATGCAGTCCTCCCTCGAGCCAAATACCTTGCAAGCCTTCTGCCTCACTTCCCAACACGATTGCCGCCCCTTGCTTGAAATCGATTTGGTAAGGTTGCTTGGTCGCTTGCACTCGAGCGACATAGATTGGTACTTCCAATTGTTTGAGTGCGTTGGCAACTTGAGCTGCGGTTGCCACCAGGATAGGGATTCGAAAAATCAATCCGAGACTAGAGCGAATTGCATTTGGATTGTAGGCTTCACCGGGACAGTCCGAGAGCACGACTGCGTTAACTCCCGCGGCCACGGCCGTGCGGCAAACAGCACCGATGTTACCGGGCTTCTCGATACGATCGAGAATTACAATCAGCGGTTTTGCACACCCGCTTAGGTCGCTCCAATTCCATTGTGGGGTACGTGCCACAGCCACCAGTCCCTCATTCCTATCGCCGTACTGCAGTTTCTGCAACACTTCGGCATTGGCTGGTTGGATGTTAGCGTTGGCTAAAGCTTTCCGCTCGAAATTGTCGTACCACGAGTCAACGTCTAAGCGTTCAGGATCGAACCAAATTTCCTCGACAACAACTCCCCCGGCGATTGCCTGTCGAATCTCACGTTGGCCATCGATCAATACGCGTTGCTCTCGTTTTCGATATTTGGCGTCATGCAATTTGGCAAGAGCCTTCAGGCGGCTGTTCTGCAGGCTGGTGATTAATGGTGCCATGCGCATAAAAAATGTGGCTGAATCTCAAAACAATTTTTCAAAATGAATTTGCTACGGATCTGTATTTAAAGCCGTTGTCCCGAGACTTGAAAGAGCGATCGTATCAAATTCTTTTGTCTGTTTTTGAGGTTTCAGCCACATTCCTAAAGAGTTTTTCAAAATATTCGATCAGGTTGTTTCAGTGCCCGTCGAACTGTCGCGGAGAATCGAATCGGTGGAGCCATCGAGAAAACTCATCAAGGCTTTGCTGCGATAGGGTTGCTGCAATTTACGAACTGCTTTGCTTTCGATCTGTCGAACACGTTCACGAGTCACCGAGAAGATACGACCGACTTCTTCCAGGGTATACGCGTAACCATCGGCCAAACCATATCGCAATCGCAAGATTTCACGTTCGCGATAATTCAAGGTTTGCATAGCTTCTTGGATATGGAATTTGAGTGCCTCTTGGTTGGTCTCATAGAGAGGATCATCATCGCGATAATCTTCCAAGAATTCACCGAAATAGCTGTCATCAAAGTCCCCTACCGGCTGGTCCAACGACAGAGGCTGTCGAGCCATTTTCATCACAACTCGAGCGTCATCGAGGGTCAAGCCTGCTCGATTAGCGGTTTCTTCAACGGTTGGTTCGCGTCCCAGCTCTTGAATCAATTCTCGAGTTACCAGACGAACTTTGGACATGGTATCGATCATGTGGACGGGTACTCGGATCGTTCGGCTTTGATCCGCAATAGCTCTGGTGATCGCTTGGCGAATCCACCAAGTCGCGTAGGTTGAGAACTTAAATCCACGAGCGTATTCGAATTTATCGACAGCTCGCATCAAGCCGGTATTGCCTTCCTGAATAAGATCCAAAAAGCTCAAACCACGATTGCGATACTTCTTGGCAATCGACACAACCAGGCGAAGATTGCCTGCCGACAATTCTCGTTTAGCAGCATCGTACTGCTGACGATGCATGTCGGTTCGCTCGATGCGTCGAAGCAATGTGGCTGGACTTTCATAAGTGATTCGCATCAAGTAGTGCAATTCTTCCATCGTCTTGCTGTATTGTTCAGCGTTTTGCTTATGCTCAGGATTATTTTTCAGTGCTAACAGTTCCTGCATTCGCTTATTGATATCTTGCAATTTTTCAAATAACGGTTGCAGACGATTGGTGCGAAGATTCATTTCCTCAATCAAACGAACCGCTTTGTTGCGTCGACGAACCAGTCGCTTCCAAGCGGCTTTGCGATTCTCATTGGTGTCTCGTTTGTTGATGGCAATGTAAAAATCTTTATGATTCTTGGTCAAAAGAGCTCGCAACGTTGCCACATTGGGTCCGATGCGACGCATTACATTCTTTTTCTCGGTCGTATTGGTGACGCTCACTTCGATCGTGCGATCCAATCGCAGCTTGTTGTCGCGGACCAATTCTAAAAGTCGGGTAGCACCCTGGAGCATAAAATCGCTAGCCAGCATCCAGTGACGGTAGAACGATCGGGTGCGTTCGATGTTTTGAGCGAAGGTGATTTCTTCATTTCGGGTCAACAAAGGAATCTGGCCCATTTGCATGAGGTACATGCGAACCGGATCATCTGTCGCATCGCTCTCGTCTTCAACAACTTCCTCTTCCTCTGTGCTCAACTCCTCGTCGGTAGGAATTTCTTCAATTTCTTCATCTCCACCGTAGATTCCACTGGACAGATAGGAACCTTCGATTTCAATGTTATCGCCGCCGATTTGCAAATCGACCGAATCTAGATCATCTTGAATTTCGCGTCGTGTAGATTTCTTGGCCATGGCAACCTCTTTCACGTCAAGCAACAGCGGTGATTGATACGCAAGCGAGACAACCTCGTTTTTGAGGTTTCCTGCTTGTCGCGGGACGAGAAAACCTTATTGCAACTCGGGTACCCTCCACCGAGGCCCCAAAGGCACATTCGACGCAAATCCTTTCCAGTAATACACTTAGAGCATCCGGAGTGTTTGGGGGCGTTTTTTTTCGGGCGTACAATGGCAACATTTTGTGTTGTACCGCTGCAAAAACGTTGCTTTTTGGCAACAAGCGTTACACTTCAAGATACCTTGGACGAATTTTGAGACCGATTGGTTCCACTTCTTGCGCGATACAGTTTGCCGATACGATGCCCAACGACAACCTAAACTGGATGGACCAACCAGGCGAACTGCAGCGTTGGCTTGAGCAGCTCGGCGTTTTGGATACGGTTCGAGGGGCAACCAACGTTCAACGAATTGTACGCAGCGGGCTTACGGCCGACTTGCAATTTTTTCTCCTGCAGGCCATTCAAAAACACCTTCCCGAAACGGGCGATCCGGGTGCGGTCTTGAATAACCTGGACCGTTTTTTTGAAACATCGCGATCCCCTCAATCCTTAACCTCGTTGTTTGAACGCGATCTGGATTCGTTGCCAACCTTGTTGCGAATTTTTTCGGTCAGCCAATTTTTGGCAGACCAATTGATTTCCGATCCTGAATCTTTTGATTTTCTCCGCCTCACCGAAGGGCAGGCCGTACCGCGAGATCGACTGCTTGATGAACTGGTCAGTGAGGTCATGGCTATTACCGACGAAAGCTCGGTTATGCGGGCACTGCGGCATTGCAGACAACGGGAATTATTGCGAATAGCGTACGGCGACTTTATTGGTCAACATTCATTAGAAGTCGTAACCGAACAACTCTCTTTCCTTGCCGAAGCGCTAACCGAATCGGCTCTGATGTGGGTTCGACGGGAGAGGCAAAAACGTAAACCCGAACCACAGCATCGAGATGGCATATCTATCAAATTCTCGGTATTGGCTCTGGGGAAATTGGGCGGATCCGAATTAAATTACTCCAGCGATATCGATTTGATTTTTCTCGCCGATTTCGATGATGAAGAATCGACCCGTCATAATTCCGCCATGGAGTATTTTGAACGATTGGCGATGCAGCTAATCCGTGTCATCAACGAAAAAACCGCGGATGGCCGCGTCTATCGCGTCGATATGCGTTTAAGACCCCTAGGTTCTGATGGGGCGCTGGTTTGCAGTCCACAAGCCGCCTTGAATTACTATGAGAGTCTTGGCAGAACTTGGGAAAGACAAGCGTATTTGAAAGCAAGAGTCATTGCGGGTGACCGGCCTTTGGGTGAGAGTTTTCTGGAGCAAATGCAACCATGGGTGTTTCGTCGATATTTGAATCGAGCGGATATCGTTGGTATCGGTTCCCTGAAGAGACGCATTGAGAAACGCTCCCACGCACAATGCGGTCTGCTGGATGTCAAACTTGGCCCTGGAGGTATTCGAGATATTGAGTTCGTGGTGCAATTCCTCCAATTGCTTCACGGTGGCGATCTAAAGTCTATCCGCAGCGGCCATACTCTCACGGCTATTGGGAAACTAGCAGATGCTGGAATATTGACCTTACAAGAGAGCTCATTGCTCGATGACGGCTATCGACTGCTGCGAAAAGTCGAACATTATTTGCAAATTATGTTCGACCTCCAAACCCATTCTCTACCGGATACGCCCGACGAACTTCGGAAACTCGCCCTGCGCATGGATTTTCGAGATCATACCGATCAGCCTGCGGAGCAACAGCTTCGGCAATTATTGGAAGAAAAAACCAGTAGAATTCGCCGAATTGTAGATCATTTACTGCACCGCGCTTTCGCCGATCAGGCCGATTATGCTGATGAATCCGACCTTATTCTGGAACCCTCGCCCGCACCAGAAGTAATCGATAGAGTTCTCTCTAAACATTCTTTTTCTAAGCCCGATGAAGCCTATCATTTATTGATGGAACTTTCGAAGGAAAGCGTTTCGTTTTTATCGCATCGCCGCTGCCGGCACTTCTTGGCAGCAATCGCTCCGCAATTGCTCGCCAGTATCGCAAGAACACCCTTCCCAGACCGAACCTTAGCCCAACTTTCGAACGTCAGCAACAGCTTAGGCGGAAAGGCCGTCCTGTGGGAACTATTCAGCTTTAACCCTCCTTCGATGCAGCTTTATGTTCGCCTCTGCGCTAGCAGTCCCTACCTGGTAGAGCTGCTAACCGGTAACCCCGGGATGATCGACGAATTGCTCGATTCGCTACTACTTGATCGTTTGCCACAATATGCCGAACTTGAATCAGAACTTACGGAACTCTGCCGCAACGCGAGCGATATTGAACCGATCTTGCTGAGCTTTCGCAACTTTAACCATTTGAGAGTAGGGGTCCGTGATATCTTGGGAAAAGAGAGCATCGTCAACACGCATGCTGCTCTTTCCGATATCGCTGAAGTGTGCTTGAGGCAAGTGGTTCGTCACGAATATCAACGTCTGATCAAACGCTTTGGTGTTCCAATACTCGAGTGCGGCGAACGAGCGGGCGATATCTGTGACTTTACTATCATCGCGTTGGGTAAACTCGGGGGACGCGAGCCCAATTATCATAGCGATCTCGATGTACTGTTCTTATTCGAAAGTGATGGCTATACCCAAAGCTCACAACCCGGTATTCGCTTTGAACCTACCACGAATAGACACTTTTATAATCAGTTAAGCCAACGAGTCATTCAAACTCTATCGAAAATTACCCCCTGGGGACGCTTATATGAGATCGATGCGCGACTTCGCCCTACTGGTCAAAGCGGCCAATTAGCCATCGCAGTCGACGATCTGACACAATATTTTGAGGATGGCCAAGGTCAGCTTTGGGAACGACAGGCATTATGTAAAGCTCGACCCGTCTATGGCGGTGAACGTATTAGAGCAGCGTCGATGACCGCAATCTCTCGCATCATTCAAAATGTCGTTTGGACACGAGACATCGCAGAAGAAATCTACGACATGCGTCTCCGCTTGCAACAGACTGCTTCACCACAAAATCTAAAGCGGGGTGAAGGTGGAACCTTAGACATTGAGTTTATTATTCAAGCTCTGCAAATCAAATTGGCGGCTACTGCCCCCCAAATCATGCGAGCAGGAACCCTGGCATCACTAGAGCCATTAGTGCTATCGGGAGCTTTGACTTCGGAGCAAGCATGGTTACTCGATGAAGGCTATCGTTTTCTGCGCGGCATCGAATCCGCACTGAGACTGATGAACACGGTCGCGCGACATGATTTCCCCACAGATCCAAGCGAATTGAGCTTACTTGAGTTCTTACTTGGGGTCCATGACTCGGTTCCTATTGCTGAGCGTTGCCAGTCGATTCGTCTTCGAAATCGTCTCTTGCTCGAAGATATCTTCAAACAACTACAATCGACATGATCGATACAATCATCACTTTCCATTCTAGACTTCGCTGATCCGCAGAAGTCCGATACAAATCGCCGAATCGCTAAAATCTATGGCGTATTCTTTCTATAGGTGTCTCCAGGTCAATGCGGTGCGCCTCAAACCAAGAGGCAAGGCAATTGAATATGACTGAAATCATTCCAAACTCAACAGCGAATTTCAGTTCGCTCGTCCCCATTGTTCCATTGTGCAGCGAGCCTGCTGTACCTAGCGATGCTCCAAAGCCAATTGCCCAGTGCAAAGTTTTACACATTATCAATGGCGAATTTTTCTCTGGTGCCGAGCGAGTTCAACAGGGACTGGGAAAAAGCCTGCAGCAGTTTGGATTTCAATCGGATTTCGCCTGCCTTAAAACAGGAAAATTTCTCGAAGCCTGCGACCTTCCTCCTAATCGCGTTGTTGAATTCCCCATGAGTTCGCGGCGAGATTTCTCCGTCGTACCGAGATTAACGCAGTTCGTTTTGGATGGAGATTATCAACTGCTCCATGCTCATACACCGCGTTCCGCAATGATCACTGCCATGCTGGCAAAGCGAACCGCTCTTCCCTGGATTTATCATGTCCATAGTCCAACCTCACGAGACAGCACACGACGTTGGCTCAATTGTCTCAATGCCTGGACCGAACGACTCGCACTTTATTCTTGCCAGCATTTGATCACGGTTTCAAACAGCCTTAACGCCGAAATGCTTCGCAAAGGCTGGCTACCAAGTCGCGTCACCACCATCCACAACGGGGTCGAACAACTCCCCGCAATCGATTGGGAAGCCAGGAACCCTTCGTCACCTTGGAACCTGGGCATGGTTGCCCTGATGCGTCCACGAAAAGGTGTTGAGATTCTCCTGGAAGCTCTGTACATCCTACGCGCTCGCCGAAGCGATATTCGACTTGAACTGATTGGTAGTTTTGAAACCACGGCCTACCAAAACCAAATCGAGCAATTGCTCTGTCGCTGGAAGCTGGAGGACGCAGTTACGGTCAGCGGATTCACTCGCGACGTTGCCAACAAATTGCGATCCATGGATGCCCTGATCCTGCCCAGCTTGTTCGGAGAAGGATTGCCTATGGTCGTACTTGAAGCTATGGCCGCAGGTGTTCCCGTGGTTGCAACGTCTGTTGAGGGAACTCCGGAAGCCGTAAGAGATGGTGTAGATGGCTATTTGGCTCAACCCAAAAATGCAGGTGACCTCGCTGCCAAGATCGATCAACTCTGCTCCGATCGAGAACGCTGGCAGGCCATGGGACGTGCAGCCCGAGAGCGACAACAATCCCTCTTTACGACCACCCATATGGCCAAAAGAGTCGCTGATGTTTATCGGCAACTTCTCGACCTCGCCCAACACCAGTAGGTCGCCAGTCGTAGCACACGGTTTTCTGGCCTTAACCTCTCACTTGGGCAAAGCAACGTGCAATTTTGGCCGCTGTGCCGACATACCCGTGGCTAAGCCTTGCGATCGACAATTTTCCGACGCGCACACTCCCAACCTTTCACGCTAAATAGCTCTCAATTACCTCCATTTTCTCGCCGGGCACGGTACTCAAAAGTACTATCCTCGCGTCGCTTTGGATAATTTACGGCGAACCATCTTCAAAACCGCCCAAACCTAGGTATCTTGCTTAGCTTCTGCAGTTCGTCCTTTTGTACGAAAAGATCGCTGGTCATGAATCGCTATTATTCTCAAATCACCATGATGGTTTTTCTCCATATCGCATTTCTATGTGCGTTGCCCCACCCTTTGAACGCGGAAGAACCGCTGGTCCCTCCGAAAACTGAAGGGACCTATCGAGTTGCCACATTCAATACGGCGTTCAGCCGAGATGAAGCGGGAGCGTTGCTGAAGGAATTGCACAGCGAAAGTTTACAAGCTCGGCGAATCGCGGGCATCATTCGCACAGTTCAACCTGATATCGTGCTGCTGAATGAATTCGATTACGCGGCGGACCAGGCTTCCATTCGTTTGTTTTTGTCGAAGTACCTGGAAGCTCCTGATGGGATAGGCCCATCGATTCGATATCCTCATTATTACGCGGCTCCTGTAAATACTGGCGAGCCGAGTGGTTTGGATCTGGACCAAAATGGCAGTACCAATGATCCGAACGATGCCTTTGGGTTCGGTCGCTATCCCGGTCACTACGGTATGGTTTTATTGAGCAAAGATCCTATCGATACCGATGCGATTCGCACGTTCCAAAAGTTCCTCTGGCATACATTGCCTAATTCTGTCAATCCCGTGAATCCCACCCATAAGCAAGCTTTTTATAGCGACGAAGTTTGGAGAAAACTAAGGCTGTCCTCCAAGAGCCACTGGGACGTACCGATACGCACGCCGCTGGGGACTCTTCATCTTCTCTGCAGCCATCCTACTCCACCCGCTTTTGATGGACCGGAAGATCGCAACGGTAAGCGAAATCATGATGAAATTCGTTTGTGGAAAGAGTATATCGAAAATCCAACGGCAACGTTTCTGGTCGATGATCAAGGTCAACAAGGCGGCTTATCATCGGAGAAGTCTTTCATCATCGCTGGCGACCTCAATGCAGATCCCTTGGATGGAGATGACGAGGGTCAAGCTATTCGGCAACTGCTTCAATCCAAACGAGTGAATGCCTCCCAAACACCCGCTGCGCTTGGTGGGAAAGAAACTGCGTTGATTCAAGCAAACAAAAACACTTCACATCGCGGTAATCCTGAAGAAGACACGAGCGATTTCAATGATCGTAATCCGGGAAATTTGAGAGTCGATTATGTATTGCCCTCCTCGAATTTGCAGATCGTTCAAGCTGGCGTGTTTTGGCCAAATTCTAAACGCATACAAAAGATCGATCCAAAATGGCTCGAAGCCTCCGACCATCGCTTGGTTTGGATCGATGTGAAGCTTGGGAAATCAAGGTAGTTCCGTTGCCTTTTGCCGGGGCGCTGCGTACTATTTTTAACGGAAGCATTCCGAACGCCAGGATTCCCACTTTTTTTGGGGGGTTACCATCTACGGCGTTTGATGTGCAAGAGGCACACGAAGCAAGCGATTTTCACTGCGGAATTTTCGCTGCCCATCGACATTCAACAGACGAGTTTTCGAGATTCTGCGGCACCTTTTGCCCAGGTTCTTCGCGATTCGCGTTCAGAGGAAGTCCCCGTCGCAACATGTGGCATGCGATGCTAGAAGCTTTGAACTGTCTGTTCCGATTGAGCGAGATTCTTTCAGACTGGTTGTACGATCCGCTTTGACCGCAAATCGAGGTTGAACGGCAAACGCGATTTGAACCATTCTCGAAACACAATTGGCATATTCGATAATGTCGAGTTCGCTTTGTGCGATGTGTAACGAATGATCTACAAAAATCATTGTGCGCTTTCTTTGACCATGCACGTATCGTGACCTATATTCCCCTGGGATCTAAGTGCGGGAGCACTTTCCTTATTCTTTCCAGGGTGCTCCGCACTGTTAAGACCATACGTATGGACCAAATGGTGTGAGCCTTTTTCCTTCCTGCCGATAGCGGAAAGATTGGTTGCATGACTCGGAGTCAACGACACTGGATGCATTGCCTTGCCCTGCTCGTCTGGATGAGCATCGGGTATGGTTCGATCGTTCGCGGGCAAGATGGACGTTTTGCCCCTTCCGATCAGATTGCTGCCTCGGAAGTTCTCCAGCAAGGAATGCAACTAGAACAGGATCGCCGCTGGAGTGAGGCGATTCATTTGTATGAGAAGGCTAGCAAGAAATTTCCTCAGGATAGCGATTTACGCCGCCGCCTACTGATATCGCGAATTCATTTCGATGTCACTCGCCGCTACCGAGACATAACCTACAAAGAATCGGTTAGCCAGCTTTCACAATCGCAGGCTGCGGATCTCTACTTGGAGATACTGGCCAAAATTGAGGCCAACTACGTCGATCCACTCAATCTGAATGAAGTTTTGCGAAATGGAACCGCATTCCTCGAAGTTGCTTTAACCGAACCGGCTTTCTTGGCTGAACATTTACCCAATACATCGCCGGAGCAAGTGGAGCAATTTCGGTTGGCCATCCATCGCGAAGTCTTAGGCCGCGAAGTCGCAAACCGTTTTGATGCTCGGCAACTGGTCGTTCACGTCGCTAAGAAAGCGGAACAAACGATTGGTCTCAAATCGACCGCAACAATTTATGAATATGTTTGTGGAGCTGTCGGTTTACTGGATCCCTACTCGGGTTTTCTGACTGAGGGGGAATTACTGGAAATGACCTCCCAAATCGAAGGAAATTTCGTTGGCTTGGGTGTTGAATTGCGTCCGTTAGGTCAACGTCTAACGGTCGTCAGTGTGATTCGAGGTGGCCCAGCTGCACTGGCCGGCATTCAACCGGACGATGAAATTTTAGAAGTGGATGGAATTACAACCTTATCTACTAATGCTGATCACGTAGCGGATTTACTTCGGGGTCCAGAAGGTAGCAAAGCATCGCTCAAGCTGTTGCGTGGCGAAACAACCATCCCGATGACCGTGGTCCGCAAACGCGTGGACGTTCCGAGTGTCGAAGCGGTACATTTGATCGATGGGCCCAAAGGTATCGCCTATTTACGAATTACCAATTTTCAAAAGACCACCGATGAAGAACTTGACCGTGCCCTGTGGGACTTGCAGAAACAAGGTATGAAGAGCTTGATTCTGGATCTCCGTGGAAATCCGGGAGGGCTACTGGAAACATCGGTTCGAGTTGCTGATAAGTTCATACCTGAGGGTTTGATTGTATCGACGCGAGGTCGCAATGGCGTTGAAAACAAAAACTTTACCGCTCATCGCTCGGGTACTTGGCAAATGCCACTGTACGTTTTGATCGACGGAGATAGCGCTAGTGCTAGCGAGATTTTTGCAGGTGCTATTCGTGATCATCGCCGCGGGTTATTGATTGGAACGACAACTTACGGCAAAGGGAGCGTTCAAGGTTTGTACAACACCGATCTGGTCCGCTCAGGGCTTCGGTTAACCGTATCGAAGTTTTATTCGCCGAAGGGTACTCCAATCGCCCAGTTGGGCGTGGGACCTGATATCAAAGTGGAAGCCGATCATTATGTTACCGCTCGCCCGGTGATCGATGCTTCTGGTCGAGAAATTCTCAACCCGGTTACCACACCGACGGACCGAATACTTCAAACGGCACTGGAACAGGCTCGAGCAGGGGAACAAGCACCCGGCATCGCCAACCGATCCGCAAAATGGTAAAATACAGGGTATCGCAGGCCCCGTAATCTACCTCTTTCACACTTGACTCTTGGATCGTGAGGCGACTCGATGGATAGCCCAAAATCATCGCCAACGCCTGCGTCGCCAGAAAGCGCGGCCGTTAAAACGGTGTTGTCTGATAATCCCTATAATGTCCCCAATGCGCTCTCTTCGCTGCGTTTCATCATTGCTATTCTTGTGTGTTGGTGGATCGAGCAGCACTGGTATCTCGCAGCACTCGTTGCCTTCGTCATCGCCGTATCCACCGACTGGATCGATGGCTGGTGGGCTAGAAAATTCAATCAAGTCACCAAAGTGGGACGCATCCTAGATCCATTCGTAGACAAAATCATCATCTGCGGAACGATGATCGGTTTGGCAGGGCAAACCCAAAGTGGTCTTGCTCCATGGATCGCTACCCTCGTCGTCGGTCGCGAATTGCTGGTTACCAGCCTTCGAGGCATGATCGAAGGGAAGGGGGGAGACTTCAGTGCCAAACAACTGGGCAAATGGAAAATGGTGTTGCAATGCGCAGCTGTCGTCGCCTGCATGCTAACGCTCATCTACGACAACAATACCCCAGATTGGATGCTGTGGGGTAGATTTATTTGCATCTGGGGAGCGGTTCTACTGACGCTCATCTCCGGCATCGAATATATTCTTCTCGCCGCCCGTAGCAACCCATCCTGATCCAGCGAGTGCCTGATACAACGAGCAATAAAAGCGTGACATCCAGCCCCCCCGAAGCTTCTGTGTTACTGGTCCTTTTTGGACTCTTCATGCTGGCGTTGATATCTGCGTCGGTCGTCGGTTGGATTTCGGTGATCAGTTGGTTCAGCCTGGGAGGGAAATCCATACCGGTCGAACCACGCCGCCCCGCACCATGGGGCCTGATACACTTTGTTGCAATCTTTGTTCTCTTCGTAGTGATCGGCGGCCTGACCATTCGCTCTTTCGACACACTTGTCGTAGGTTCGATGATTGCCGAACAACCTCAAGAGCAGCAAGAGAGCTTACGCATGATGGGACGTATCTTCTCAGGCAGCTTGTCACAAATCATCACGATGATTGTCGCCACATTGATGATCGCTGTTTCCACACGCGCCACCATGGCAGACCTTGGTTGGACCGTGAAAAGATTGGGTTACGATCTTGTGCTCGGAATTGGTGCATCGATTCTTTTCCTGCCAATCATTCAGCTTATCATGGCAAGTCTCGTTTTTTTGCTCGACCAAAAATACGATCATCCTTTGCTAGAAGCATTGAAGTCGGGCCCCGTCCTCTGGATGTATTTGGGCGCTTTCTTTTCGGCCGTTATTGCGGCCCCCATCACAGAAGAATTTTTATTTCGCGTCATCCTTCAAGGTATGCTCGAAGCCAATGCAACTGCA
>JBIKMB010000096.1:0-20228 GCA_044359485.1 Pirellulaceae bacterium | reverse complement strand
CGAAGTTTAACACACAATCAATTCTTGAAGTACTCATTTCTTGAATTACGACTTGCTATCGATGCATTGAATTCGCATAGGATACCTCCTGGCTCGCTGGGATCAAACATCGACTCGATGGAATCGATCCTTCGTTCGCTCAAGATTACTGAGCCTTTTGTATTCCGATGGGCATTGTAGGCTGTGTCGATTTTTTTCATGAATGTCCGCGCTGCTTGTAGCTTACCAACGAAATTGTCGGCACACGAATTCATTCCTTTTCACGTGCCAAGGTTTGGATATTGTTGGTCTCTTGGATTTCGGTTCGATTTCGCGACTGGCCACGGTGCCTCGACTGGCCACGGTGCCTGACACCTCTGTGAGTCTTTTGATTTCCGATTTACGTACCGGAAACTGCCCTAACGGAGCGCCTAGGTACGCGGGTGACATGTACCTTTTTGGGAGTGTTATTGGCTAGTGTGCGCACCATGATGTTTGATGCCAGGTGATGTTTGGTGCCAGGCACCGTTGATGTGTGCCAGGCACTGTTAATGGCAAGTTCGACGGAGGTTATCACCCAGCGGCAGAACCGTGGCTAACGCCATCAGCTCATCGGAATAAGTGCTAGGCACCATTCACCTTCATGACGATCGCCTTGAAATCTGAATTTTATGGCTCGTAGATTAGAAGACAAACGGTTGGTCGAGTATCAAGCCTATCCAATTCTCTTGCAAACTGACACACTCAAAAAAAGATTCGTCACTCAAGCAAGATGCCACCAAAACGGTGGGGGCAAAGCAGCACTAGGGTCCGTCTCTTTAAGTGGTTAAGTAAGGGTGATTTCGCTATATTGACTCGAATTGTTCTTTGACAAATAGGTTGAAGCAAACCTTTTAATTATGCTGAATAGGGTCTGATTATCGGAGGAGAGTAGTTTGAATTTCCATTTAAACTAGAGCCTGTTTCAAAACCCTGAAATGCTGATCTTTTGTTAATTGTTGCGTTAGGGTACACCTGACATCGAAAGGAGACTAACGATGTCAGGACGACGCGAAGTTTTACTTACCGATGCGCAATGGGAAAAGGTCAAGCGTTTTATTCCAAAAGTCGAGCATCCCAAGGGTGGTCGACCGAGAGCCGAGGATCGAAGCTGCTTCGAGGGTATTCTATGGGTTCTCAAAAGCGGCGCTCGCTGGAAAGATTTGCCAGAGAGATTTCCTTCACCCAGCACATGCTGGAGAAGATTGGTGGAGTGGGATGACGCGGGAGTGTTCCTTGAAATGTGGCATGCGTTTATTGATGAACTAAGCGAACAAGGACGAATAAGCTGGGATGAACTTTTCATCGACGGGAGCTTTGCTCCCGCAAAAAAAGGGGTGAAGACGTCGGAAAAACCAAGCGTGGAAAGGGTACAAAGTGGATGGTGGTGGCTGATGGCACGGGAATACCTTTGGCATGCTCCACGCACTCGGCCGAGAGGGCTGAGGTCAAACTCGCAGCGGAAACCGTAGATCAAGCCTATTATCCAAAAGTTCCAACACCGTTGATTGCAGATAAGGGATACGACAGTGATGAACTCCGAGATGAATTGGCAGAGAAAAACTTTTTGCTCATTTCTCCACATCGACAGAATCGCAAACGCCCCTCTCGTCAGGATGGCCGAAGGATGCGTCGATACTCGCGCAGATGGATCGTCGAAAGAACCATTTCCTGGATCGGGCAGTTTCGCCGATTGGTTGTGCGCTATGAATACCACAGTCAAATTTATCAAGCTTTTATACACCTAGCTTGTGGATATATCTGCTTAAGACGGTTTTGAAACAGGCTCTAGTGTATTTTTATTACTTGTTGTCGTTATTGCGTGAAAGAAATCACGCTGTTGTCGATTTTCCCATCTTTCTTTACGAATGCTAATTCGATGAGCCAAAGGTTTCGCGAAGATATTGTTCGATTTAGATCAGTGATGTCAAAGAGTGTAAAACCTTTGTCATGCATAAAGCGAACAAGCTCGTAAACTGTATTTTCAAATTTAGAATGCCATTTACACATAACAGCTGCTTCAGTCAGTACTAAATCACAATGGTCAATCGTCTTTGTTGCGCCTCGTAAAACTTTAAGGTCTAGACCCTCAGCATCGATCTTTAAAATTTGAGCGGGTGGAAGGCAATTCTCCTCAATAAAGTCGTCAATAGCGAAAACTGGAACTGTGATTTGTTTGTATCCGTGCTTTGCTGCCTGTTCGGCTGTCAATAAGAAATTGCAGCTATCATCGCGTTCTACGATCGTAAAAAGCAAACTCTCTGTTTTATCCGACGCACCGATGTTGTGGAACTCAATGTTCGAATTAGCTGTAATTAAATCTTCAACATGAGCACGCATAGCGGGGTTTGGTTCGATCAGGGTGTAGCGTGAAGTTGGGAAATACTTGCGGCATTCCCGTGTCCAATCTCCACAATTTGCACCTACATCGATAACGTGAGTCGGCTCCACCCCTGATTTCTTAACTGAAAGGAAGAGGTTTTTCAGCATCTCTGACTTAGCTTCTTCAGACGTGGGTTGTCGTACTTTTTCAATAGTGTTTACGGAGGCGGGCGCAAAACTGTTTGCGAGCCCTCTAAGCGTTTTAGCTATAAAATCATTCATAGAAAGATCTTTGGTTATTGTTTTAGTTTAAAGAAGGCTTTTATTGTAAATCCATGGTGAGAATTAGGATAGTACTTGATGTTTGGCTCTGAAAACTCTGCTTAAGAATCCCCAGTCAACAGTTTCCTTTTTAACAGTAAGGGACGAGCTTCCCTCGACTCGACACAGTGACTTGTGGGTGTCATTGTCGGCAACGGAAATCATCAGAGGGTATTTTCCGGCATTTAGATCAATATTACCAAAATCGATTTCGAGTTGGTGTTCGCCGGGACTGAGTGTTATGGCGTTCCCAGCCTCGTCTACAATTTTAGAACCAACAACCGGAATAACGCTTACTGTATGCAAATAAACTTCCAGGTAAGCTTTTCGTCGCGTTTGAATACGCGTCCTGAGCTTGAGGGGGTAGCCATAGTCTGCGGTTATATGGTGTCCAATCTCCTCAACTCCATTTTCACGAACAGTGATAAAATCAGCTGCGATCACGGACGCTTCGCCCGTACCCGAAATGTGATCAGTTAATGCAAATTCGCGATTGTATCTTTCAATCACTTCGGCGACACGAATCGAATGAAATTTAGAATTGCCGTTTTGCATGAGCATTGCTTGTGTACAAAACATGCTAACGAATGGCATAGAGTGTGAAACGAAAATCACCGCGCTTTTACTCGTCAAGTCTCTCATCTTATTTAAGCACTTAATGACAAAGCCAAGGTCGCCGACTGCGAGAACCTCATCTAAGAGCAAAACATCCGGCGCGATAAGATTAACTGCGGAAGCAAAGCCAAGCCGAACTTGCATGCCGGAGCTGTAGGTACGAACCGGGGCATCTATAGCATCCCCTATTTCGGCGAAGTCGATAATTTGCTCTATTTTTTCGTCGATGTTTTTGCGACTTAGCCCGAGCACTGAACCATTGACATAGATATTTTCACGGCCAGTCAAAATAGGGTTAAAACCAGCGCCAAGTGCGATCAGGCCCGAAACCGAGCCTTGAATGCGAATATTCCCTGAATCGGGTTTGATAAGACCATTTATCATCTTGAGCAAAGTTGTCTTTCCGGCGCCGTTACGACCGAGCAATCCGAGGCATTCACCGCGGCGTAACTGGAAACTTACATCGCTTACCGCCCAAAATTCGCCATTTCTGAGGGCGATATCTCTGCTAGAAGTAACTCTTTGCTCTTTACGCGATCCAAAAAATTCTTTTGCGGAATCTCTAACTCCATACCAAAGGCTTTTCTTCAGGTCTCGGCAAAATTTTTTGCCCACCGAATCGCATGAAACTAGGATATCATCTGAGTGATCCGCCATATTGTGTATGCCCATTTACTTCTGTATCAATCTACTCAAAAAAATAATTTACTTTATAGATGCCGTTGGTTTTCTCTCCGTTCATCTACATTCCCATTCGCTCGATCAAGTGCGGCAGTACAACCCGTAAAATTAGCATCGCCGTAAGCAATAGAATGCAAGAGAAGGTAACTAGAAGTAGAAAAATAACATTAGAATTGCTAAATCCTAAAGTAAGCCAGTCTCTGGTTGAATTTACAACATGCGTTAGCGGATTAGCGTTAATTAAAACGGAAGCAAAACCGTTTTTCGGAGCAGGATAAACGATCGGCGTAAGATACATCCCAAACTGTAGTCCTGTGCTGACGAACCGGCTCGCATCGGTATAAAGTGACGAGATAGGAATCATTAGCATGCCAATGCTCAATCCTATTAAGCCCGCCCCTAATAGGCCTATGGGAAAAAGTAAAGAGGTACTCGCTGGAACAATGCCTAAAGCGAAGAATACCGGTACGAGTACACAGCTACGAATAACAGTATCAAAGACGACATGGCTCATTCCAGCAAAGATGAAAGCCTCCGGTGGAACTTTGAGTTTCATGAACACGCCTTGCCCCTGATTAAAAGAAGACAGAGGTTGGTTTACCGATGCGATAAAGACGCCCCAGATAAGGCTTCCTATCATCACGTATGCGGGATAAGGAATCGGAGTTTCGGCAACTTGGATTACTTGTGTGTTACTGAGAAACATCCAGACGATAGTCGTAGATAAAAGTGGGACAAAAAGCCAAAAGTATCCGAAAAGTGTTTGACGATATTGCGCTCGGAGGTCCCTTGTAAAAAGAATCCAGATTAGCTCACGAAATTTATATAAATCTCGAAGGATAGTTGCTAAGGTCTTGAATGGGTTGGATAGCGATGAACGATTTGAATAAACGACTGTGCCAGGGCGAGATTGAACTTCTGTGTTGAATGACGGGTCTTTCATTTTTAAACTTTTCAGAAAGGTAAATTAATTTGAGATTTAAACAAAGTCAGTGTATCTATTTTTCGTTGCAAATGTTTCAAGACGTCATCGATGTGCTAAGTGACGTAGCCTTTGTAAAATCCAATAAGCTGATTTTTGAAAAACCTGCATGCTATTTAATTGTACTGATGTTTTCTCGTGCAGCGTTTTGGAGGGGGGGGAAGCGAGATGATTTGATTAATGCCCTTAAATAGTTGCCATATTCATTCTTGAACTGTGCAGCGAGGCGGAACAGTTGTTCTTCGTTGATAAAGCCCTGCAACAATGCTATTTCTTCTGGGCAGGCGATTTTAAGTCCCTGACGTTTTTCAATGGCCGCGACGAAATTGCACGCATCGAGTAAACTGTCTTTTGTACCGGTATCAAGCCAAGCAAAGCCTCGACTGAACTGAATTACATTAAGGCAATCCCATTCGAGATAGACACGATTGATATCGGTGATTTCGAGTTCACCTCGAGGGGATGGTTTTAGGTGAGAAGCGATTTCAACCACTCGGTTATCATAAAAGTACAACCCGGGTATGGCAAAGCTGCTTTTGGGTTGATTTGGTTTTTCTTCGATTGATAGTGCTTTGCCTGATTCTGAAAATTCAATCACACCATACCGCTCAGGATCCATTACAGGATAGCCGAAAATAGTTGCTCCGGACGTTGCTGAAATTGCATCAGCTAATAGTTTTCGGAACCCTACCCCGTAGAAAATATTATCTCCTAGAATGAGGGAGACATCATTGTTCCCAATAAATTCACGTCCGATAATAAATGCTTGAGCTAAGCCTTCCGGTTTCGGTTGCGTCGCATAACTAAGTTCTAAACCCCACTGATTGCCGTTCCCGAGCAACCGTTTAAAGTAGTTCAAGTCTTCTGGTGTTGAGATGACAAGAATTTCTCGGATACCAGCAAGCATTAGCGTAGACAAGGGATAGTAGATCATCGGCTTGTCGTAAACTGGGATTAGCTGTTTGCTGACAGCCAGAGTAATAGGATGGAGACGTGAGCCGGATCCGCCCGCGAGTATGATGCCTTTAGTTACTGTCATATGTTCTGATCAAGGGTGTTCGAAGATAGAATATTGGATTTTCAGAATCTGTGGCTATAAATTATTTGCGGATATACCTAATCGTTCTAGCTTATATCTGGCGTCTAGAATCTTTTGCCACCAATCAATGTTTTCGAGATACCAAACGACTGTTTTTCGTATTCCGGATTTTCGGTCTTGTTTAGGTGCCCATCCCAATTCGTTTCTTATTTTTGAAGCATCGATCGCGTATCGAAGGTCATGTCCGGGGCGGTCTGCTACAAAAGTGATGTGTTGTTTGTAAGAGAGTCCATTGGGTGCAGGTTTCAGTTCATCTAGGATTGTGCAAATGTCGTTGACGAGGTCGATATTTCGAAGTTCGTTATTGCCACCAATGTTATACGTTTCGCCGGGTGTACCTTGTAGGCACACCAGTTTCAGTGCGTCGCAATGATCTTCGACGTAAAGCCAATCGCGAATATTTTCTCCCTTCCCATAAATTGGAATGGTTTCACCTTGAAGACATTTCAATATCACCACAGGAATTAGTTTTTCCGGAAACTGAAAAGGTCCGTAATTGTTGGAGCAGTTTGTTATCAGAACAGGTAATCCATATGTGTGAAACCACGCTCGAACAAGATGATCGGAACTAGCCTTGCTCGCGGAATATGGCGATCGTGGGTCGTAACGTGTTTGTTCAGTAAATAAGCCTGTGGAACCGAGCGATCCATACACTTCGTCTGTTGAGACATGTAAGAAACGGAAATTCTGCGCGACACTGGAAGACAATGTTTTCCAGTAGTTCAAGCTTGCCTGTAGGAGATTAAAGGTTCCGATGACATTTGTTTCAATGAATTTCGAAGGCCGGTCAATGGAACGATCCACATGACTTTCTGCAGCGAGGTGCATCACCGCGTCCGGTTGAAAGGCGTAAAATGTTTTTTGAATGTCTTCATAGTTTAGTATATTAAGTTGACGAAAGTTGTAGTTTGATCGTGACTCGATATCTTTTAGCGAAGCTAAATCACCGGCATACGTTAAGCTGTCAATGTTGAGTATCGTAAGGTCATCTTTTAGAAGACTACGAACTAGATTCGAACCGATAAAGCCTGCTCCGCCTGTTAGCAAAATTTTCTTTGACATTTAGGTTAAAATAGTGTCGCGAATTTATCAGAAAAGATTTAGATGCATTTCGAATACAGGAACATTTAGTTTTGTTCCTGCAAATACAGATTTTTGGTCTGTTTTAGGGGAATTGCGAAGTCGTATTCCTGCAATGCATTTGAGTATCTTTCTGAGCATGGAGCTAATTCGGGATAATTTGCAAAAAAACTGTGCGTGTAATTTGATATCATGGAATCTGAGAGGAAGTTCACGCCCTCTTGCAATGAAAGATAATCGTGCAAGGCTAAATGACGGATCGCCGTTGGAGTATCGGTATTTTCTGCTAGACTCCGAAAAATTTCGGTTGCGATCTTGTCTTTCTTAAGGTGCCTGTAGATTTCAGCGATCCGATATTGAAGAGTGAATATGAAAGGTGATTCTGCAGCGATGCTCTCGATTAATGTGTTAATTGAGATCAGTGAATCTTCGTACTCGCGAGCCACGAAAGCTAGCGAAGCTTTCTCTAGTAGATCGATTGAGAAATCGGGGGAGCGAGGGATTTGTAAAGATTCACTCAGGATATACGCAGCGGATAGTGAATTTGAAAATATCGATAGTTCCTCGATTTGGAGGATAGCAGAGGATAATCCATTTCCTGCGTAGCCAATCTTAAGGCTTGTTCCGGGTGTTAAGCATGTTGGCGTCGCATTGTGTTTTACTTGGCCTGCTAACAAGCCATTAACAAAGATTCTAATTTTTTCTTCATCTCGGGAAACGGCAATGTAAGACCAGGTTTTGGGTGGAATGCGAATCGAGCTGACCACGCCGACCGGACTCTCCAATTTTCCGCGAGCTATCTGGAAAACTAAGCGGTTTGAAGGAAAGAGCAAGTCGATTCGCCAGCCGCTGTAAACTCCGTCACTGAGAGCGAAAATAGTTGCTGCACCAGGAAAATTCTGGCCCTCGATCATTCCTTGCCCGGAGTGGCGTATCCATGCGCTCAGTGCGAATCGCGACCCGGACACCGATGTGGTTGGAAGTCGCAGTGGAGTTTGATCTAGTTCAACTGCTTGTTTTCCTGGCCAGCGACCTTCCGTAATTCTGCCCCGAAATGGCTCGTCGGGACTTGACTTGAAATCCCGGAATGAGAGTGGATATGGGCAACACCTGTTTCTAAGTAAACCTTGACGCAGATACTCATCTTGAAACGAATAATAGCTTCTTAAGTCTGGGTGATGGAGTCTGTGGTCTCGAAAGTCTGTCCAACGAATCGTTTCGTTACTTTTTGTAAGAAACAACTCTTTATTTTGGTGCGACCAAATCGCCCAAATTTGCAAAATACAAAATAATACAAGACAAATCGCAAGTAAAAGGATTCGTAACAGCTTCATCGATATTGTTGAATGAATCAATGATTCTTGGATATGGTCTTCTTCACGCAAGAAGTTTAGTCTTTTTCCGTCAAGTTAACTTAACGTGTAAAAGGAGTTTGCAGACCTAGGCCTTAACCACTTTTGCATTCGGCAAGAACGGAGCCATCGCATTTCGTGTGTCGACGATGAGGTTGGACCATTCGAGTAGTTCCGCGTAGTTAACTTTAGAATGTGCAGTGGCGATAAGTGTCGCGTCGTAACTGGCTAATTCTTGCTTAGTCCAGGGGATGCTTTGGGTACCCGCCCAGTGAGGATGTTCGCGAGTAGGCCGAATAACGGGAACATAAGGATCATAGTAGGCTACTTGGGCGCCAGACTCTTTCAGCATGTCGAGCAAAGTATAACCGGGTGATTCCCGATCGTCATCAACGTTCGCTTTATATGCAAGTCCAACTAGCAAAATGCGGCTTCCGTTGAGCGGTTTTCTCTCGCGATTAAGAGATTCCGATAGCCGGCGTATAACATATTGTGGCATCGATGTGTTTATTTCGCCCGCAAGTTCAATGAAGCGTGTTGATTGACCGTATTCTCGTGCTTTCCAGGTGAGGTAAAACGGATCGATAGGAATACAGTGTCCACCGAGTCCCGGACCAGGATAGAAGGGCATATAACCGAAAGGCTTGGTTTTAGCTGCGTTGATAACTTCCCAAACATCAATATCCATAGCTTCGTAAACTACCTTCAATTCGTTTACTAGTGCAATATTAACGGAACGAAAAATATTCTCCAGCAATTTGGTTGCCTCGGCAGCACGGCAACTGCTGACCGGAACGACATGTTCGACAGCTTTCAAGTAAAGTGCTTTAGCTTTTTCAAGGCATGCAGGTGTAAAGCCACCAATTACTTTTGGGATTCTTGCAACTTTGCTATCTGGATTTCCAGGATCCTCACGTTCTGGAGAAAAAGCAAGGTAGAAATCTGAACCTGCTTTAAGACCCGAGGACTGCTCGAGAATAGTTCGTAGATCCTCATCTGTTGTTCCTGGATAGGTTGTTGACTCTAGTACGACAAGGGTATTTTTATTTAGGTAGGGCGCAATAGTTGCACCGGTTTTCAGGATGTAGGAGATATCTGGTTCCCTATTTTTACCCAAGGGTGTTGGAACACAGATGATCGCTGCTTCGGTTTGGCGAATTTTTGAAAAATCGGTGCTTGCCGTAAAATTGCCTACCGCTATTTGCTCTGAAATTTGCGACGAATCTATGTGATGTATGTAGGATTTTCCACCCAACAAGGAGTCAACTTTAGCTGGGTCGATATCTAAACCAAGAACGCGACATCCGTTGCGCGCAAACTGTAGGGCCAATGGGAGTCCGACGTAGCCGAGACCGATGATCGCAAGATTAAACATGTCGTTCTATTTTAATTAATTGGTTACGAGAGGATTTGTGAATTTGCGGCAGTTGTGGCTTTTTTTATGGCTTGAGGCGATCACAATAACGGACTGGCCAAAGAGTCGTGACGTGAGCGGTTCTACCCTTTGGCTAAAAGGGAGCACATATTTGTCGAAAAAGGCGATATCGGAGTTAATTGCTGGATCGTCAAGCGACCTACCAGAAGGGGGCAAAAGTTTATTTCTTACCCACCAGCCTATCGCCCCTATCGGATTGATGTAAAAACATTTCCTTACTTGCCAACCCGCTGAAGTAAATAGTTTCTTAAAGCTATTTCGGCTGTAACGCCTGAAATGACCGGCTTCGGAATCCATAAATCCAAAAAGAAATTGATGGGCTGGACACAAAAATGCAACTGTTAACTCCCCTCTCGAGCCATTGCTTAGCTCGGCAAGCGCTTCTTTGTCTTTTTCGATATGTTCGAGCACATTCATGCAAATGATGCTGTTAGGTTGCCATTCTAAACAACGGGAAATAGACGGAGGTGAATATAGGTCAATTTGATTTGTGGCAAGTTTTCCCTCCCAGTCTGGGAGAAGACGTTTTTCAAGCATTTGAGTTAACGAAATATCTATGTCAGTGGCGAGTACCATTCTCCCTGTTTTGAGTAGGAGTTCCGTATACTGCCCGTAACCACAGCCTATTTCAAGAACTCTATTTCCAAGAAATGGTTCCAGATGACGAAAAAGGTACCTGTGGTAATTGCTTGCCATTGCAATTCCGGAACTCATGGTTGCTCGGCCAATGGGTGCAAGTGTTGTGTTCGAGGAATTTAAGTGAGACATAAATGTTGTTCTGAGTTTGGGCGCATATTTGTCGTATGGCCAAGGGACGCCGATTAGAGCAAGACTAAATGGCTATTTGGTTGTCTCGAATCCAACTGCAAAGAGTGCAGATATTCCATTCGAGACGATGTGTATCAAAACCAAGTCTTTGGATTCGATTCATTTCATCGAGCAGATTCGTGCTAAAAAGATTGCAACCCTCAAAAAGTGTTTCATTGCGCCAAGATTTTAAATTCGTTGAGAGTAATTTTCGAAGCGGAGGACTAAAACCCTGTTTTCTTGGATTGATTGCCCTTGGTAATTCCATGTCTCTCTCTTGGCAGAGTAAATGGAATAGTTTTCTCAGGACATGTTTCTGCTTTCCATCTTTGTAACGTAATGACCACGGTGTGCTAGCAGAGAGGTCTAAAATATCGTTATCCAAAAAGGGAAGTCTAACTTCCACACTTGATTGCATCGACATGCGTTCAATTTTCGGAATAGTTCCCGATAAAAGAAAAGTTAGCATATCTACGGTCGCCAATCGATCGGATGGATTCTGAAAGTTACTTTGGGAATAGATCCTTTTGAATTCCTGAATACTACGATCTGGACAAATTCGAAGTGGTTCGATTAATAAATGCTGTGCTATTGATGGAAAAAATGATTTCAGAAAGTAATGCGCCTCAGCATTATCTTTGCCCCAGGACTGCTGAAGTTGCTGCAGCTGGAATGGGATGCTCAAGTAAGTATCTTTACTAAAGAATGAGCGGGCGAAGAATGCGCCTATTGAAATCGCTTGCTTTGGAATGAACCAATATTTTTTCTGTATGTGCGGAAGTTTATACGTGGGGTATCCGCCAAATAGTTCGTCTCCCCCATCTCCTCCCAAAACAACTCGATAACTTTGGCTTATCTCTCTACAAAGGACAAAAGAAGCAAGTCCTGAGTAATCTCCCGAGGGCTGTGGCAGAGACTTTAGGTATAGTGGCAGGGCATTCTCAAGATGCTTTTTGCTGAGGTCGACTCGATTGCATTTTTTACCAAAAGCCCGTGATAAGGCAGAGGCATAAACAAATTCATCATGATCATCTTCATCAAGAAAACTTCCTGTAAATACCTCCTTAATTGTGGATTCATTGGCCGTCAAAGCAAGTATCAGGCTCGAGTCTACCCCTCCGCTCAAAAAAAGTGATACGGGTACATCACTAAGTAAATGTCTTTTGGTCGCAGCATAAAACATTGGTTTCGCTGCCTCAAGCCAATGGTCGACGTCTTCGAAAGGCTTAGGACTGCAAACCGGCGACCAGTATTGCTTTTTTTCAATGCCACTTTTTCTGAAGATTTCAACGGTCCCAGGCATCAAAACGCGAACATTTTTAAGAATGGTCTGAGGTTCAAGAATATAGCCGAGACTCAAATATTCGCTGACCGATTCCTCGTTTACTTTAGGATCTTCGACCGCAGGCAGCAATGCTTTTAGTTCGGAGCAAAATGCGAGAACATCGTTACTTTCGTAGACAAAAAGAGGTTTCTGGCCGATTCGATCCCGTGCGAGTAAAAGCAACTGTTTGTTGTTATCAAAAATGGCAAAAGCAAACATACCATTCAGTTTTTCTACGAAGGACTCCGCAAAATCTTCATACAGATGCACAAGCAATTCGGTGTCTGTATTGGAGGAAAATTTATGGCCACGTTTCAGGAGTTCAATTCTTAGTTCCTGGTGATTATAGATTTCACCGTTGAACACGGTAACAATAGACCTGTCTTCGTTGTAAATAGGTTGATTGCCGGTTGGGTCAATGCCCTGAATTGCCAGTCTCACATTACCAAGGGTAACCATGGGATTGCTGTACATGCCGGACGCATCTGGGCCTCTGTAACGCATTAAGCAGAGCATCTCCGAGACAACGCTATCGCGATGATTCGGATCATAAGACCTCAGGATACCAGCAATTCCACACATTTCAGCAAATTCTTAAAGTTCAAAATCGATGTTGAAGCGTTGGTGCGGAAGCAGCGGTGATTTTATGGACAGTGCGCATTCACTTCTTGCTGCGGTTGTCGGGAACTTCTAAAAAAAAGAAGTAGGCGTTTGTTCAGAAGATAGTCGCAGGCTTGAGTCAATCCTAGGAAAATGCCGACAGAAAATGGAGGGATAATGGCCAAGAGATACCGGTCTAGGGGAATTTCAACTAAAACAACCAGTAGAAGTCCAGACAAAAAATAAAGTGCTGAAGCAGCAAGAATTATCGAATAAATGCAAGGGGCCGAGGATAAATTTCGAATATCTAGTATGGTTTTAAAAAGTACGTAACAAATCGAATAGGCAAGAAAAAGTCCTGGAATCAGAACGGGAGCTATCGTGCCGTTGCAAAGAAAAAAAAGAGTAGAAATAACTAAGTAATAGTTGTTCCCAAGTAAAATAGTCGTGAAGAGCAGGGCTGTTAGGCAGGTAGACACTTTCCATATGTCTATACTTTTCAGCTGGATCGATGAGATTATGTTACACACCGTAAGTATAGTAATTGTTAGCAGGAACAAAGAAATTAACTTGCACTGAAGTGACTCGACGCGGAAAAAGTTTTGATAGGTTTCCGTCGTTGCGACAAATATCCAGCGGACGTACGGAATCGGATTGGCGATGACTGCCGATCTCGAGACCTTCGACAGAGTCTTGTTGACCAAAGCCCAGGTTGGTGTGCCTCTTGTCTCGGGAACATCAAGATGAGCCGCTACAGCAGGTACGCCAACGTTCCAGCAGGAAATGTTGTAAGCTGCTGACCAGGTTTCAAGCAACGGTTGGTTTGAAAACTCTTTCTCATCTAAAAGATAACTCGGCGTGTCTGGTAAACTCGGAATGCCATTTGCTAGTAATTCCTTACGTTTGATTAAAATCGCTTTAGCAGCTTCTCTTGTTTCCTTGTCTTCAAACTGATTGGCGACCTCTGTTGTTAGAATAGAAGGATTTAAGGCTAGACCAGCAAGATTCGTACCACCAAAGCTTACGAGTCCAAAGTGGCCGACAACAATAAGGCGAAGTAAAGAATAGAATAGCAACGGTATTACAGTTGCGATCAAAGGAAGCAAAGATTTTTTGGTATGTGAAATAAGTGAATCCCGACCGATTTCTCGTGGACGGAGAGTCCATAATGCAAAAAAAACGAATAATGGAATGAAAAGGAATGCAGGTCTAGTCAATATTGCCAAAAATGAGGTAACGGCGAGAGCAAGGAGGTCGAATCTGTTTTCTTTTCTGACCAAAAATGGAATGGTTGATGCAAAGGAAGAGATAGCGATTCCCGTGCCGAGCGTCTCTGTCAAATACGCGTGCCCAAATTGATACAAAATTGGTGAGAAAAAAAGAGGTGTCGTTGAGCTTATAGCCACCCAAGCCTTAAAGCCCGCTTTCGTCAGTTGGAAAAAAAGGTAATAAACTGAAAAAGCGTAAATCAGCGATTGAAACACTAAGACCGGTCCAAAGCTCCCCGTAGCATCTTTTGAAAATCGTAAAAGCAGTGGATAGATCGGTGTTCGAATGCTTGTTAGCGTGTTGACGATAGAAAAGGGTTCCTCTGCGGTCTCTTGGTATCCGATCGAATCGGGTTCAAGTATTGGTGCGCTAAGAGAAGTGTATAACGCAATCGATAGGGTAAAAAAGAGGAAATAAAAGGATATTACAAGGTTGGTGTTGTACCGAAAAAATTGTACCAAAAAAGAAGTTTTCATTTGAGATGGGCGATCAATACGCTACTTTTTGTTGATGATTTCTGCGATGAGTCCAAAGAAGAATATTTGGAAGCTCATGAAGAAGAGAATTAAGGCTAACCCGCCAAATTGATT
The DNA here is from genome assembly GCA_044359485.1 of Pirellulaceae bacterium. Lineage (GTDB taxonomy): Bacteria > Planctomycetota > Planctomycetia > Pirellulales > Pirellulaceae > JAFLCP01. The sequence goes on along the minus strand of JBIKMB010000096.1, from coordinate 5,733 downwards.
CACGACAAGCACATCTCGAAGTCCTCTAGCAATTGCAAGTAACATAAAAACGGTTGCTAAGGGCACGAAGAAACGAAGAGGTTGAAAGTAGAGCGAGAGTCTTAAGATTTGCATCGTAAAACGAACTGTGTCCTTTATCGGACTTATTTTTGATTTACCCGTTCGGTGGCCATAAGAGATTGGAACAAAGGCTACCGAGTATAAGTTCGTTAATGCCACCATAGTTAAGGTTGAAGAAAATGAGAATTTGTCTGGAAAAACGGTCGTTTTGCTGAAGTAGATTTCTTTGTTAAAAATTCGCATACCTGAGTTTAGGTCGGGTATCTTCGTAGCTGCGACGAAACTTGCCAAAGCTGTAATGCATTTTTTGGGAATACGTCTCAGCGGTGAGATACTGCTCCAGGGTCGAGCACCAATTACCATATCGTTTTCTGGAAGCAGTGGCAGCATGTTGCAGAACTCTTCCGGCGAGTATGTATTGTCTGCGTCAATGATTCCGATATAAGAATGATGGGCCGCATTAATGCCAGTTTTGAGGCTTTTTCCGTAGCCCTTATTTTTTTTATGTCGAATTAGCCGTATTGATTCCGCAAGTTGGCTGTAATCTTCTTTCGTGCTACCATCGTCAACTACGATTATTTCGTAAACTAGGGAGGGGATTTGCGATAGGGACTGGTGTATTCTAGAAATAGTTGATTGCAGGACTTCGGGCATTTCATTGAAGCAGGGAATGACAATGCTTATTGCATCGATCTTTGCGGTTGGAGCCATGTTCATTTTAAAAGGGAGAAGTATGTTACGTTTTTTGTCGCAAGTTCAGTTACAAACTGTAGTTCCAAAAAATTCTTAAAAGTCTTCGTCGCAAAGATTTTGTCCTAAGGTAAATTCGCGTCCGTTAGAGTCGATTCTTTTGTTCCGATTACAGTCCAACTATATTCATGTCGATGGTGTGTTTGGATGTTTTTAAATCCTGCTATTTCGAAGAGGTCAATCGCATCTTTTCAGGTATAGTACTTGGCATATGCCGGATTCAACGGGTCAAATACTGTAGCCATCAATTGGAGATTTGTGAGTTTTCGAATTTGGTTATTGAAGTATGCCGACATTGGCACAGGAAAAAGACGAAATGGCAAAGCATACAAGCGAAGAAACGATATAGCACAATAAGACAACGCAGTGAGTAGGCGATTGGGGATAAGTCTAGTTACGGTTCTCAAGGACAAAGCGAATGATAAGTAAATTCGATTGCCCTTTAAGCCATAGAGCCAAACAAGCATTTTTCTGCCTAATCTCCGGCATTCACATGCCGCGGATAGTACTTCTCCCGCTTCGGGGATGTGGTGAATCACACCGATAGAAAAATCCAATCAACATCATGAGATTTAGGGCCACTCGCGCCGTCAAGTTGTAGGCACTCAATAAATGGAAGGTCTTTCGTTTTTTCTTTCAAAACCCAAAATGCCGCGGATGGTTCTATCGCATTTAGTTTTTGAGGATTTGCTTGCGCTAGCATCCTCACGATGCAACCTGTTCCGCTCCAGATGTTTGCTATTTTTTTTCTTCCGGTTCGCTTTTGTTTGCGAATGGTAAAGCAATGTCCTCGAAAAGTGCAGAAGTCCCATAATAGTTATCATCGATGTCGCTAATCAAAATCCATTGTTCTCCGAGATGTGTAATGGTTATGTCTTTCAGGTCCTTGTCGTCTCATGGCATTTAGTATAGACCAGCTAGCAATTCTTTTTGATGCGTTCAAAAGGGCATATGTTTTGATTTAATATTAAGGACATGATGAAGTTAGGGGGCATTAAAAGTGATGTTGCGAAGAAATAACTTTTAAGGATTGCGAAGCGTTTGGTCGGTTTTCACTTTTTGTGAAATACCGTCTTGTCTTGAGTCAGGTCCGCAATGTCATGGTTGACCATCGTATGAACGAGATGATGAAAGGTCGTTCCTGCTCTCCATTGGAGGTTTTTGTACGCATGTGACGGGTCTCCAATCAGAGAATTGACTTCAAGCGGTCGATAAAGGTGCGGTGAAAGAATTACGTGCTTTTTCCAATCAAGCCCTACAGAAGAAAAAGCGATTTCCAGCAGTTCTCGAACAGAGTGTTGTTTCCCAGTGGCAAGCACGTAGTCATCAGGTATTTGTTGCTGCAGTATTCTCCACATCCCTTCGATGTAGTCCTTGGCATAGCCCCAATCACGTTGGGCGTCGATGTTGCCTAATGTCAAGTTGTCCTGTAATCCAAGCTTTATTCTTGCGACCGCACGTGTGATTTTGCGAGTCACAAAAGACTCACCTCGACGAGGTGATTCATGGTTATAGCAAATAGCATTGCAGGCGAAAAAACCATGGGCTTGGCGATAAACGCGAACCATTTGTGTAGCGAACGCCTTAGCAACACCATACGGTGTTACTGGATTCATTGGCGTCGATTCGTCTTGCGGTGATTGGGTTGGCTGCCCAAAGATTTCACTACTGCTGGCATGTAGCAATTTGGGCCGACAGTCTAGATCGCGAATGATTTCCAACAACCGCAAAGTACCCATCGCGGTAAATTCGCAGGTCGATTCGGGTATATCGAAGGAGACACCGACATGCGATTGGCCCGCTAGATGGTAAATCTCACTGGGGGCAACGCGTTGCAGGATGCGGCGCACTGTGGTCGTGTCGTCCAGGTCCGCATAATGGAGGAACAAACGTTGATTGTAGATCATAGGATCTACCGTCAGATGATCGAGCCTTTGGCGAACGGTGCTGGAATTTCTCCGAACCAACCCGTGAACAACGTAATTCTTCTCAAGCAGCAATTCGGCCAAATAAGATCCGTCTTGCCCGGTTATACCGGTGATCATCGCAACTGGCATACTCGGTTATTCGCTTGTTTGAACCAGTTTGCTCTGACGTATTGTCGAATTCAATAATCAGCAGCGTCTTTTCTGATCGGCCTAACGCTTGGCGATTCTCTTCTTTTTATCGTCCGCATCTGGAATATCATAATACGACTTGTAGGGGTTCTTGCCGTATTGGCCGTAACCGTACCCATAACCGTATCCGTACCCATAACCGTAGCCCGATCCATAGTTTCCGTAGTTTCCGTACGAACCGTAGCCATAACCGCGACCATAACTGCTACCGTTGCCTGTAACGCCGATCACCACCACCCCCAGCACGTTGGCATTGATAGAAGAAAGCATCTTCAGAGCGCGGGTTGAAAGCGCTCGGTCGTTATGCCGAAGACGTAGTGCCATCAGTGTGCCATCTACACGAGCCGCGATGTTCGCTGGATCTGACACTGCCAAAATAGGTGGCGAATCGATAATCACATAATCGAATTTCTCCCGCAGCATGGATAGCACTTGGGAAAACGCTTCACTGCTCAACAATTCCGCGGGGTTTGAGGGGCGGGTACCGGAAGGTATTAACGTCAAGTTGCCAATCTCGGTGCTTACCATCACATCAGACAGTTCCGCATTGCCCGCGATCACTGTGGACAATCCAACTTTGTTCTCAATACCGAATATTTTGTCAATTCTCGGGCGGCGAAAGTCACAATCGACCAGCGCGACATTGCGGCCCGATTGCGCGATGGAGACTGCCAAGTTGGAGGCTAGCGTTGATTTCCCATCAGCAGGCGAGGCACTAGTAACTTGTATTAATTTAAGGTCCCCTGCGCGATTACCAAAGTAAAGCGATGTACGGACTCCACGGAAAGACTCAGATGTCGTCGATTTTGACTTGTGATGAACGACGATCGACGGATCAATCTTAGAATCCTTCTTTTCGATACCTTTAACTTCCATCAGAGGGATTTGGCCCCAAATCGGACGACCCAATTCGCGAATCACATCCTCAGGTCCCTTGTAGCGTCGATCCGCAAAACTGAGAAGATACCCCAACGCTGCACATATCAATGCGCCGCCACCCGACCACATCGTAAGGTATCGATTCATCGAAGCTCGAGAAGGGTATGAATAAGGTGGATCAAGTTCCTGCATCGAACGGCTACTTGTCTCAGGCACAATACTAAGACGATCTAACGTTGAAGTGATGCTCGAAATTACTTCCTGCGTTGCCCGCATTTGCTCCAAATAAAGTTGGTTTTTGTTTACTACGACTTGAAGTTCGCGCGACTTTCGCTCGTTCTCTTGACGAAATTTCTCTAACTGGATCCGTTGATTTTGAAGGCTGGCTATTTTCTCTTTCAAGCCGTTGATCATGGCATCGATTTGCAGGCGTGGGGAGTCTACCTTAAATTGGTCTTTCTCTTCCTTCACAGGTTCTTCCATCGCTTTGCTGCGGGCAGTTTCATCAAGTTTAACTACCATCTCTTCGTATAAGCGAATGTCACGTCGCAAACCTAGAATCGTCGGATGATTTTCACCAAGACCAGATTCGAGAAGTCCTTTCTCACGCATTCGCAAATCAGTTAAAGGCCCGTTGCGAATCGATTCCGAACGCCCTGCAATACCGGATGTGGCAGACGCTTGCGACGACGTCACACCTGCTGAACCAATCGAGGAAGTTTCCGACGAGAGCATGATGTAAATGCCTTCTAGAGGCCGCCCAGCAACCAACGCCTCTTCGGCTGTTTGGATTTTTCCTTGATACAAGGTAATTTGCAGGTCGATGCTGCTCAGTTCCCTGAGAACAGAACCGAGGTTTTCAGAATAAGGATCGCGTCCTTCACCACCGATCCAGTACAACGGAGCTTCATTCCTAAAGCTTGCATACTCTTTAGATAATTTTTCGTATCGAGTGTCCATTTCCTGGCGGACTTTGTTGACCAGCGTTACAATCTCCGTTCCGATTTTCTTATGGTCGGCACCAAGAAATGAGCCGTAAGCCGACATCACTCCGCTAACGACCGCTTCAGAAAGTTTTGGATTACTACTCGTGTAAGAAATATTTACGATAGTTGTTTGAATGTCTTTAGAGGCTGGATTGATACTAAGGCTACCCTGGATGTTGCGAATGATCGCGGCATCATCCCAACTGGTGAATTCTGGAAAACTACTCAGATTACCTGCTTCGACCGCCATCTTTAAAACGTTTGCGCTTTTTATCACCGTTTCATCATCAGCCCGTGTCCTTTGAGCAGATAATTTGGCGATAGTATCCAATTCCAACTCGTCAATTTGCACAGGAATCGGCATCGTGATCTGTATTCGTCCGGTCGCCACATAAACCGTAGGTGTTTTGGTCCATTCCAGGTAACCAAGCCCTGCCCCAATGGCTGCACCTAGAGCAATCAACCACTTCCACCGCCAAGCAACGCGAAGCGGATCTAACGCGGGAGCGGCGTTTCCTGGTTGCGGTAGGGGCATTTCTTCTTGACGATTATCAGGGCGTTCCAACACGATGCTATTTCCTTCTAGGTCGACAGGTCAGTGTCTGGGCTTCAATTCCCATTTCTTGACGGTAACCGACTATCGCAATTTTGTGTAGCAATTTACGTTGAAGATTGCGGGTATTCAGTCAAATTTAAAAGTGTGCGAATCGGAACAATCGTTACAGAACAAACGACTGAGGATTCATCGCTGCGCGATTCAATACCTAAACGTCGGATGGATTGTACGTTATTTGTGGATACAGATAAAAATTTTTGTATTTGAAACTAAGCTCGACTTTTTCCGTTTCAGTGATCGCTGTTGCCAGGAACTGGTATAGGTAAAAGCGGCCTCCTTGCACAAGAATTGTGACTTACCACAGTTACAAAACCAGGCAAGGAAG
>JBIKMB010000300.1:0-6171 GCA_044359485.1 Pirellulaceae bacterium | reverse complement strand
CATCGGTTCATCGATATCACCGTTACCATTTTCGTCTGCACCGTTACCCAACAATCGATTCAGGTCTAATTTCTGACCCGTCGAAAACTCAAATGGAAACAATGCTTGGAACGTTTCTGGAGTTAGATTCTGTCCTTGCGCTTGAAAATGACGAAATAACCATGCGTACACTGGATGATCTTCAGTTCTGATCATCATATGCGATTGGGGAACGGTTCCAAATCCAGGTGCAACCGTATTGATATGCGAAGAACGCGTGGTCAAAGAATCCCTAACGGACGAATCCGCGCGTAGAGTTCCGCCCAAGACTTCCGCTAAAGTGCTCTCTAATCTGGCGGGCAAAATGGAGTAATCAGAGTCGGAACGCCTTATCAGTCTCTCTAACTCTGCCATTGTAAAACCGGAGTCGCCATGTGCGCCGCTGAGTACTCGACTCTCGTAAGGATCATCCTCCAATTCACCAGGCAAAAAGCTTCCAATTGGCAAATTAATAGTAAGAATGCTTCCACCCTTGTCGACCGCAAGCGCATGTCTCCCGCGGACGTCTCGAGGTAAGCCTGGAAAACTTGCATGACTGTGAAGGTTTAGTTGCTCCTTCTCAATAAGAAGACTTGCCTCGTCATTTCCAACTGCTCCAGGTGAATACGAATTCGTAGCAGTAGAGCCGAACCGTGGTGCATAACGGGTAGTAAAAAAATTCTCTAAAGCACTTCGATCTCGGAATAGATGACCAATTCCGATATCCGCCGCACCTAGCCCTGCACCTTGCAATAGGGTTCTGTTATTGCGATATGCGAGGACCGAATTCATTATGCCAGTCGTGGGATCAATTGCATAATTCGGACTCGCCTGCCAAACATCGCCGACCGCATTAAGATCCAGCCTTCCATCCAAGGGCAATATTTGTATCGCGGCAAGTGTCTTGAGCATTTGCCCGCCAGACGCCGTTTGGATCGGCAGACCAGGGTCAATCCAGATGGAATCCCTTACCAGATCACCGTCAGTGTCAACATCCCAGGGACCTGTACAATGGTAATTCAAGAAAGCTTGGATTTGTTGAATAACTGTAGCATCGGAAATCGTGGTAGCACTTCCGATATCGATATCCAAAGTCGGCAACCTTGGAGAAAAATTAAATTCACTTTCTAATAATCCTCCCTGCCGCCAATATCGATTACTACGAAGCACCTCACCATTTGCTCGAACATCTAAAGAAAAAGGCCTTAAAGTACAACTTTCGAGCATGCGCAGCATTTCTAATAGGTCATCTCTACTTATGCTCCCGCTACCAAGCCCATATCGACTCGCAATATATTGCAGCAATTCTGGCCGATGGAAACTTGGAATATTGTCCTGGAGCCCACCGTTGAAACGATGTGCAATATAAAAGTCGTTATAGTCAGCTGCATCGTAGGACTCATCCGTTCTTCCATCGAAATTCATATAGACGAAACCAAAATTATCTAACATCTTTTTATGGTTCGCCAACAAACTTATTGGAATCCCCTTGTTACCCAGGTGGCCAATCCAGGGATACCCAGACACCCCAGGACGATATCCCACCCACGCATTCCCTAAACCACTACCGTCAAAGACTTTGTCATTAATGATAAAGTTTCTATTCGCAAATAGCGTTGGACTAATCCCGAATAGGTCTTTGCATTCCACAACAAGGATGTTTTGAGGAAGCGTGTTTCCAGGTATCACCCTGACTTCATGTGCAATAATGCGATAGGACTTTCTTGCCAACGGACCATTGCTAAATGTCAAAATCCGGCCGGATAATGCACCGGTTACATTTACGGTCAAATTGTTGACTCGTAAAACCAAAAGCGAATTGTGAACGATTTCCGCGTTACCCGAAATCATTCCGGAAAGCGTATCTCCCCCGTATAAATCCCGAAGCATATCATTCAAATACAGGGAATTGGTCCTATCCTCTGTTCCTCGAATAAGAAGCTTTACGACTTCATCTGCCGATGCATTGGGAACGCGCGAACGATAATCGCTTTTTGCTAAAACTAAACTTGCATTCCTGGAATCGGACGAGAAGATCACATAGGTCACAACGAGCAGACTAAAAAGCGCCAGCATACCCAACACGATCAGGAGCACCAAACCGCGTCGTTTTGTGTTTTGAACTCGTTCCATTTTTGTCAAAACCTTATGACCAAATACCAAGCGACAATCGCCTATCATCACCACCAACAATGGTGCAAAAATGTAATCAAATGCTCAGAAACTGAGAATGCTTTCTTTGAAATTTCTGGACAAAGTCAATTTCGTTTGTAGCGATGCTCAAAGCCTTAAGCCAAACGTCTTCGGCAGAGATGCCATTTGACTCCTTTGGCACGTCATCGGCTAGCGATTTTGCGGATACATTTTGCTGCAAACTTTCAATGACTGATGACATCATTTGTGACCGGACAAACAGAATTTTTATAATTCCACTTGATGAAGATTGGCCCTGTTTCATCCACACTTTTCCACGCTTTTCAAGTGTCAAAATACATTTATTTTTCGTGATTTTCGGTTATCTAGCGATGAGTAACTCCGCAATCAGCTGAAACCTACTACAGCTAAGCATCGAAGAAAACATCACTGAATGTGATCACACGGCTTACGGCCACACAAAGTTGAGATCAGAAATCAGGGCAATCCCTACCACCGAGTAACATACCTTGCAAGTCACTTCAATTCCGTAATTTCAAACTGTAAAGTTGACTCAAGAACATAAAAACACGAACGACAACGTTTACGATCAACTTCATTAACAAAGCCCCCAATTGAACAATAAGAACACAATGAGGGCTGAGCTTACACCAGCTTTTAACGGACTTTGACTCAAAAAGACATCACAAAGAACGTCATGATCGGAACTTCGGTAAGTTATCGTAACCGACTTGTTGACATAATACTGCAGACAATCACCTAAGTCTTCCCGCTTATTTAAATCTGCGAAAAGACTTTAAACTAGCAACTGTCGTGCTTAAACTCCCCAGTTAGCGACCATGCTCTGCGGGACCTAACTCCTAAAGTTAGATATTAAATCATACACGGTACACTTCTTCTCAAACCGAGGACTTGCTTTTGATCATTGCATAAGCGTCACCACTCGTTCATGAACGCTTACGACATTATTTACCATTGTACCAAGGTATGTAATTGAATCAGTTGGTGATTCTTTTGGCAAATTTCTACCTGACAACGTCGCCGTGTAAGAACTCCCTCCAGGCCCAACAACTTCCTCCGATATATTAGTTATCCGATACCAGGCGTCGAAAGCATTCTCATCGGCCCAAGTATTGTTCCTGCGTCGACTCACCATAATCCAATCACCTGTTTTTAATCTTTTTCCACTGGGTACACCTTCAATGACAACCCTGAGCGCGCTGCCAGTCTCGTTGTTGAAATTATTACCAGATAGCGGTCTAACCGTCACAACCATATCGGGCTCAGTAAAGTCTCGATTCTTTGCAACGACTATCCAAAGAATTCCTCGATTACTGACTCTTTGCCGAAACTTTATAATTGCAAACCAAGAATAGTTTTGCTTAGTCGATACTTTTCCAAACATTCCATTACGGAGCGGTTCAAACATCCTGGTGATTGGTAGCGTGCTGTCCGAATCATCTTGAATAGCGAATTCATCGCCACCGGAGAAAAGGTATTCCGCCATTTTCGGCGAGACGGTAACTCCATTGCCGGTTTTTAGCCACGCTCTCCTAATATCGATGGTGATGTTTCCAAACTCGGGTCGATATACATGATGCCCCAACGGATCGATGCAAACGCCTCCGTTTGCAGGAACGGCAAATGGTGGATCCCAATTGCTAATTCGATTCATCTCATATGCATAAAAAGTATTCAACGCGTTATTTGCGACAGCCTGACTTTCAGCTAGCGTCTGACTTCTAGCAGCATTACGTCCGGCAACTCCCAAAACGGATGCTATCCCTACCATTCCAGCAAGCAAAATTGCAATGGCAAATAACATTTCAACAAGAGTCAAACCCCGCCTCGGCGATTTACCAAATCTTCCGTTATACCGATGCCGCATTGATTAAATTCCTGGGCCTATCTTTCTATTCTTTTCTAGCGCAGTTGCTGCTCGCTCAAGTCTACCATTCCGAATGTGCCAACAACGAATAACAAGTATACTTCAACTCGAAAAAGAAGCTATTGATGGAGCTTTAGATGGGATAAAAACCGATTAACCTTAAAAAAATCGCCGCCAAGATATTCAAAGCCATATCCTATGGCGAGTTACATTTAAAAAGCTACGCTGGATTTCGTTAACTGATTCGTGAAAAAACCAGATTACTTACAACTACAAGTCAACGACGAAGCGACGAGAAATTGAGGTATTGTAGTAAACAAGAGATGTTAATCCAATCGTCGTCAACATGACTATCTGTGCCGAAAACTACTTTGTCATAAATTCATTTATGACGGAGATTTGCTGCAGTTGTCGAGTATCAGGATCCTCCAAACGTATACTCGCTTTGACGCTTCGCAGAGGAAAGGGAAAAGGAGCCGACGTTTCTTGCTCGAGCGAATCATCGATTAACCCATCAGGTGCACCGCCAACGCCCGGGTCATCTATCCCATTGGTTCCCATATCAACGCTCGGCCGTGCCGTGGTCGACGACTGTAACCAGACGGTCCCCTGCGTAGGTAGAGTTGCATTATCAAGCAGATCACCTTGTAAGCGTGCATCGAGTTCATACCCAGTCGTCCAAGTGTCATAAACGACTTGACTCCAGCGGCCCGGAAGAACCATTCCGGACTTTAATAAACTCAACGAGAAACCATTTGTGGTATTATTTCGAAATCCAGAAAATCCAACAAATCCAGTCGCTGGTGGAGTGCCACCGTTAATACCAGCGAAGCGTGTGTACGATGCAACATTTCGGTACCAACCTAAGTCGACAAAATCACCGGCACCTGCTGGCGATGCGCTAATGGCGCTCGCGTAGCCGGGATCATTCGGGGAAAAGACCATATCCGTGCTGCGAAATGCGCCGCCATTGGTGCCAAATGCGTACAGCGGAACGGCAGGATCAAAGACTTTCATGTCAAAAGCCAAGCAATCAGACATTACAACATCTTCTCCTAGTCGATCTCCCTGCAACCAATAAGTCGAATTCAGCAAACCGCTTCTAGCTGTAACATTTCCAAAGTTCGAACTTGCCGTGCCTTGTGCAAACGCGAAGGCATCACCTAAATCAAGAATTGGCATCGAAACATGACTTGCGACCGCCACTTGGATATGGGCAAAACGATTTTCAAGATACATCAAGTCCTCGATCGAATTGGCTGCGACTGCACCTGTTGATGTTCTACGCATTGATAAATCGCAGGATTGATACGCCTGAGGAATCGCTACACTTCCCAGAGGCAGGTTTCCATTGCTTCCATTAAGGTCCGGACGAATCAATAAGACTCGCCTATGCAATTGCAGCTTATCAAAAATACCATCAGAGTTAGCATCGAAATTAAGCGGGTTACTCAAATCGACACTCACAGGCGTCGTATACCAAATAATCTCCGCATACTTCGATGTGATGATGGTGGGTACCAAAGCGGCCGCGGCACTTGGATAATCTGAAACAGACCTACGATCAGCGATATAGCGTGGCACCTTTCCGGTAAACCAATCTTTGGAGGCAGATGCCGTGAACATCAAGATATCATCAAAATCTCCGAATCTGCCAGCGCGATTATCAGGATTGACGGATTCTAAGTAGATTTTGGCTGAATAATCACACATGGGTCCTTCAAAGATTTTGAAGTACCCAGTCGGACTATCAGCAGCCATCGGAGGATTTGGCTTTGCGGTGGCCATTTCTAAATCTCGACGAAGTAACGACGAAACGCTTCGCAGGCGGTTTGACATTTCCAACGCCGCCCGATTCTCCGCAATAGAGTCACCAATTCGCTTAAATGCCTCTGCAAGTGACATCAGCAGCAATATCGATAATACCGTGGTGATCAATACCTCAACTAACGTCAATCCGCTGCGCGAAGCTTTGCTTCGGCCGACTTTATGTTGCACACCTGGAGCGGCATTCATCAAAAACGATTTCACAACTCTTACTCCAAGTATCGTCGAAGCAATATGGTATCAGTGACGTTGAAATCCTGCCCCGGCAGATAGCCTACAGGGAT
>JBIKMB010000299.1:0-6191 GCA_044359485.1 Pirellulaceae bacterium | reverse complement strand
GATCTCACCTTTGCTGGATTGTATGAATTAGAACTCTCCTTCTTTGACTTGGCAGGCAATCGAACGCGAATTGTCGCTCCATCGATTACCGTAGATCGTATTTCGACTTTTGTCTTAAACCCGATCAACCAAGCTAACCAACCCCTTAATTTCATACCATCTGACCCCATCATCCAACTCTCAAGATCTATTACTCCTCTCAACTTTGATAGTTCAAAAGTACTTGTTTACCGCAATGGCGAGCTTCGCCCTCCCACCACTAGCTTTTCTCTAGCTCCCATAACAGGTACCCCTGTTGCCGATTATCGCCTGCTTGGTCTCTCCTCGGCCATCGTGTCAGATGGTCTTTGGAAAATCGTAGTTTCAGCAGATGCATTACCCGGCATTGAAAATGAATTCGTATACGAATTCACGCTCGACCGAGTTTCACCTCAGCTTCATAATGTTTCCTTTAGCACTCTTGTGTCGCCGGTCACCACAGCCGTGTGGAAGGTAAGTTTCACTGGTTTCGTCAACCTACCGGAACTTCATTCACAACGAACCGGCCAATTCGTTGTCAGCGCGACATACGAAGGAATGGATACCGATCGTGAAGCTTCAACAACCATCCCACTGAATACAGAGCAAGTTCAAATTGTTTACGATTCGGCTGCCAATCTAACGTCCTTCAGGCTGCTTATTCCAAACGCCGAGGATGGCATCTATAAAATCCGACTTAACCGTGACCTAATCCAAGATGAAGCGGGCAATCGCCTTGGTGGTTCGGATGGAAACTCGGTCATTGATTTCATCTTCCACCGACTCGCTGGAGACGCTAACGGTGATCGTTTTATAACCTCGGCGGATATGGCCGCAACGAGAGCCGCTCTTGGCTCGAATTCCAGTCAACCTAATTGGATCTATGACGCGGACGTAGACCGAAATGGGTTCGTCAATGACGATGATTTGCGGGCGATTAATGAACGAATCGGCAGAAGAGTTCAGCCTGCGGATGCCATCGTTCCACTGATGCAAAATCGCGTCTTTATCCATGATGTTAACGATGATGAATTTCTCACCGCGATCGACGCGCTAGTCATTATCAATTTCCTTAATCGTTATGGACCGCGACAAGACGAACTCGCCACATTTAACATAGCTAATGCCAACTATCTTGATGTGAGCGGCGATCGGATCGTCAATGCAATCGATGCTCTCCAAGTTATCAATCGCCTCAATCGCTCCTCGTTCCTACCGGGTGGCGGTGAAGGTGAGGCTGAACCAAATGGGTTTTATGGGAAGGCGGCGGATAGTTTTTTCCGAGATTATCCCGAATCCCTGTTCCTGGCTTACTTATCGTCACTAGAATACGATTCTGAATCAGACCGAAAACGATTAAGGAAATAAAATCCAAGGGATCGTTGATCATCCTGAAGTATTAGGTCTCATGTGTCGCAACTTGACCGGATTTCCCCATGTCCGATAGCAGTATCGAAGCAATCTGTGCTGATTTCCAAGAAGCCTGCAGAAAAGGAGAAAAACCCAATCTGAAGGATTGGCTAACGAAAGTCCCCTCCGATCAACAAGCAGAACTCTATCGAAGTCTGCTGGAACTGCATGTGATATGGAATCCTGATGAAGTCCCAACGAAATCCATGGAACATTACATGACCGAATTCCCCGACTTCTCGGCGGAAACGGTCCGTGTATTCGATGAACTTTCTAAAAGCACGCAGGCATGGAAGCCCAGTCCCAATTCACCACTCAAACTGGGAGTTGGAAATTTTCGATTGCTGCAAGTGATCGGCAAAGGTGGTATGGGAACGGTTTGGCTCGCAGAGCGTGAGGGCCCCATCCAGCAACGCGTTGCCATCAAATTGATCAAAGATCTGGATAACTATGAGGAAAAGAGGAAACGTTTCGATATTGAACGTCAAGCCCTCTCACTGATGAATCATATCAATATCGCCCGAGTCGTCGATCTCGGTTCGACTGATGGTGGTACACCCTATTTCGCGATGGAATATGTACCCGGCCTACCGCTAACCACCTATTGCAATCGAAATGGACTCAATCTCAACGAACGACTCCTGCTGTTCTGCCAGATCTGCGATGGTGTACAGCATGCCCATCAGAAAGGAATCATTCATCGCGATCTGAAACCCCAAAATATCATCGTCACTGAAATCGATGGCAAACCGGTTCCCAAAATCATCGATTTCGGTCTCGCCAAAGCCATCGGCGGAGTTGGACGTCTCGTCAACCACTCCCTGCACACCTCACTGGGACAAGTCGTTGGCTCCTATCTCTACATGAGTCCCGAGCAGGCAAGCGGTGAAACTTTAGACATCGATACTCGAAGCGATATTTACTCTCTGGGCGTCATTCTCTACGAACTACTCACCAACAAAACTCCCATTGAAGCATCCTCTATTGCCGAAAAGGCAGTGCACAAGGTGCTTGAATTGATACAAGATGAAGAACCACCCCCACCCAGTCGCAAACTGCAAACTAATACTGTGGTGGGATCGAGTACGATTTCAGAAAAACGTGGTATTGAGCCAAAAGAACTCCGCCGCGCACTCAGAAGCGAACTCGATTGGATTGTCATGAAATCCCTCGAGAAAAATCGTTCGCGGCGATATGAATCCGCCACTAGCTTTTCGGAGGATATAAGACGCTACCTTAGGAATGAACCTGTCCTCGCGCGACCACCTTCCTTCAGCTATATCTTGAGCAAATTCCTGCGCAGACACCAGCCCGCCGTTACCGTCGCATCGCTGTTGATGATTGCCAGCACTATCGCTGTTTTATCACTCCTCTGGAGTTGGATGAAAACCCATCGCGCCAATCTAGAAAAAATCGCCGCATTAGAAGAAGTGGAAGCAACCGCCAATTTTTGGTTGGGAATTCTTCAGGAATCAAGTGCCACCGATAAAAATGCCGAAATCTCTCTCCAGGATACACTCAATGTTGCAGCCCGCAGGACGATTCAAGATGAAAAAATCTCCGATAACCTTCGAGCCAAATACTACAGTGTTCTGAATACGAGCCTTCAAAGCGATCGGGAGGAATCACTATCCGCTGAAATTGAAAGTCGGATGAGAAGCTTATTGATTCACTCAACAAACTTATCTAAAAAAAGTCGCCTGCTGCTACAGTGTGAGATAGCCGCAATAGACTGGGGAAGAAATGAGCGGCAAAAATCGCTGGAGGTCTACGAGGAAGCTGTTCCCAAACTGGCGGCCATCCTAAAACCTGATGACGTTGAATTCCTTATCGCCAAGCAGAACCTCGGCTATATGCGGATCAATATGGGCCAGAATGAGCGAGGGCAACAATTGCTTCAGGAAGTCCTAGAAACACCATCGGAAAATCCGGAAGTTATTTCGATTCTCGTGGTTGCGAGGAAAACTTACATCTTAACTTTCTCGACAGACGACGATCAAAAACTGTCAGCACTAAAAACGCTATTAAAATCAGCCGAAGAGAAACTGGGCAAAAAACACCCACAAACCCTAGACATCGTACAGACGATCGGGAGTTCATCCAAGAGCAAGGAAGTCGTTCTTGACTATCTCTCAAGGGCTCTCTTAGGTTACGAAGAAATTTATGGACGCTATCACCCAACAACACATTTCACTCGCGGAGAGTATACTTCGGCTTGCTTCAACGCCGGTCGCTATGATCTGATACTACCTCCACTGGAAAATCTATTCGAATATTATCGCCGCAAGAAAGCCGATTTGAGTGCAGAACGCTTTAACGCTCAATTTGGATCGCAAGTCCCGATCTTTCAATCCGCCTATGTTTTCTTTTGTACGGACACCAATCGCCTAACCGAGGCACAGACCTTTCTTGAGTCATGGATCGATGATGCGGTCAAAACGGCTGAGCCCAGTGAACTATTCATACCTCGCTGGCACTCCCTCAGGATTCAACTGGCTTCGGGACGGCTTGAGGAAGCTGAAAAAAGCCTCGCTCAACTTGAGGCGATGCCAAAATCCGCTTCTACGGATCGATATAAGCTTGAACCCTTAGCCGCGCACCTCAAAGCATTGCGTGCCATACAGCAGTTGCGAACGCTGCGAGAAAGCAACACGGATTCGACTCTCGCAGAAGCCAGCCTAAGCGAGGAATTAAAAGTTCTCGAAAGTATCCGTGAAAAACAAACCCCCGATGCGTCTTCCCAAGCCATACATGACAGTATTGGCCGCGAATTGGCAAAGGCTCTCGCAACCGGCTACAGCCTTTTGAATCAACCGGAGATATCAGAGCAGTGGAGAAAGAAAAGCGAAAAATAGAAACCTGCTATTGAAATAGATTGGTGTCAGATATATCCCTACAGCACCTTATTGGCCGCGATTCTTTTCGGCATACTTTCCTCACAGCGATCCTCGAAACATCTCCTATGTCATCCTCCACCATTACAGTAAACCCCATTCGAATTACTCGACTCGAGACGCTCATACCGCACGACATCATGCCGGGGTTAATGATGTTGAGAGTTCATACGGATACCAAAACCAGCGGAGGAGAAACGATCATTGGGCACGGCGAAACGTATTATATTCCTACCGCTGCTGCAGCAGTGATCCATGACTTCATGGCACCACGCTTGCTGGGTGCGGATGCAGGTGCTATCGAAAGCCACTGGCGATTTCTCTATGAACGCTTGATCGCTTTCGCGGGAACCGGTGCTGAACTGCGAGCTCTGTCGGCTATCGATGTCGCTCTTTGGGATATTGCCGGCCAAGTGGCTCAACAACCCGTTTGGCGATTATTGGCTGGGCCCGTGCGCGATTCTATTCCCGTCTACAACAGTTGCGGCGGTCCGTTCTACGGGCGAACCAATCGCAAAATACCCACTGCTTCTGGTTGGCCCGGACATGGAGATCCCGGTCAACCCGGTCCTCTGGAGGATAACTGGGCCAGCATGAACACTCCAGCCGATCTTGCGGAAGAACTGATCTCGCTCGGATATCGCGGTATGAAACTTTGGTCTTTCGATGCCGTCTATCGACGGCGCGGAGGTCAATATCTTACGCCACAAGATATCGATGAAGGACTTGCGCCGTTTCGAGCAATCCGAGATCGAGTCGGTGATAAAATTGAGTTGATGCTTGATGGCCACGGCTTTTTTTCACTCGCCGCCGCTCGACGCATCGAAGAAGCCATGCGGGAAATCAAACCTCTGTGGCTCGAAGACATCTTGCGTCCCGATTCGCTCCATGCCATGGCCGCTTTTCGCCAGCATTCACAAACTCCGATCTCAGTCAGCGAAATGTTGGTCACCATCGATCACTATCGACAAGTGCTTGAAGCTCAGGCTGCCGACTTCATCATGATCGATCCAACTTGGGTTGGAGGTATCACGGCAACCAAACGCATCGCCGAATTGGCTCAGGTGTATAACGTCCCGACACTGATGCACGACTGCACCGGACCATTCACTCTCCTATCCGGTATGAATATCTGTGCCGCCAACTCCGGAGTCGCCATGCAGGAAACAGTCCGCGCCCATTTAGCAACGCTGTATCCATTACTTATCGATCGCACGCTTACCGTGCAAAACGGCACCCTCGCTTTGCCAGATCGAGCCGGACTTGGCGCGAAGTGGTTACCTCACTTGTTCGAAAACAATCATCCTGGCTATCGCCTCTCCAACGCGAAGTAAGCTACACCGCTAGACGGTATGCATGCCGAGCGGTATTTCTATTCGGCCGTACTTTTCCTACGCCTCATGCTCGATTGTCTTTGTATACATTGGATGAGTCATCCAACGTCCATGGTCTGGTGACCGAGATTCGTCGCCACCACTGTTTGATTATATTCCATCCTATTTCCAAGTTTGAATTTCTAAAATTAGCTCCAAAAAGTGAACAGATTTCTGGTCTCAGTCGCCCTAAGTCGCGATATTCCAGGTACTATCTTCGAAAAACCTCAGCGAATTTTTACTAACGCCTTACATCGCCGCAGAGCAGCTGCTGCACTCTACAGAACAATCCTAAGACGGAGCATTACCGAAAATAAATCACGGATTCGATGTGCCATTCTTCTCAGAGAACTTCAACTTTTTTGCCGAAAAGGGGCTTTGTGGCACTCGGCGTTGCTTTGCAGCCGTTCCGTGCGGGATGGAAGCACTTTATTCGAACAAGCAACTGGTGTGCCGATGGATTTGTAAAAAATTGGCTCATCCATTCGACACTACC
>JBIKMB010000095.1:0-20361 GCA_044359485.1 Pirellulaceae bacterium | reverse complement strand
TTACGTAGCGTCGCTGGTGGACAGTGGCGATTACTTAGCGTATTTTTAATAGACCCCCACGAAATGGTTCCATTCTAAGGTAGCCTTTGCGTGACGGGGGGAATGCTGCATTGCAAAGGTCCTTAGTCGCATTTCGAATTTACCAGCGGTTGTTTTTCGAACAGAAAGATCTCTTCTATGGCGATACGTGTCTTGGTTGCTGACGATCACGAAGTCGTTCGCATGGGGCTGAAAGCGTTGCTGACCGGACCGGATGTTGAAGTGGTTGGCATTGCAAAATCAGGTACAGAAGTTCTCGAAACCATCGATAGCCTTAATCCTGATGTCGTTATGTTGGACGTCCGTATGCCGGACGATGAAGGCCTGCAGACACTGGAAGTCTTGCGTCAAAAGTCATCCGAGTTGGGCATCATTATGTTGTCGACTTACGACAACCCAACTTACATTGCCCGAGCAATCGCTTTAGGCGCGAACGACTACATTCTGAAGGGCTCAAGCAAAAACGATATTCTTGATTCGGTTCGACGCGTTGCCAAGCGTGAGCTGCCAACCGAAAGCAACGTGATGCGCCGCGTCCGTGCCACGATGGCTCGTCGAAAAGACCGAGCCGACTCAAAGGATGTTCCTTTAACCAATCGTGAACTGCAAGTTTTGCGTCACATCGCTTTGGGATTGAGTAATCGAGAAATTGGTTCGTCCTTGGGGATCAGCGTCGAGACGGTGAAAGAGCATGTGCAGAATATTTTGCGTAAGCTCGATTCACCTGACCGAACGGCGGCCGCGGTATGGGCGGTGAAATTGGGGTTAGTCTAATCCACATATTCCCCGAGGTGTTCTACAAGAGCAGCCCAAGGATGACCAGTGCCAGCAATAGTCTGAGTCGCGGCACAAAAAAACTCGGCTTCATCAACTGAAGCCGAGTCGTTCAATTTTTTTCTTTGATCGCTCAAGCCTCTCAGCTTAGTGCCTATCCGAAAACCATTAGCCGCGGTTTTCAAAGAGGAGCAAAAAAGTCAGTGCGATTGCCGATGGCCGCCTTGCGTAAGCAGCAGTATTCTTGGTTTTTGGATAGGCCCTTAATCCCACCACCACTGGTTTTCGGTAAGGCCCTGGATCTGAGCAGTGCCCTGGGTTTCTTTAATCTTGCCAGTGCCATCTACTTTTTTGTTCTCTGCCTGCAATGCTTGACGAGGCTGAATGTTGACGCCACCTCCGATAGGAGTCAGCAATCTGCCGTTGTTGAAGAAGGTGTTTACGGCAGGTTCGACTTGTTGTGGCGCTGGGAAGCGTTCAACCTTCATGACGGATTCATCAGCGAACACACCAAGATCCCATTGAGACTGGCCATAGAAATCCGAATCTTGGATAAACGCAGCCACGATGGACATGTCGATCAAATTGCGGAGTTGGGCATAGACGGGGGTGGTCTCAGCAAGTTTGGTATACTTGGCAGTAAATTCTTGAGTAAACTGCTGACTGGCCTTGTTTATACCGCCTCGCGCTTCTCGCGAACCATCTTTCTTCACCAACTCTTCTGCACCAACCAATTTCACGCCTTGGCCGTTGAGCAACAAAGCATGCCCATCTTCGCTCACCTCGACCGCATTGTAGTCGGGAACAAAGAACCAACGCTGCAAGTTGGACGACTTGCCTGAGGATCGCTCGGTAAAACTCTTAATTCCGACAATGGTTTTCTCCAGTCCGATACCAATCAACTTCATGCGATAATCGGCTTCGACCATCACGCGAGCAAAGTTGGTGGTTGCAGGAACTCCCTTGATCGAAATTGTTTGCATTCCCAAATTCTGCTTCATTCCCAGAGCGATGGCATTTGCATCGGCGGGCGTGATGTTTCTTCCCGACAGCGAGCGAATGAATTTGTTCAACCTTTCCAAACCTTCTTGGGTCGGGTCGATCGAAACGCCGATGACCTTGGTCTTTTCGCCGGAAGGACCGAAACAACGAAGGGCGACGATCAAATCTTCAAGATTCAGAGTCGGTAAACCAGATTCCATTCCGAAGACCAAACCAGTAGGACTTTCTGCAAACGGCTCGGCGGGACCAGCGATCACGATGTCGCCGCTTTCAGGATAGAAAAAGACATAATCGACCGAGGTAAGACCTGCCAAATAGGTTATGTCGGGTGTTAAGTTACCACCGTTTTCCAGTCTCTTGGCAACTGCTTTTTCCAAGCGATTCAGAGAAACTTTCCGTAGTTTGCTGCTCTTGGCAAGGTCTGGCAGATGTACCGCTTTGGCAGCCTGATTGCGAGCGGCTGCTAGCACTGGATTGAAAGCTTGGACCCTTAAAACACCAGCAGCATCCACCTCGATACCTGCGGGGGTATTGCCGTTATTGTTATTGTTGTTGTTATTATTGTTATTGTTGTTGTTATTGTTGTTCTGCGCGAACACCGAGGTCGGGAGCAAGACAAGCCACAGAGCCAAAGCCGCTAGCGCTAGGGGTTTGACACCAACCAAAGTACGAAACGGAGAAAAGCTCATAGACCCAATTTCCTGTCGCAACAAATGATGAGCAGTCGATTTACAAAAACGGCCAGCAAGCCCAATTGCGGGCATCAAAGGTGCAATTCCGAGAGATAGACGGCCCGGAAGGCTGTCTCTCTTTTCACGACCTTTATCGAGAATAATTCGGGCTTCCCCAAAAAGCAACCAATTACCTGTATTCCCCATTTTTTCTATGATCTTGGGAAATTCTTTTTGGGTACATTTTTACTCGGTTTGGGGGGGGCTATCATGAGGCGGTGACTGTTTGGGCCCAGTAAATCATCCAAACGGTCGCGAAGTTGTCGGTGAACATCGACTTTATGCTGTTCGCTACGGAGGTGAACCATTTCGCCGGTATCTAACCGAAGGCTGATGAGTACTTCGCGTGTGCCGGGATAGCCGCGGAGGATTTCTCGGATGCGGGCAACATGGTCAGGCGAGTGTTTCTGTTCGTCCAGGTGGATGCGAATTCCGGTGGTAAATTTCGTATCTGCTTCGTGTAAAGGAATGATCTCGTTACAAATCAAGTTGCGTTCATCTCCCCCATCGCGACGATCCACCGCTCCGCGAATCAAGACAACGGCATCCGCTTCGATGTAATGTCCCATTTGCTCGTACCCGTCGGGCCAGCAGATACAGCGGATTGTTCCATCGAGGTCTTCGAGGTCGAAGTTAGCATATTTCGAAGGGGCACCTGGCTTGGGATTGCGGGTGTGTGCCAACTTGATCGACGAGATCATTCCGGCGACGATGACTTCAGCGCGGTTGGGCAGTTGACGGAGCGTGACGGTGGTATGACTGGTGAGGTTTCGCATGGCCGACTCGTGTTCTGAGAGTGGATGCGCGGACAGATAGAACCCGAGTACATCTTTTTCCCCTTGAAGACGTTCTTTTTCGGGGAGTTCGGGGACATCGGGCAAATCGATTTTTGGATTCGCGGCTGCTTCTGTATCGTCTTCGTCGTCAAAGAGTCCGCGTTGACCGGTTCGGCGGTCCGCCACTTTGGCTGCTCCTGCCTGCAGAGCTTTATCCAGGATGGTCAGCAACTGGGAACGGCGAGCGCCGAAGCAATCCATTGCACCGGAGCGAATCAAGGTTTCGATCGTGGAGCGATTGCACTGCGATGGATCAACTCGTTCGCACAGATCGAAAAGATCCTTGAAAGGTCCATCTTTCAGGCGGGCGACCACAATGGCATCTGCCGATCCACCACCACAGCCGCGGATCGCACTTAAAGCAAAGCGAATTTTACCTTCCTGCACAACAAAATCGCTATGCGAATGATTCACATCGGGAGGAAGTACAACGATGCCCATGCGGGCACAGTCTTCCATGTGTTCAACCAGAGCGTCTTTGCGTTTAAAGTTGCGGCCTTCAATATCACCAGAGAGCAAGGCCGCCATGAATTCACAAGGGTAATGCGATTTGAGATAGGCGGTTTGGTAGGCAATCAACGCATAAGCGGTCGAATGACTCTTGTTAAAGCCATAGCCCGCAAACTTGAGAATCATATTCCACAGTTCAATCGCTTCCTCTTTGGGTAAACCCAAACTGGTTGAGCCTTGGATGAATTTTTCTTCGTTGGCCGCGATGATCGATTCTTTTTTCTTGCTGATCGCTTTAATACAGGTGTACGCTTTGGCCAGTTCAATGCCACCCAAGCGATTGAGAATGCGCATGACCTGTTCTTGGTAAACCATGACTCCATTGGTTTCTTCCAAGATTTCGCGAAGGACTTCGTGCTTGTACTCTGCAACTTTCCGGCCATGCTTGACCGCGACATAATCCTCGACCATGCCTCCTTCCAGTGGACCGGGTCGATACAGCGCGTTGGTGGCGATGATGTCGCGAAAATGGTCGGGCTTCATTTTTTGGAGCAAATCGCGAATACCGCCGCTTTCCAACTGAAAAACGCCTTTGGTTTCGCCACGCTGCAGCAATTCAAAGGTCGCCTTGTCATCCAGAGGGAATGTCAGCGGATCAACGGTCTGGCCGGTCGTTTGGTGAATGATCTCGACCGCTTTGGCGAGGATCGTCAAGTTGCGTAATCCGAGAAAGTCCATTTTCAGCAGACCGGCTGCTTCCACATCCCCCATCGACCACTGGGTGATAATATCCGTCTTTCCACCAACTCTACCCAGCGGTACGTATTCGGTGAGCGGCTTGTCGGCGATCACCACCGCCGCAGCATGCGTTCCGATGTTCCTGGCTAAACCTTCCAGCTTCATTGCCAGATTCAGCAGTTCGTTCACATCGCGATCGCGATCGTAGAGTCCTTTTAAATCGGCATTCGCCTCCAGGGCCTTCTTGATGGTGATCTTGAGTTCCTCGGGCACCATCTCGGTGATCTGATTAACTTGCACCAGTGGCAGACCCATCGCGCGCCCGACGTCCTTGATCGCAGCTCGAGCTTGAAGTGTTCCAAAAGTACCGATCTGAGCCACATTGGATTCGCCGTATTTTTCTTTCACATAGCGAATGATTTCGCCGCGTCGATCTTTGCAAAAATCGATATCGATATCGGGCGCTTCGGTTCGACTTTCGTCCAAGAAACGTTCAAAGAGCAAATCGTATTTGATAGGACAAACATGACTCAAATATAGAGCGTAACAAACCAGTGCCCCCACACCGCTACCGCGGGCCGTTGCAGGCACACCTTGCTCACGAGCATGCCGCACAAAATCCCACACGATCAAGAAGTAGTTGGAAAAGCCAAGCTTGGATATCACCAACAACTCGCGGTCGAGTCTTTGTTTGACGATCGCGGTAAGCTCTCCGTTCTGGATTCGTTCTGGATCTCCCGCATAACGTTCTTTCAGACCGCTTTCGCACAGCGAGCGAAGATACTCGTCCGGCGTCTGCTGGGTAGGAATGGTGTAATTCGGAAAATTTCGCTTCCCCAGTTCCAAGTCAATGCAAACACTGTTGGCAATTTCCTGGCTGCGGGCTACGGCATCTTCTAAACCGGGAAAATGCAAATACATTTCTTCCGGACTTCGGACAAAGAATTGATCATTCTCCATTTTCATTCGATTGGAGTCGGTGCGAAATTTGCCCGTATTAATGCACAGCAAAATATCTTGCGTTGCGTGGTCCGCTTGCTCGAGATAGTGCGCATCGCTGGTCGCCACCAACGGAATTCCCATGTGATTGGCGATATCGACAGCCCCTTGCACTTGGATCCGCTGCAGCTCGATCCCGTTGTTCATGATTTCAATAAAGTAGCGATCGCCAAATACGTTATGGAACCAAGCGGCGGTTTCCATCGCTTCCTTACAGACATTCCCCGTGTCGTGACCTTTGAGAATCTGTCGACTGAATTCGCTCGACAAACAGCCGCTCAGGCAAATGATCCCTTCGTTATACTTTTGCAATAATTCCTTATCGATACGCGGCTTGAAGTAGAAACCCTCAAGGCTCGCAGCCGATGCCAGTTTAATGAGGTTTTTGAAGCCCGTTCGATTCTGGGCTAAAAGCGTTAAATGATACGAAGCTTCCTTCATACTGCTCGCATCACGCTCAAATCGACTCTTGGGGGCAATGTAAGCCTCATAGCCAATAATCGGATTGATGCCCGCACTTTTGGCTTTTTGGTAAAACTCCAATGCCCCATGAAGATTGCCATGATCGGTTAAAGCCAAACCGTTCATACCTAGTGATTTCACGCGGTCGATCAATTTGCCAATCGGGGCCGCACCATCTAGTAAACTGTAATGGCTGTGACAATGCAAATGAACGAATGGACGCGACGTCGCCGTTCCAGACTTTCCTTCCACCGCACTGGCTGAAGTTGATTCCATAGCCATAAGGGAACTCCTTTTCATATCTTTTGCCGAGTCGGCATGCCTAGCCCCAAGGCTTCTTGGTAGCGTTTCTGTGGGGCTTTCCAAAATCAAAGAGCGGTCCGGCTCACTCGCGCCGACGCCAGAGCGTGAGTATAACGTCTGGGGGCGGTCAGTCTACTCACTGTAAACTGCCTAGAGCCCCCAGGTTGTTGCGCGGTGGGGCCGAGAGAGTTTAGCAAGGGGAAAATGACCGTGAAGCTGCTCAACCTTTGTTGGGATCTGCCACATTGCGAATCATTTCAGACAATCGACCTTGCAGTTGCAAAAGAACTTGCCAAGTCGACGGTGGGACGACAACTTCCGGCTTTTGCAAATCCGTTTGGACGCCATCGATCACAAACTGCAAACCGGCGTGCAAGTGTTCCAAGATTTCCGATAGCTGAGCCGCTTGGCTGGGGCTGAGCCTTTCGGGGAGTGAAGGAATCGATTCCAGTCGTCCCAACAAACCGAGTGAACTGGACAGACCGGTGCTGAGGTCTAGGTCGGGATCGACCACATCAGAATCTTCTGCCGTAAAAGCGCTATGAAATGCTTCCCCCTTGGGCGAGCTTATTTCTTGCAACCGATCGGCGATTTGTTCTCGATTGCCGAAAAGCAAAACCGACCGCCCAACGGCAATGATATCTCCAAATCGCAGCAGGCGCAGTTGGCAATCTTGACCGTTGATTTTCGTGCCGTTGGTACTGTCCAAGTCGGTTAGAACCAAACGATCGTTGTCCTCTTGGATCTTTAGATGGCAACGACTGACCCGCTCATCGTTGAGTTGAATGGTATTTCCCTCTTCCCGACCGATCGTGATAGGCGGGCGGAGGTCGGGAAAGACTCTTCCACGATCTGCACCCTGAAGAACTCGCAATGTGACCAAGACCATGATGGAGATATTTCTGGTAGGAACGGTTTGGAGAAAGACGTCAAGCGGAAAAAGGAGTCGAACAACGAAGCCCAATTTTCGTTGGTTCCACAGTCAATTGCAACAGAATCAATCACTATTTGCCATCTCTCAAGCGATCCCCAAGGAAGTTGTCGAGTTCCTCGATCGCATGAATTTTGGCAACCGTTTTGTTTAGATCATACTCAACTCTATGAAAAAATATCCTGTTTTCATCCAGAATTACATAACAACTTCGCCAATCTCCGTCCCGAGGTTGGCCCACCGAACCAACATTGACCAGCAATTTTTCCTGACCGATCAAAAATCCCTCGGTCAGGTCGGTTGGCCGCAAAAACTGCCCTTCCGCGGTAAATACCCCAGGTACATGCGTGTGGCCTTGAAAACAGACCTTTTGGACCATCGAAAAGAGTTTTTCCATTTTCCGACGGTTGTAGATGTCTTCTGGGAAAACATACTCATTCACCGGGTTTCGAACCGAACCATGGACAAAGAGCGTATGACCCTCGCGGCGAATGCGGGGAAGACGACTCAGGTAATCCAGCCGCGCCCGAATCGCTGGCAACGGTTCACTCCCGATCCGGGCCTTACCTTCCAATTGCTGCCGCGTCCAAAAGATGGCTTGCTCAGCCACATTGCTGAATCCTTCCGGATCGAATAGTGCTGCCAGGTCATGATTGCCCAGGATACACGCCTCAAATTGCATGACTTGATCGACGCACTCGCAAGGATTGGGGCCGTAACCGACAATGTCGCCCAAGCAGACAATTTGTTCGCAGCCACGCTGCTTCGCATCAGCCAAAACCGCAGTCAAGGCTTCGAGATTGCCGTGTATATCACTGAGTATGGCTCGTTTGACCACGCAATTACCGTCCCGTTCTCAAGCGATCTCCGAGCATGTTATCAAGTTCTTCGATTGCGTAAATCTTGCGAATCGTTGTTTCAAAGTCATACTGAACTCGACGGAAATATACCATTTTCTTGGAATGGTCGATGATCGTGTAGCAGCTCCGAGGATCCTCGTCGCGCGGCTGCCCAACCGACCCGACATTCACCATCAATTTTTCACGCCCCAGCGGAAATTCATGGCCGCAATCGTCCGGTGTAATAAACTCTGGCTCATTGGTAAAAATGCCCGGCATGTGGGTATGGCCCTGAAAGCAATATTTTTGCAACCGATCGAAGAGAAGTTCCATTCGCTTCTGATCATAAATGGTTTCAGGAAATACGTACTCATTAGTCGGGTCGCGGGGAGAGCCATGGACGTAAAGAATCTCGCCGTTTTGATACCAGCGAGGTAGCTCACCCAAGAAATCCCATCTCTTGGTGGATTGAGATGCCTTCCCCGTGCCGCGATCTAAGGCATCGCGAGTCCAGTAGATTGCCCGCAACGCCACCTGATTGAAACCCTCGGGATCGAAAAGTGTTGCTTGATCATGGTTGCCCATGATCGTAAATTCGCAACGACTCATCACGACATCCAAACACTCGCATGGATTGGGCCCGTAACCCACCACATCACCCAGACAGGCGATCTGATCGATGCTCTGGGTCGCGATGTCGGCCATGACAGCCGTCAACGCTTCCAGATTTCCGTGTACATCACTGATCAGAGCTTGCCTCACGGGTTGTGGCTCCTAATTTCAAAGTTCAAACGCATTGAAAATCTTTTGAGTTGGTTAAGGTTTCACTTCAGTATGCAAAACGGGGGTTCGCGAAACCACCGTTCTAGGTATCTTTAACGTCTCGCTTCAAGTCAACGTCTCGCTTCAAGTCCAATCGCAATCCCCGGCAGTCCAAGAGCTTCAAATCTAGAATGCTATTACAAAACCGCTCATTGTAAAAACTTCGAGTATGATCGGACAGTCGGCACAAAGTCCGCAGGAGAGGGAGAGAAAATTCCCCGAAATAGTGGTGATCGGTACGGCACGGGTGCCATAATCCCCTCAGACCGAACTGTGCCACCCATACCGACACGACTCCAATGTAGGGGTTTGTCGCCCCTCCTGCAAGAATCCCGAAAGTGAACAGCATGTGGCATTTGGCTCTCGAAACCATTGGACTCTCAGGCTCAGTTGCCCTTTTTAAAGATACTCAACTGGTGGCCGATTGTCTTCTTCCCGCAGGTGTCGGTTCGGCCCGAAGCCTTCTTCCCACCCTCCACCAAGTGGTCCAACGAGCCTCTCTTTTACCTCGGGACCTCGAGCTGATCTCCCTGGCTCATGGCCCAGGTTCCTTTACCGGACTGCGCGTTAGCGTAGCCACCGCGAAAACCATCGGTTATGCCATCGGTATTCCAGTTTGCGCAGTCGATACTTTGGAGACACTTGCCTACCGACTCGCTCGCCAGCCACTGGGCGACAATAACTCCAAGCCGCGCTGGATTGCCGTGGCCATGGATGCGTACCGCAAACAGGTTTTTCGCTTGATCGCGCGCGTTGAATTCCAAGCCAACCAGGGCGCCAGTCCGTTTGGATTTCAAATCGACCTGCGCTCGCAAACCATGGAGGCCGCTTTGTGGAGTCAAAATCCATTATACGGGTTGAGCAGCAACTCGAAGGCGACATTCCGCGAGATTCTATCGGCAACTGCAGGCTCCGCAGATCGCTATGCGGTGATCGTCGGAGGCAATGCGGCCCAGCGGTATCCGCTTGCAGCCGATGTGGTATCTGCCGCACAACTTGTAGACGCAAGCGATATTTCCGCCGTCGATGTTGGTCATTACGCCTGGCGCCGCTGGCTAGCAGGAGATCAAGTCGATCCGTTTCAGTTGCTTCCCAACTATTTGCGAGCCAGCGCTGCGGAAGAAAAAGCAAGCTCGCACAAAGAGACTCTTTGATCGCAGCACGACTCATCGACTTCAGTTTGTCGATTTCAAGTCATGGGTGGATGCTGTTTGCCGCTCGAGCGACGCGCGGAATTCGAAATGGCAGGGCGAGCAGTTTTGAAAACCCTAAGCTCCTGAGCACTTCCCACTGCGCAGCGTCGGCTAGAGTTGCATACCAGCCGAATTCCACGTTTCCCGCCCGTTTCCAATGAGAAATTTTCTCCTTGAGTACGGAAGCTAACTGGCGCGACAAGTAATCGCGCTGCGCTGGATTCAATGTTCCGCCGCACCACCAAATCGTTGCATCATTCGAGTTGGACAAACAATCCTGTAAAATCGGTCGCAGTTGCGCGGAAAGCTTCGGACACTTAGCGAATTGTTCGAGTTGTTTGAGCGGATCGCTGGAGTCAAAATAGATCGAGTCCACGCGTTGTTCGAGTCCCAAAAAGGCATGGACCAGCGGTTGGACCGACTGCTCACAAGATGATAACACAATCGACCTACTGGTCCTTAGGACGCTCGAGTTGCTTAACAGCGGACGTTTCCAATGGTCGTTCCCCTCGGCAAGTTTGGAGTGGAATAGCTCCAGTGAATTTTGTGCATTCGCTTGGTGCAGCCAAGGTAGGATTTGGTCTTGAAGATTCCACCAGTAGAAACTCGGCACCGATAGCCCTGGAATAACACTGCGGCGATGTCCCAGCCAAAGATCGCTTAAGACGCCACAAACGGCGATGAAGGGTTCGTTTTGATTAAGTGCGTTGATCTGTTGCACTAGGATTCGATCGCGACGAGGCAAGGCGAAAATCAGCCGCGAAAAGCTCGCGCGTCTCTTTTCAGACTCTTCAAACCATTCCGCCGCACTTCGCCACAGCCCTAAAGTGACTTCAGTCGAGCAGTTTTCAAAGACCCAAGCAAAGGGTTCGGTGATCGGGCCTATCCAAGCAACCGCGGTATTCGACATTCCGTTATCCATTCGCCACACCCTTAGCGGTGCAACTCCTCTCATGTTCTGCTGCGAACTGTAGACCTAGACTTCGACCTCGTAGGAGAAATTTTAAGTGGACTGATTCTCCCAATTGGCTTCCGCTTCCAAGATCATCTCGCGCACTTCTTGGGCAGATCCCGCCTGCCGCATTTTATCCATCAGTTCGTCCTCGTGAACCAATCGACTTAACTTGGCCAGAATCTGTAAGTGAGTCCGGTCATCTAGGGAGCAGATCAGGAAGAATATGTCTGTGGCCCGGCCGGTTCGATTGCCAAAATTGATGGCATGCGAAGTGATTCCCAGTGCTACGATCGATTCACCCAAAATCGATGTCTGAGGTCTGCGCGGATGCAATAAGGCCACACCGTTTTCTAGAGCGGTCGGGTGCAGATCTTCGCGTGCTTGGACCGCCTCTGCCATCGCGGAAGTATCCCACAGATAACCACTCGTAGCCGCCAAGTCGCACATCTCTCGAATCACTGAGCCGCGAGTTTTGGCATGTAGCGGCACAGCGATGCATGACAGCGGTAAGAGGTGATCGAATCGATCTGAAGACTCGTGGAGACTGTTAGGCAAGCGGTCTAGCCACTTTCGGACTTCGCCGAGCCCTTCCGCGTCACTCAAACCAATTTTTTCTTCCAGCCAATGATGGATTTCGGCTTCCGAAAAACGCCACTGACCGCCAACTCTGCGGCCAGGCAGTTTGCCTCGCTCCACTAATTTGGATACCTGTTCCACGTTTAAATGCAAATAGCTTGCAATCTGCTCAATATCTAAATCTTTTGCTGCCATGGCCACCGCACTCGCTTCAGGAAAGAGACAAGCATTGTACTACCTTCGTTTCCGTCTTGACATCAGAGAGCGTTTCGGGACACGCTGATCCCTCGCAATATCAGGAGGATAGTGCGAAGGATAAGCGATGTTTGCTAGCAAAAGCGATCATTGAACGATTCGTCGGCAAGGAGGCCGGATCATGGTAGCATATCAAGAGGTCCCTGCAATTGATTTGCGGGGATTGTGGAGCGATGCGCACTTTATCGAAGGGCGTAGGTTTTTGGGGGCCAAGAGTGCCAATTCGGCTGGAAAGATGAGTAAATCCGAGGTTTCCTCGGAAAAAAAACTCGACTCCGCGCCAACTCCGGGGGCGACCGATTTCTTGGTAAATCGAGCGGTCGACCGTCTGGAGAATCTGAAGCCTGGCGATGCGTTTGTCGCCCTCGAGAGCATCGATCATGATGGGCACGACGACGCTCTGGCTGCAGTCAACGCGGGAGCTTCGTTGGTGATTTGCGAGCGGTATCTGCCTATTTCGGTTCCGCAATGCATCGTTGAGGACTCACGGCAAGCTTGGGGAGAACTCTGTCAGGCATTGGCTGGGCAACCGACCGAGAATTTGATCACGATTGCGATTCTGGGAACGCACGGCAAGACGACGCTCAATCTACTTATCAGCTCGATGATGAAAACGATCGGCGGCAAAGTGGCCTATCGAAATACCATTGCGACATCGGACAGTGCGACTCAGGTCGCCGCGCAAGATGGTTCGGTGAATAATCCTCCCGCTTTGGCGAAATGGCTGGCGGGAGCGGTAAGGCAAGGTTGCCCATCGGCAGTGGTTGAAATCGATTCAGCGATGCTTTACCAGCGGCAAACGGCTGGCCTGCAATACGATTTAATTTTGATCACATCGATGCGGGCCGAAGTGGGAAGTAAAAATGGAAATACGGAGCAGTTACAACAGGCGATGTTACGGCAATTCTCACAATTGAAGGAGCACGGTGTGATTCTCTTCAATGCGGATGATGCGCCATTGGCTCGCTGGATGGAATCGTTGGCGATGCCTAGTATGTCCTATGGCATGGATGCCGACGCGGACATTCGAGCCCGAGTGATTGAACGCGAATCGAGCGAACAGACGCTGATGGTTTCTGCAGGAAGCACGGTTATGCCTCTTCGCAGTCCTTTGATCGGAGCGCACCAAGCTCGTCATCTGTTAGGAGCGGTGGCCGCTGGTTACGTTTGTGGACTGGAGCTATCCGAAATTATCGGCGGCGTTGAAAAGCTGCAGCGAATTCCCGGCCGTCTGCAGGCGGTGTCTGCTGGCCAGGAATTCGGCGTCTATATTGACCAAGCGGATACTGCCGAACGGCTCGCCGTAGCACTACACGCCGTGCGTCAACACAGTACAGGCAGAGTCTTATGCATCATGGATGTTTCTGTTCCTGCAAGCCAATCGATGCTCACAGCAATGGGCAAAGTGTTAGAGCGATCAGCAGCAGAGGTTTGTTTGACGCATATTGCCGGCGGAACATTCAAGAGCGTTCAGAATAAAGCTTTTGCGTTGTTGGATGGTTTTGAAAATCCGGCTTTACCTCATGTTCTCCCAGATCGCCATCGAGCGATCGAGTGGATGATACAGCGAGCAAAGCCCGGCGATGTGATTTTGCTGGCCGGCTGCGGAGATAAGGTTTGGTCCAGCAAGAGCCATCCCGAGTCGACTCAGGATTACCAGGTCGCGGGAGCTTTGCTGCGAAAACCAAAATCGGCTGCGGAAAAGCCTACGGTCAAGATTGTCGGAAGTTCTTCCTTCAGCGACGATATTTCTTCTGCAACGGGCAGTCTGCCAGCCCTAGATAAACCATCGCTTAAACTGTTTCGGCCCGAATAGCGGCAGAAAGTTGTTTCAAAGGACTTAACAAGTTTTTGCTTTCCTCTATTTTTTCGTATTGACGATGGCACCTTGGTTTTGATATTCCCCTCTCACAGCCATGAGGCGATCAGGAAACCGTGCAAGACTGCAACCGTTTGCTGGTTGAACATGGCATTGGTTTTGAAATTCAGCCCGTTTTTGCTCCTCCATTAGAGATTACAACAAGACGAACTTGCGAGGATTAGGAGCATTTACATTGAGGCTTGGGAAACTCCGTCGCCAGCCAAGATTCTGCGGGAAAACTTGGTTGACCTCCCTCCTGGGTTGGAGCGTTAGAAGCTCGTTGATTGATTAACTGGGTCAATCGATCAACGAGTTTGCTTCACGGCGGAGTCGATTCTGTGTGCTGGGACGAGATCACCAAGGGTCTCGTCCCAGCACCAGTTTTCTTTACTCTCGGATATCGATACAACAGCAGATATTCTCTTGCTCGGTCGCATGCGATTGCCGATAAGCCCAATTTTTCCAGCGCAGCTTTAGAGCTATTCTGAACGTTACATCGACGGAAACAAGCAGATCTTTCTGTTTAACAGTAGGTCGTGCCAGAAGCAGCAAGTTCTTGTTAAAGCATAGAGGCGTTATTGCGATGGAAAGGAAATATGACGAATGAAATCCAATTTTTTCGCATTGATCGATACCTTTGCGGATCAACACTTCTCGGGAAATCCGGCTGGTGTCTGCATTCTCGATCAAACGATTGATACAGGCGTAATGCAAAAATTTGCGATGGAGGTTAATCAAGCAGAAACAGCCTTTTTGGTGCCGTTGCAGGATCGATGGAGTTTGCGTTGGTTTACTCCCGCGTGCGAAGTCGAATTATGCGGACATGCGACCATGGCGGCCGCTGTTGCGCTCTGGAGGCATCTGGGCGAACGAATTGGAGAACTCATACGTTTTGAAACCCGTAGCGGGGAGCTAACCGCTCGCAGAATCCAGGCCTCCGAACAGGCTCGAGGGAACTGGACGGAACTCAATTTTCCTCGAGAAGACGTCGTGCCGGTAACGGCCCCCACAGGATTACTGGAATCGCTCGGACTCCAGTTGTCGCCGCGGGGTATCTACAAAAATCGGATGGATTATCTGGTGGAAATTGAGTCTATGGAGGAATTGATTACGCTTGCGCCGAATATGCGCAAGTTGGCTCAGTTCGATACTCGCGGAGTGATCGTTACGGTGGCCGAAAAGGTTGACAGCCCCAGTGGGGAGATGACGTCGGACTTCGTCAGTCGTTTTTTTGCACCGCGCTGCGGAGTAGATGAAGACCCTGCAACAGGCTCAGCGCACTGCGCATTGCTCCCTTATTGGGAAGAAAGATTGGGACGCAGTCGCCTGATCGGGTATCAGGCATCGAAGCGGGGTGGTTGGCTGGACTGTGAAGGACAAGGTCAACGCGTGTTGCTGCGTGGTAAGTCATACTGTACGGTGGATGGAGCGTTTCATTTCGGCGGTTAAATGCGAAGCAGAATGCTCCAGTTGCCCGCCCTCAGCTTGCATCATGGATTAGCTACAACTTGGACTAACTGCATCATGTGGGCCATAAAGAGTTGCAAATATTTATGGCTACGGACGCTTGAGCGACGACGATCTGTCGGGTAAGACGCTACTGAAGTGCTGGGGTTGATTTTTAGCATGCGCGATGGGCGGTTCGAGTTGGGGCAACAGGCAAGAAAATAATCCGCGGAGTGAACTGGGCTCTGAAATTGGGTCAGGATAGCTTTGCGAGTCGACTGAAAAAGAGGTTTACTGCACAGGATGGCACTTGGACTGGTTATGACACAATGTCCGCATTGTCGCCAATGTCGAACATGGACAAAAGCAGATCGTTTAATGTGGCTTCAGCGATCAGGATTCTTGCGAAAGCAAAAGGATCCTGGAGACGATGTGGTTGCAGAAATGTTTCGTCTGAAACTTCAGCAACTTCCCTGCCTCAATTGCCAAACGCCGGGCGTTCGAGAGGTTTCACAATCGCTTCAGGTCGAAAATGATGATGAACAATGGGACACTGGTAGTTCCACCTCTTCTGTCGCAGGTGGGGGGCGATTTTGTGCGGAATGTCGTGAACAAATAGACCCTGATCGTGTCGAACTGTTCCCCGAGGCGACGCGGTGTGTGGCTTGTCAGTCAAAGTTTGAGAGTGGCCAGGCAAGCGGTTCTGATGCGGGTTTCGACGCTAGCGATCTATGCCCAAGGTGTGGTGATTTTTTGCAAACGCTTAGGAATCGCTCCAGTCGCGTGGCGTATCGAGTACAATGTCGAAATTGTGGTTACTCGCCAAAACGCTAACGCTGTCGATTCCATAGAGTCTATGGTTGATAGCTGGATGCGTTTTTTTGTTGGCCATAAACCGAATCTGTTTACACCTTCCTGATTTTCTTCTGAATGACTCACCTTAGAAAAGCGGTTGTCGCTAGGAACTCGCCATGAAACGCTCTTTGATTTACCTCATTGTTGTCTCGCTCTTGTTGGGTCTTGCCAGTCAGCCGATATCGGCTCTTTTTTGGGCTCCCGCTTCTTTGACGGATGCAGCTAAGTCTTGGATTGGCTCCTTGAATGAGGCACAAAAAGCAAAGGGCGTTTTGAGCTATGATTCGCCGCAGAGAACCGTTTGGGTCTTCGTACCCCTGGAAACTCGCAAAGGTTTACCACTGCGAGAAATGAATGCCGATCAACAGAAATTGGCGATGAAGGTATTAGAGCAAGCCGTCAGCCAGTCGGGCTATCAAGCGGCCACGAAGATCATGTCGCTAGAAGAGGTGCTGCGCAAACTTGAAGGTCCCGGTCGAGAGGAATGGCGTGATCCAGTAAAGTACTACGTAACCATCTACGGTAGTCCGGCAGAAGATACGACCTGGGGAATGAGTTTTGAGGGCCACCATCTCTCGTTGAACTTTGTGATCAAGGGGAACCAGGTAATAGAATCCACACCCCAGTTTATGGCGACCAATCCTGCCGAGCTGAAAGACAATTATGGTGAAGGATTTACTAAAGGCCTTCGCGTTCTGGCCAAAGAAGAAACAGTCGCCTTTGAGCTTGTGACATCGCTAACGGAGGAGCAGAAAAAACAAGCAATCATCGCTGAGAAAGCGCTGGCTGAAATTCGAGGTCCAAACAAACCGCAGCCGGCGGATGAACCACCGGTAGGAATTGCCTACTCGAATTTGAATGATGCTCAGAAGCAAATGATGCGAGATCTTTTGGATGCGTACAGCAGCAAGATGTTGAATGACGTTGCCAAAGAACGGCTCGCACTCATTGAGAAAGCTGGCTGGGATAAAGTTCATTTTGCATGGGCGGGTGCTACTCAGCCTGGGATTGGACATTACTATCGAGTGCAGGGGCCAACGTTTTTGGTAGAGTTTGTGAACACACAGCCAGATGCGGCGGGCAACATCGCCAATCATATCCATTGTGTTTGGCGTGATATGACCGGGGATTTCAACTTGCAACTGAAATAACCGCTAGCACTTTGCCTTGTCAAAATCGTTAGCTCACACAATAGACGACGAAGAGCCTGCCCGAACTATCAGTACCCTTTGGCATTAGCTTTCGGTTTGCGGTGCTTCGGAAAGGCTCTAGCGAGTGAAGCTAGCAAGCTGCGCGATGGTATTTCGAAGCTTGTCCAGTCCACCAAATTGAAAGCCAAGCTTTGTGAGTCGACTCGAATCGATCTGATGTTTAGGTTGACTTGGTGAGCCCAGAATGGATGCATTGCTTCCAGAAAGTTCTTTCGCGATCAAGGCAACTTCGTGGTGCGAGATGTAACGATCGCAACAATTGTAAATGCTGCCGATGATATCTTGGGCCGGTATACGACAAAGTAACGCGATCGCTGCAGCTACGTCGTCGACGTGGACTTCCTTTCCACCTCCTTGGACGTTGACGGTTTCGCCATTCGCGACTTGGCGAACTAGATTGAACCACTTGCTGTCTTGAATCGGTTTTGAGACTCCATAGATACCGCAGGGCCTTATGGCGGCGATTTCCCACTGCTGACCGAGGCCGTAGCTGTGAACGAGAGCTTCTAGAGCAGCCTTGCCTGCACCGTAATGACTGGCTGGCCACAGCGGATGCGATTCGTCCAGCGGTCGATCAGAAAGGATTTTTTCGTGCACAGCGCAGCTGGAAACGATAATAACGCGACGAACTCCGGCAAGTCGAGCGGCTTCGAGAAGCTTGATCGAACCGATGATATTTCGCTGCATATATTCCTCAAGATTACCTTCAGCTCCACGAAAACCGATCCCCGATCTGGACAACGCGGCATGGACGAGAATTTCGCTGTCTGCAACGAGCTTCTGACTTGCCACCGAATCGCCTAGTTCGCCTGGCAACCAGTGAATGGATCCATGAGTCTCATTTCCTCGCTGGACAGCTTCCAGTGATCGACTTGATTTGGGGCGATACCACGCCGTAAGTTCGTGGCCTTGGGAGGAAAGTGCCTCAATAATAGAAGTGCCCAAGAATCCGGTTCCGCCTGTGATGGCAATTTTCATGACCTAGACTTTCTCAATTTGACGTAGTGCCGAAACTTTCCTTACGTAGAATAGCGGTTTGCCGTGGCAGCGAGAAAGAGATGTACACTCCCTCGGTGCCAGAATATTTATGTTTTGACATTGAGGTTCCTGCAACGGTTGCGGAACGTTGATTGGTTATCAGGTGGGTGGATAGGCAATGGTTAACACATTATTTCTACCCGAACTGCGCGAAATGCTCGCCGAGCATAATGAGCCAGAACTGATTGAATTCTGCACGGCTCTTCATCCAGCCAGGACAGCCGAATTTGTTGAGGGGCTGACCGCCGAAGAAGCTTGGAAGGTAATTCAGTTTGCACAGCCCACACTGAGAGCCGAGATTTTTAATTATTTCGAATTGGATCGACAGATCGATATCCTCATGCATGAGGATGAAAAGCTGGTTGCCAGTTTGTTGGTCCATCTTGCTTCGGACGATGTCGTCGATTTGCTGCAGGAATTGCCAGAGAATCGAGCCGAGGACTTGTTAGCGTTGATGCCATCTCAGGCGCGACGCGATATTAGACGGTTGCAAAATTTTCCTGAAGGCACAGCCGGTTCCGTGATGACGACCGAGGCTGCTTGTCTGGATGAGCGATTGACGGTCCGTGAGGCTCTGGAGGCGTTGAGTCGCGAGGCGGAATCGCTTGAGACGGTTTACTACATTTATGTGGTAGACGACACCAATCATCTGCGCGGAGTGGTCAGCACCAGAAAACTGGTTTCCGCTATCGCGAGACAGGACAAGCATTTAAGCGACTTGATGGAAACCGACTTGGTGATCGTCCATGCCCTGGATAGCCAAGAAGAGGCGGTGCAAAAAGTCGCGCGATACAATCTATTGGCGATACCCGTACTGGACGATCGCGGACACATGCTGGGAATTATCACCCACGATGACGTCATCGACGTTGTGCGGGAAGTGGCAACTGAAGATGCACAGCGTATTGCGGCAGTTCAGCCCTTGCGGGATGGCTACTTGCGCATGAATTTGCTGACATTGAGCTATAAACGTTTGATTTGGTTGACAATCCTATTCTTCGCCGAATTGATTACCGCATTTGTACTGAGTTACTACGACGAGGACTTTGAAAAGTATATTTGGTTGGTTTGGTTTATCCCCCTGATCATTAGCAGCGGTGGAAATTCTGGAAGTCAATCAGCTACTTTGATCATTACAGCCTTAGCGACAGACGATGTCGCTTTGCGTGATTGGTCCAAGATCATAAGACGCGAGTTGGCCAGCGGAATCGTTTTGGGGAGTTTGTTGGCACTCATTGGTTTGGGTTGCGCTTTGCTGATGGCACCCGGCCCGAGAGAGGCTTCTGTCATTCCGCTAACGATCATCTTGGTGGTTATTTGTGGAACTCTGTCCGGTTCAACGCTACCCTTGATTTTCAAGCGAATCGGTTGGGATCCCGCATTGATGAGTAATCCCTTTGTAGCGGGAATTATCGATATCCTGGGAATCGTCATCTACATGACGATGGCGAAACTCGTTCTGTGACCCCTCAAAGCCTCCAGTCTCGACTGGTGTCTGGCTCCAAATTTGGCACTACTCGGCGCGATTAGCCGACAGCGTTAGTGGCGGTTTTCTCGCTGCATTGTGGTACCCGCGTGACTGTTTAACCTCGGCACTATCCATCCTGTGTTGCCCTGGCGACCCGATCTGTGGTTGACACCCAACGGCGCAACCGTGGCTAACGCCATCGGCTGATGGGACAGCGCGGCTCCGCGGGCCCCATCTGTGACCGAGTGCCTGGCACCTGTGACCGAGTGCCTGGCACCAAAAGCAAAAGAAAAGTGTGGCACCAAAAGCGACTCACGAAAAGCTCGCTTCATGCTAATAAGTCACCTAGAGTTCCCAGGTTTCCTATTGCCACATCCTTCTACGCCGTGAACCTGCTCAAGTGCACGCACGCATAGTGCCTGGCACCTTTCTTTTGTTTGGATCTATTTTTTTGTTCAGTGCCTGGCACCGGGTCCGTCGACGCTGGCCTGCGGTCACACGCGTCGGATTGTCCGCGACCCCAAACGCCACCCCGCCGCATACTAGACCCCTGTTTCCTCTGTTATTTCTCAGTCTT
>JBIKMB010000094.1:0-20374 GCA_044359485.1 Pirellulaceae bacterium | reverse complement strand
CCCTCCAACTTCCGACCCCCACTGACGATTTCCACAGGCTGTTCCAGTACAACTCCCACCGCTTTCAGATCGCTGATCAACTTCTCGCCAGTGCTGCTATGCAGAAATTTATAGACGCTGGCTGCGATCACTTGCCCCACCTCAGGAACGCGGGAAAGATCCTCAATCGTTGCCTCACAAATCGAATCAAGACTCATATACTTCCGAGCCAATATTTGCGCGACGCGTTGTCCTACGTGGCGAATTGACATCGCGTTGAGCACGGCAGCCAAACCGCGATTCTTACTGGCCGAAATACCATCGATCAGATTCTTGGCCGACTTGCTTCCCATCCGCGGCAACGAAGAAACTTGCTTCTCCGTTAAATGGTACACATCCCCTAAAGAACGAACTAAACCCTGGGAAACTAATTGCTCAACCAATTTCTCGCCAAGCCCCTCGATATCCATCGCTTCGCGAGAGGCAAAAAACCGCAGTCGTTGACGCAGTTGCTCGGGACAATTATCGTTCGGACAACGAATATAAACACCACCTTCATCCTTGACCAACTTTTCTGCGCACGAAGGACAGGTCACAGGAAAGGGAAACTCGGGCAACTCTTCTTCGCGCATGTGCTTCTCAACTCGCACGATATGCGGAATTATTTTGCCCGCTTTCTCGACGACCACCCAATCCCCTTCGCGAATATCTTTTCGAGCAATCTCCTCCGCATTATGCAAACTCGCGCGACTCACCGTTGTCCCCGCTAACTGTACCGGTTGCAATTCCGCGACGGGCGTGATCGTTCCCGTTTTGCCAACCTGCACATTGATCTTCAATAGCTTCGTCGACGCTTCATATTTCTCGAACTTGTACGCAATAATCCATCGCGGACTCTTGGCCGTAGAGCCAAGTTTCTCGCGCTGTTGAAAGCTGGCCACCTTAATAACGATGCCATCGACCTCGAAATCAAATTCATGCAGCCTTTCAATGACTGCATCACAGTGTTCAAGCACCTCACTGTAACTTTTCTTCGCTGCATAATTGGGCGTGGTGGGAAT
Organism: Pirellulaceae bacterium; assembly: GCA_044359485.1. GTDB lineage: Bacteria > Planctomycetota > Planctomycetia > Pirellulales > Pirellulaceae > JAFLCP01. Next base: position 19,334 of record JBIKMB010000094.1, on the reverse strand, counting down.
TCCCCAAGCTGCGATTTGCTCCAAAAATTCCACGTGCGTTTTCCAGGTGGCTCCCTCACAAATTCCCATGCCATGACAAAAGAAATTCAAATTGCGAGTCGCACAAATTTGCGGATCGAGCAAACGGACGGTACCAGCGGTGACGTTACGCGTATTCTTAAATAACTCTAATCCCTCCTCGGCTCGCTGCTCATTCAGCTTTACTAAGTCGCTATTGAGCATGTAAACTTCGCCTCGAACTTCAACACGTTTTGGTAGATCTTTTCCTTCAAGTTTCAATGGCAGAGAACGAATGGTACGAATGTTGTGAGTGATGTCATCACCCGTTTCACCATCTCCCCGCGTCACAGCCTGCGTTAAAATACCATCTTCATAAACGATCGAAGCCGCAACACCATCTACCTTTAACTCAATAACCCATTCGATCGCTTCGCTCCCCAAAAGTTTCTGCGTGCGATCAAAGAAAGCTTTCAATTCCTCCGGTGTATACGTATTGTCAATCGATAACATCGGCATTCGATGTCGTACCTGAGTCAACTCCGATAGCGGCCTATCTCCTATTCGCTGGGTCGGACTATCGGCAGTAATCAACTCTGGATGCTGCTCTTCAAGCCGCTTCAGCTCGTTGAGCAGCTTGTCGTACTCTAAATCGCTAATTACCGGTTGAGCTTGAACATAGTAAAGGTGGTCATGCTGCCGTATCTCTCGCCGCAACTCGTTAACTCGCGCTTCTACGCTTTTCTTACTCACTGTCATTTCCTAGAGCACTTTTTTCGAGACCTTATAAAGCTCCAACCATCACACTACACTCGATGGCACAAATCACCACGAAAAAACTAGGTAGCAATTATTGCTGACCACCAACCGAAGAGCACTCCGGCTTGATACCGTCCGTTCGATTGTCTGCGGAGTTTGGAATCAGACAGAGAAACTTCAAAGCGTTCGAACCAGTGTTGCGAAACTGATGAATCTCATCGGCTTCCACCAAAACCGTTGTTCCCGGCTTCAAAACGTGAGGCCGATCCCCTTGATACACCAATCCTTCTCCCTCGAGCACAAAGATCTCATGCTCATAAGGATGATGATGACGCGGAGTGTGTCCTCCCGGAGCGACTTCAAACAAACGCATCGCAAAGTTCGGAGCGCCATCGGTCTTGCTCACCAACCAACGGACCTGACAACCGGTGGCCCCCTCCATCTGCACCGGCTGCAATGTTACTTGATCGACTGCTTGAACTTTCATAACTTGACTCCTTGGTTTCTTCGTTGAACTTCCCGATTCGAATCACAACGCTCGAGAGTGGCGCACGCTAAATGCTTTTCTCGACGCGTCGTCCCCCCGAACCTCACCAGATTCTCCACGCCGTATTCTATCCGCTCCATTCCGCTCGTCATCACATCCACCAGACCCCCCTGAAATGGCTGTCTTTGGCTTTTTTTCGGCTCCGCCTGCCAAAGCCGTTTGCACTTCGGCTATGCTATGCAACCATTAGAGAATTGGTGTGTGCGACTGTTTAGAGGTCCACACCAAGTACTTTTGGGGGAATCCCGACATCTATGGTCCGAATGACAGGGTCGCTGGAGCGATATCCGGCACGAGTATCGCTCTACTGGTATTCTGCAATACTTGCCGTGGGAACGACGCTTCTTTTTTTGCCGGTTTCGTTTAGGCCGGGACGAGAGCCGATATCGTTTATCGATGCTCTATTCACGGCGACGAGCGCTTTATGTGTCACGGGTTTGTCGGTTCGCAGCACGGCGAATGATTTTTCTTGGCTTGGCCAATTCATTATCCTGATCCTCATTCAGCTCGGTGGTGTGGGCATCATGACGGTCACCACATTCGTTCTTTTTCAATTGGGAGGTAGAGGTGGCCTGAGACATAGAGCTGTGATTGCGGAAACTCTTGGTGCTGGCCCCAATCAGGATCTTAAATGGATTCTGGGACGAGTCTTGATGCTCAGCTTAATCATCGAGTTGACTGGTTTCTTGATTTTATTCTTGCGCTTTTCCTTCTCGGATAATGTCATGGCCGCGATGTGGAATGCCATCTTTCTCAGCGTCTCCGCTTTTTGCAATGCTGGATTCGCACTGAATGATTCAAACCTGATTCCCTATCGAGATGACTGGGTCGTGAGCTCTGTCATCATGTTTTTGATCGTGAGCGGCGGATTTGGCTTCCCCGTCATGATCGATTTGACTCGTACGATCTCGAAGGGCTGGCCCAACGCTTGGTACGACCTCCACCTGCATTCTAAACTGATGATTATGGCGTCCGCCACAGCCATACTTCTTGGAGCGATTTTCACTTTAGCGCTCGAGTGGGATGGGGTACTGGAATCGTTACCTGCGGAAAGAAAAATTTTACCTGCCATATTTCACAGTGTTAGTTGCCGAACAGCGGGCTTCAACTCGGTCGATATCAACGCGATGCGCGATGCAACGCTGTTCCTTTCCATTGTGCTGATGGTCATTGGCGCCGGCCCCTGCTCAACAGGGGGTGGAGTTAAGATATCCACAGTAGCCTTGTTGGTTATGCAGGCCTATTCTCGATTTCGCGGTCGGTCGCATATCAATCTTTTCCGCAGAACGATACCGGAGGAATCCATCGACCGAGCCTTAGCCTCGATCATGTTCTATCTGCTGGTCGCTTCGCTGGCTTTCATCGTCATTTTGGTGGTTGAAGAGAATCACGCTTTGGCCGAAGGTAGTCCATGGCAATTCAACGATATCATGTTCGAAGTTGCCTCCGCTCTTGGAACTGTCGGCTTGAGTACGGGGATCACAACAGCTTTTTCCACCACTGGAAAATTCATACTAATCCTGCTGATGTTCATGGGTCGCCTCGGCCCCATTACCGTCTTTGCAGCATTAGCGTTATCTCGCAGTAAACACACCATTGAGTACGCTCGCGAAGAGCCGTTGCTCGGTTAGAACATAGTTAAATCGCAGATTCATTAGACTTCTTTGCAACGATTACCGTTGTCGCAGCGATAGCAAGTAGGAACGATCATCATGAAACGATTTGTCGTGATTGGGCTCGGCAGCTTTGGCTCCGCCTTGGCTAAGAAACTGAAGAACAATGAATGTCGCGTTACGGGTCTGGATTCCGATCCAGATAACGTCGAAGATATGAAGGACTACTTGTTTGAAGCCGTCATCGGTGATGCGACCGATCGAGATACCTTAGCGACGCTGGAATTGGACAAAGCGGATGGTGTTGTGATCAGCTTGGGCGAAGATATCACTCGCAGTTTGCTTTCGACTTTACATGCGAAAGAACTTGGCGCGCGACATATTGTGGTCAAAGGGGTAACACCCGAACATGGGAAGTTGCTGAAGAACCTGGGCGTGGAACGCGTGGTTTTCCCAGAAACAGAAATTGCCATGCAACTCGCCGATCGACTTACATGGCCGAGCGTTATCGATTATCTCCCCATCGACCCCGAGTACAGCTTTGTGGAAGTCGCTATTCCAGAGTCGTTTGCCAACCAGCGTTTAATGGACGCTGATTTGCGTAAACGCTTCGGCATCTGGGTGGTGGGCGTTAAAGATGCCTTGACTGGCAAATTAACCATGTTTCCTGATGGTACGTTTAAACTCTCCGAAGACCAAATGCTGCTGGTGGTCGGTAAAGAAAAGGAACTGCATCGCTTGCGAGATGCACTGTAAGAACAAAAAAGAAAGGGCTCTGAGAATCTCAGAGCCCTCGCTTATGATCGTAAGACAGATCCGCTTTGGATATCAACCCGCACTGGCCAGATTGAGTTCTAGCAAAGCCTCAACATAGTCTTTGGTTACGTTCAAAATTTCGTCGGTGTAGAAATTCTTGTCGAAAACCTTGTCTTTATCTTCGTTGCTTTCCTTCATCAACTTCTCATCTTCCTCTTCCGCATTCAATTCTTTGCGGCGATCAAAAAAGGCCTTTTCATTGAGCGAAACGAACTGCTCATCCTTCTGCTTTTTGTAAGCTTCGATTTGACGCAGCAGTTTATCAAACTCAGCATTCTTCTCGATTCGAGCCACTGAATTTGCTCGCAGGCGTTCCAGCAGATTGCTATTAACCTGCTTGTAGTCGTTGTGCTCAGCCGCTTTCACCCGATCATTTTCCAACGCGTAATCCAAATCCGATTCCCCGATATCCATCTGGGCGGTAATCGATGGCAAGATAACGTCGGAGGGTACGCCTTCTTTTTGAGTACTCTGACCATCGGGCAAATAGAACTGTTGAATGGTAATCTTCAATGCACCCCATTGTGGTCCTTGGTTTCTCGACAAGGCCGCACCCAAATCCATCAAGCTCTGTACGGTACCTTTGCCGTGAGTCGTGGGGTCACCAATAACAATTCCGCGGTGATAATCTCGGATAGCACCAGCAAAAATCTCCGATGCACTGGCACTTTGCTTGCTTGCCATAACGACCAGTGGACCTTCCCAAGCGACACCCGCATCATCATCTTTGTAAACCTGCACCGCTCCATCAGGCTCTTTAACCTGCACAACCGGTCCCTGGTCGATAAACAAGCCCGTTAGGTTAATCGCTTCGGTCAAACTTCCTCCACCGTTGCGACGCAGATCCAAAACGACAGCGTCGATACCCTTCGCTCGAAAATCGGCGATAATGGCGCGAACGTCACGCGTGGTGCTGCGGAAGTCTTCCACATTTTTTCGAGCACCTTCCATATCCATGTAAAAACTTGGCAAATTGATGTAGCCGAACTTGTACGGCTTGCCATCGGCTTTCTGACCAAAATCAACCACCTCGCCGCGTGCCGCCGAATCTTCTAGTTCGATCTTTGCTCTTTGAATAACCAAGGTCTTCGTTTCGCCCCCAGTTGCTGGCTTGACCACCAAACGCACGTAGGTACCTGCTGCGCCGCGGATCATTTCCACCACTTGGTCCAACTTCATATCTACCACATCGACCAAGTCCCCTGACTGGCCTTGGCCGACACTTACCAAGCGATCTCCCACTTTGAGTTCACCTTGCTTATCGGCCGCACCACCTGGCACGATACTCGATACGGTCACATAACCATCTTCAGCACCGAGTTGTGCGCCGATGCCTTCGAGTTTTAAGCCCATCAGGATTCGGAAGTTCTCAAGAGTCTTTGGAGCCATGTAGGTGGTATGAGGATCAAGACTGCTGGTGATCGAAGTGATAAAGATTTCCAACAACTCATCTGCATCTGTTTGATGCCAACGCGTTGAGAGCGTTCGGTAACGACGATGGAGACGATCGCGAATTTCCTCGTCGGTCAGTTTTTTGTCCTCCGCTTTTTCATCGGGATTGTCTTCGCGACGAATCAGTGAGCCACTATCGGCATCCGCTTTGAGCAACAAAATACTGTACTTGATCTGACGACGCCAACGATCGTTTGCTTCTTCCGGCGTCTTGGGGTACTGCGCAGTCTTGCGATCCGCGACCATCATCTCATCCACGTTAAAATCATGCTGCATGTCGATGATCTTGTGGACTTCCTCCATCCGCTCATCCACTCGCTTTAAAAACAACTTGAAGGTTTCATAGGCGAAGTTGATATCGCCATTCTGGACCACCATGTCGTCTAATTTCGTTTCGTTCGCCATCAACTGGTCGATATCCGACTGAAAAAAATAAAGCTTCAGCGGATCTAAAGCTTCCAAGAATTGCTTGAAAGCGCGCTTGGAAATTTCATCATCAATTTTTCGGCCCGTAAGATGGAGCGCTTGGACTTGCCTTGCTAACGTGCGAGTAATAGCTCGATCCAGCGAACGTGGTCCCGTCATTGTCTCGACACGTGGAGGTGCTTCGGCAAAACTGCGAGTCTCGGTTGCTGTCCATAAACCACCGAAGAGGGAGCAAAGTACGACACCACTCCTCGCGAATTTTGCCAGGTTCCAACGCATCGATAAACCCTTCAAATCAAATGACTTTAGCAATTAAAAATTTCTGATGAATGGCGGACTTCCATCTATTGTGTTCCAAATCGAACTCCAACACACCCTAGATTTACAACTCCACCGCCAGAGAATCGTAAAATATCCCCCACCCGCGGGCAACATCGAAAGTGCATTTATGATCCTACGGCTTCAAGAATGGTGGGGTTCATCTTTCTCGGAGTTGAGGTTAGATTTCTGGTGACATTCGAAAAATAGTACTTTTAGTGACTTTGTGCGCAATGAGTGATCAAGCCAGCGAACTTGGCGGAAAACTTTTCCCACCCTTCAAAAGGGTGATTTGCCATCGCCCCCAAAGAGTCGAAAATCAGTCTCCGAAAATGGAAAAAAGCCGCATTGAAAAGCGATTTTTTGGGAAAGTTCCAGTTGAGCACTCTAGAATGTTGGTTTCATTAACATAACAATGAGGCTCACCAAGAGGGATACCGGACCGGCTACAACCGGAAGTAGTAGCCGAAGGGCGATCCTTGAATCGCAACTTTCCGAAGTCCTCTCAAAGCAGTATCGTATGTTCAGCAGGAATTGGCCGACGTTCGAACGATCTCGACCCGGCCCAAAGCGGACACATGTGTAGGGATTCGTCATGGCAAATCTGATTGCAGTTAATGGTCCATTCGCGGGACGCACCTACGACTTGAATGAACCCCAAATCGTACTAGGTCGCCACCCAGACTGCTCCATCATTCTCGACGGCGCTGGCGTCAGTCGTACGCATGCTGCGATTGTTCAAAAAGGTTCTGACTTCTTGATCGAAGATCTCAAGAGTCGTAACCGCACGTATGTCAATGGAGTGATCATCGAACAGCCAACGGCGCTGCGGGATGGCGACTTGATTCGCATTTGCGATCTCGAATTCTCTTTCCATGCTCCGAGCGAGCCGATGCAATTGATACCCGATGGAGCAAAAGATGGAAGCAGTTTTGGAATTCTTCTGGTCGATGATGCAGAAGAAAGTCCGCATGCATACACCTCAAAACTTGACCTCACAGGCACCCAATCGGGTTCTGTATTTAGCACGTCGGCCGAAGCCCGCTTAACCGCTCTGCTGGAAATATCCAATGCCTTGGGAAAGGCCGTCTCACTGGAAGAAGTTCTTCCCAAAGTGCTCGATAGTCTCTTCAAGATTTTTTTGCAAGCGGATCGCGGCTTTATCGTGTTGCGCGATAGCGATGGAGAACTGCGACCGCGTTGGACCAAAACACGGCGCGAGAGCCAGGAAGAAAACATTCGCATCAGCCGTACTGTGATGCGGGAGGTCATGGAAAGCAAGCAAGCCATCATCTCTCAAGATGCGACGGTCGATGATCGCTTCAGCTCCAGCGAGAGTATTGCAGATTTCCGAATCCGCTCGATCATCGTCGCGCCGCTGCTCAACAGTAGCGACGAAGCGATTGGCATCTTGCAAATGGATACGCAAGAACAACGCAATCGGTTTGAACAAAAGGATTTGGAAATCCTGATGGCCGTTGCCAACCAAGCCGGTATCGCGATCGAAAATGCCCAACTGCACGAGCAAATTCTGGAAAGTAAACTGGTCGAGCAAGATTTGAATCACGCTCGCATGGTGCAAATGGCATTCGTACCTTCCACACCTCTAACATTGCGGGGTTATGGTTGCTTCCACTATTACAACCCGATGCAACAAGTGGGTGGTGACTATTTCGATTACATTCAACTACCCGGTGGCAGAATTGCGATCGTAGTCGCGGATGTTACCGGACATGGTATCGCCGCTGCGATGTTCATGGCGAAAGTCTCAGCTGAGACCCGTTTTGCACTCGGCTCTGAAGAAGATCCCGCTCGCGCCATTACCCTACTGAACCGTCGACTCGCTGGCTTAATGGTCGAACGCTTTGTGACCATGATCGTCACGATCCTCGATCCAATGTCTGGTGAAGTCGTAACAGTGAACGCAGGACACATGCCACCCATCCTACGACGTGCTAGCGGAGATATCGTGGAGCCAGGCAAAGATGAATCGGGCTTGGCTCTCGGCATCACAGATGATTGGGAATACGAAGCCGTAAAGTTCCAACTAGAACATAGCGACGTTTTCGCGCTTTACACCGATGGCATCAACGAGTGCGTCAATGAAAAAGGAGATCAATTCGGTATTCAACAAATCACCGAAATCATCTCCTCAAAGAAAATGACTCCGGCGACCCTTGGAAATACAATCATGACCCAAGTCACGAAATACATGGGCAAAGCGCCACCGTTTGACGATATGTGTTTGGTCATATTGGGAAGAAACGATCCTGCGTCGCAAACCTTGTAGAGCAGGTACCCACTAATGAGCGGCGTTCTGCCCGGTTGCTGCGCGTCTTGCTCGCGCTGCAGCCATGAATGATTGCACGCAAAGTGCTACAAAGACTAAGCAGATAACCGACATCGACCACACGGAAATCGAAGCGAGCATGTTCGCTGGCTTTTCAGGATCCGGCGTTTTGAACAGCGTCGATATTCCGCGTCCCCCCGCGACCAGTCCGCCCAGCAAGGCGATAGTCGCTGCAGCATGCATCGCATGTTTTCGCAGTGGCTCCTTCATCGCCAAAGCACCGCAGGAAATGAGAAGCCCACCAAATACCGCTGGTATGAAAAGCGTGGGACTTGGGCCTTTCTTCACATCACCCGCAACTGCTGGAGTACCAACACCTGCCGATGCGAGTCCGAACCCGCCCACTGCCAGTACAACCAACAAAAAACCAAATAAGATCGCCTGCTTTGGCATACTCATGCGTTAAAACCTCATTTTTTCTCAGAATCGTACAGCCGCCCTTGATAGGTATCGCGAGCCTTAAACTCATGCTCGACCGCCATTCGCACAGCGGCTTTATCTAAACACCAAGATGGTCCAACAAAAAAATTCGCCGGTGCATCGCCCGTAATACGCTCAACGATCGTGTGGGGTGGCAAGCGTTCGATGAAATCCACCAGAATCCTGATGAAATGATCACGTTGCATCAACTCCACTTCTCCTCGCTCAACTTGCTCAGCCAATTTCGTTCCAGGTACCGCGTAAAGATTGTGAATCTTGACCGCGTCAATATTCCAACGAGCTAATTCGGTTGCCGTTTCCAGCATCTGCTCATCAGATTCACCCGGCAACCCTAAGATCACATGCGCACACAATTCCATACCGCGTCCTTGACTGCGTTGCATCGCATCGACAAAAGCATCATGGTGATGACCACGATTCATCCAATCGAGACTCGCGTTGTGAATCGTCTGCATCCCATACTCCAGCGATAAATAGGTCCGGCTGGCGAGGTCTTGCAAATAATCCAACACTTCGTCGGGAACGCAATCAGGACGTGTACCAATCACGATGCCAACAATCCGCTCGTCACCCAATACAGGTTCGAACGTCCGTTTCAGTTTTTCTAATGATCCGTAAGTGTTGGTCGCTGGCTGAAAGTAAGCTAAAAACTTATCGACCTTGGCATAATAATGCCTTAAGCCAGTGATGCCTTGCTCGAGCTGCTCGAGCAGTGGAACTCGCTTGGTTCGCCGAACGGGACTGAAGCTGCGATTGTCACAAAAGGTACACCCCCCGACGGCAACCGTCCCATCCACATTGGGACATGTGAACCCACCATCCAAAGTTACCTTCTGAACTCGGGCCTGAAAGCGGTTCTTTAAGTAAAATCCGTACTGATAGTAACGCAGCCCAGCCTCTTTCCAGTCGAAAAAGTGGTGGCCACTGGGAGTCAATATTGTTGACGCTTTCACAGTTCTCACGTAGAGTTAAAAGGGTAGCTTACTTTAGGGGTATCTCGGTACCTGGTCCTAGAGCCTATACGAAAACCATGGGTCAGCCGACGGCTTTAGCCGCGGTTTTCCGCGATTAGCCGACGGCATTAGCGGCAGTTTTCCAGGTTTTAGGTTCTGCACTTAGTATTATCAGAGCGACTCTCAGGACGGTAGAGCCGCCGGACGTTCATTCGAATAAAAACGGGGTTAAAAAAAATATGCCTGACTACGGAAAGTTAGTTCCTGTTGGAGGTGGTGATACCATTCCGTTAGCCAAGGATCGTCTCGTGATCGGTCGCCGCGAAAACTGCGACATTATCCTCCGTTTTCCGAATGTGTCCGGCCAGCATTGCCGCATGACCTTGGAACAAGGCTATTGGTTTATTAAGGACTTGAACAGCCGAAATGGAGTGAAAGTCGACGGCTATCGAATCAGCCGTAAACGACTCGATCCCGGCTCTCTAGTCTCGATCGCTAAACACGAATACAAAATTCAGTACAGTCCGGAATCGCTTGGCGCTTATGGCCCACCTCCTCCTGATGATGATCAGATAGAGGAAATGCTGCGCAAGTCCTTGATGGACCGTGCTGGATTGTCTCGCCGTAGCGAAGAAGATCGCGGCAAGAATCGCAATCTTGAAGATGACGATCAATAGTCCCTGATGATCCTCTTCAGCGAACAGTGCAATCCCAGCTAATCTCCTGGAACGCCTGACATAACGTGTCAAGGCGTTCTGAGTGTACGCGTGGTGCCGAAGTGTGGGTGTGACGTTTTCATACCCTTTGATCAAAGGCCAGAGGACCGCAGAGCTTCGTTCCAAAGTTCTGCGTGCGCTCTCAACCCGCGGGCGTTGAAGTGTACGCCGTCGCGATATTCGGCTCGCAACTGGTCGGTATCTGCACCGAGGTAGACCTTCTTTATTTTCGTAGAATCGCGCTGCGCTTGACGAAATTCCTCGTCGCTGGCATCCGCTTCGCTATGGTAGGTGGTCAAGGCCACGAACCAGGGGACCTCCCAACCAGCAATGGTCCGCGAGCGATTGACGAGGCTTTCCATATACTGTCTGTAGTCGCTCCCTCGGATTTGACGTTCGCGAGGATAACCTGCTCTTTCCTGTCCAGCGTCGGATTCACCTTGATGCCACAACACACCCTTGATCCCGTTGGGGCCAAAGTGGACTAAGCGTTCACTCAATCGATTAAATAATTCTCCTGTACTTTCAAAACCACCTTCTGGATGCGGCCAACAGTTGGCGCCTGTCGTCGGTTGACGCTCAAATCTTGAGCCGCGCGGCAACCACTCGCGAACGCTGGTTCCTCCCACTCCTACCGCAGCGAATCCGATGGGAACCCCTTCGCGTTCGAAAAGCAAATCGCCCAGGGCGGGAATAAAGCTACCTTGTCCTCCCGCAGCACCTGGTTGTGGATCCGCTGCTAATTGCCATTGCCGACCATCGAATGCGACCACTTTGTCGTGAGCGGGCTCCGTTCGCATGCTTCCATAGTTTGCCGAGTTCGATTGCCCAGCGACCAGATAAATATCGCCGACGCCAAACGGCTGGGAGCGGATCTGCTCCGTTGGATTCATCGCATTTCGAATTTCTGCAGTATACCAGCCACCTTGTGGCACCGTTATCTTGGTACTCAGATAATGATCGTTGGGAACAACGGAGATCATCTTCCACTCGACGACGGTCGTACCCTCTTGATCGATAACCCTGACCTCCCACTGATTCGAATTCGGCTTTAATTTGCCTAGCTTTTGCTGAGCCTGTTTACCGGTGGGAGGCTCGACCAAGGGAAGAGCACCTTGCAATAGCACTTCCGCATGACCGCTGCCATCGCGTTGCACAATTTCAAATTGAGTTGGACGATGTAGAGAAAAGTTTACTGCCGCAGGTGCCTGGGACATCGGAGCATGATCGAAGTACCATCCACCGCCAACAACGCGTGGATCTTTGGTTGCGATAAGATCTTCAAACAATTGCTGCCGCAGTCGAGCCTTAATTTCTGCATAGGCCTTATCGCTGGCCACGTTGTTCGTTTGATGCTTATCTTTCTTCAAATCATAAAGTTCTTCCGCTGGCCTTTTCGCAAAAGCTCGCTCGTAAAATGGACGGATCTCTGGATGGTTTCTATTTGTTACCAGCCAAGCTTTTGTGGGACTGGCGTCCATATCCCCGAATGCAACAAATGTGTTGTTCGTCAAAGCTTCGAGAGATGGCTCGGAGGCCTCAGTCGTTGGACCTGTTTCCTTTTTATCTTCAAATTTCGGTCTACCTAATGGCCATTTTTCAGGAGAGAAATTGATGATGTAGAGGTAGTCATGAGTTCGGATGGCTCGCTGTGGATAGTGTGAAAAATCACCCTGCACATCGGCAACGTGTCGCTCTCGCCCCATAGTCACAGCTGTTCGCTGCGGATCGATCAAGCCACTCTTTCCATCCGTTATTTGTCGCACTAAACTTCGCCCGGTCATCGATGGATGCGGTGGAATACTCGCCAGTTCGAGCACGGTTGGGGCTAGATCGACAAGGCTTACCAAATCATCGACGACCATGCCCTGGTTCTCTCCCTTTTTGCGTTGACCCGCGGTAGGCTGTATCACGAGGGGTACCTGGCACCCAAAGTCGTAAAGGTTGCATTTGCCATGGGTGAAACCGGGTGCTCCATGATCGCCGCTGACGACCAAAATGGTGTTATCGAGTAACTGTCGTTCACGCAGCACTTCGACGATCGTTCCAATGGCTGCATCAAACGCTTGGACTTCGCCCAAATAGTCTGCCAGGTCTTCGCGTATCTCTGGTACGTCGGGCAGAAATGGGGGCACTTTTCCTTGAAGTTGATCGGGATCGATACCCCACAAGGCCTTGCCCGAGCCTTTTTTCCACGCCCGATGCACATTCGTCGGTCCATACCAAAAGAAGAAAGGGGCTGCCTCGCTGCGAGCATTCAAAAAGTCTTCAAAATTACCTCTCACTTCCATCAACAATTCAGTGCGAGCTTTTTCGATAGTGCTACCATTTTGAACCAGTTGAGTCACTTGTTCAGAGAACTGATTGATTCGTCCTCCCCGTTTCTGGTACGCGAATTGATGGCCACCGATCGGTGCATCGGCAGGATTGCCGGGGCTCCAAACTTTATAGGCCTTGCCGATGTGATATCCAGCGTCTCGCAACATAAGCGGGAAAGCGGGAAGTTCATGATTCCAACGTGCTCCCTGCAATATCGACGCCGATCCACCTCGCCAAAACGGTTGACCGGAACAGAGTGAAGTACGACAGGGAGTGCAAGAAGGAGCGTTCACGAAGGCGTTTCGAAAGATCACACCATGTCTTGCGATTTCATCGATATGGGGTGTTTGCACGACATCGTTCAGCGTCCCTGATCCATCGATTTTTGAATAGCAACTTGCGTATCGCCCTAAATCATCTGCGAACAACAGCACAATGTTCGGACGCTTCTCCTCAGCAGAAACCACTGGCATCAGGCTGGTTATTATCAGGATCACTGCCAACGACTTGAGGACGGTGGCAGCCCAGGTATAGATGCGTAATCCCACACACCAAGCAGCGTTCATGGACATGTAAATGACTACCTTTTTCAAGAGTCTAGTTTCGCATTCTCAGCCGCTTCAGCCATTCTCAAACGTTCCGTGAGATCGATGATCTGCTCAATCGGTAATTCTTCGGCGCGTGAATTTCCTTCGAGTTTTGCCTCAGCCAAAATTTGATCGACTTTTTCTTTGCTGAGTTTATCTTTCATCGCACTGATAACGACTCCTCGCAAGAATTTTCGCCGATGGAAAAATAGTGCACGCACCGTTTCATGAAAATACTCGAGATCTGCGATTCTCGAGCGCAAAAGTGCATTGGGTGTGATCGAAAGGATAGCCGAATCGACTTTGGGCCGAGGCCAGAAGACGTCTGGCGGCATCGTGCGTACGATTTCTACATCGCACTGACTTTGAATCCAAATACTCAATGCGCTGTAGTCTTTCGTTTTTGGCTTGGCCGCGATGCGTTCAGCCAATTCCTTTTGAATAGTCACGACCATTTTGTCGACGAGGGGTTCGGTCAGAAGTAAATTTGAGATAATCGGAGTGGCCACATTGTATGGGAGGTTGGCAACGAGTTTGAAGCGACAGCCCGGTACATCGCGCATTTTGTCGCGCACCGCCTGCAGCACATCATCATGCAAGTTATTTTTGTTTCGCAAAGCATCTCGTTGCAACATGGTAACGTTGCCGAAGGGTGCTAGCTCTTGTTGGGCTAGTTTGGCCAGCATCGGATCGATTTCAACGGTTATCACTGAGCCCGCGAAAAGAGCCATTCTAGTTGTAAGTGATCCCATTCCGGTCCCGACTTCTAAAACCACATCCTTGGCCGTTAGATCTGCGGTCCGCATAATGAGATCGATAAGATTCAAGTCGATCAAAAAATTCTGACCGAATCGTATCTGAGGCAGTAAGCCGGCGCGACGAAATTTGTCTTGTAGATAGCTTAACGTTTGACGCGGACTGGACATGCAAAACTCGATGAAACGCAGTAAGCCTTAAATGCAACATTTAAGGTTCCGCTGGAAGGGACTTAGGATACAAGGAACTGGATCGTTAAAAGGGTCGGGATGCAATCAATGGTACTGCGATAGTCTGTTTCTAACGCGATTCAAGTTGTCTGGCTACATATTTGGCTAGGATATCGGTTTCGAGGTTGATCGAATCGCCCACTTTTCGGCTACCGAGTGTCGTAGCTTGGAGTGTATGGGGAATGAGAGCTACCGAAAAACCGTCTTGATCCACATCGACGACGGTCAGACTGATGCCATCGACAGCGATGGAACCCTTGCTGGCCAAGTGGGCGATTAGATGTTGCGGGACATCAAAATAGTAATAGGCCCACTCACCCTGCTGTTCAATTTTTCGAATTTTTCCTGCGCCATCGATGTGACCAGTGACAAAATGTCCACCCATGCGATCCCCAACGCGTAGCGATCTTTCAAGATTGACAACCGAACCTTCGCGGAGCAAACCAAGATTTGTTTTTCTCAGGGTTTCTTCTCCTGCTTGGAAATCCACTAAATCTCCGTTCAGTGCTACTGCGGTCAAGCAACAGCCATTGATGGCAATACTATCTCCGATAGCGATGGACTCACTGCTTCCCCCAAACTTCCCTGTCTCCGCGGTTTGTTGAAAAAGAGGGGAGCGGACGACTAAACGTAGGCTTGGCGGCTCTGCGATGAGCTTTTCGATGGTTCCGAGTGCTTCGATCAGTCCGGTGAACATGAGAATTTTCTTTCTAATCAGGGGTATGGAGAGCGACATCCGAAAGCAGCGATGCAAGTTCATCGATGATCGGGGCTAGGCACTTCGAGGTTGATTCAGCAAAATAGGCAGCGTGTCATTTTAGCGGTATCGTTTCCGCGGTATTGTATCGAACCAACCTAGAGCAGGAATGTGGAACAGTATGAGCTTCATTGAATATATTCATGGCCGTCAGATTCTTGATAGCCGTGGCAACCCAACGGTCGAAGTCGATGTTGAGCTTTCGGATGGCTCGTTTGGTAGAGCGGCGGTGCCGAGTGGGGCTAGCACCGGTGCTCACGAAGCTTGGGAATTGAGAGACGGCGATAAAAAAGTTTTTCTTGGCAAGGGTGTTTCAAAGGCTGTTGAAAACGTCAATGGTCCCATCGCTGAAGCGATCATCGGCATGGACGCTTTGGATCAGCGTACCGTGGACCGAGTGCTTTGCGAGACCGATGGTACTCCCAATAAAAAGAACTTAGGTGCCAACGCGATTTTGGGGGCATCTCTAGCGGTTGCACGAGCAGCGGCGAATTTTACGCAGCAACCCCTTTATCGCTATTTGGGCGGTTGCGGAGCGCACATTCTACCAGCGCCTATGATGAACATTGTGAACGGCGGTCAGCATGCCGACAACTCGGTTGACGTCCAGGAATTCATGGTTATGCCTTTGGGCTTTGAGCGATTCTCTGACGCGCTGCGTGCGGGCGTGGAGATTTTTCATAACCTCAAGAAAGTTTTGCACAGCCGAAAGTTGAATACGGCAGTGGGTGACGAAGGTGGATTCGCCCCTGACTTGGGCAGCAACCAGGAAGCACTCGACTTGATCATGGAAGCGATCAGCGCGGCAGGTTACGAGGCGGGCAAACAGATTTTTATCGCGCTCGATGTTGCAGCAACGGAGTTTTATGATTCTGCGACAAAGAAATACACCATTGACGGCAAGGCGCTTTCTGGCCCAGAAATGGTCGATTTTCTAGTGAAGTGGGTCGACAAGTATCCAATTTGTTCGATTGAAGATGGCTGCTCCGAAGATGATTGGGAGAGCTGGAAACTGCTGACAGAAAAGGTCGGCCACCGAATTCAGTTGGTTGGTGACGATTTGTTTGTCACCAATACCGAGCGATTGCAGCGGGGTATTAATGAAGGGATTGCGAACAGCATCTTGATCAAAGTCAACCAAATTGGATCGCTCACGGAAACCGTTTCGGCGATTCAACTAGCTCTGCGAAATGGCTATACGAGCATTTCGAGCCATCGCAGTGGAGAGACCGAAGATTCGACGATTGCCGATCTGGCGGTCGGTCTGTCAACAGGTCAGATCAAGACGGGTTCAGCAAGCCGCAGTGATCGCATGGCAAAATACAATCAATTGCTACGCATCGAAGAGGAACTCGGCGACGATGCCGCATACGCCGGCCCGATGCTGATTCGCAAGAAATAACCTCTCCGCGGCCCCATTGTTTCGCTATTAAAGCTGGTTGCCGTAAGTCAACCAGCTTTTTTTGTTGATTTGTGCACAGTTTGAACCGATCGAAGTTCTAATCAGACTGCACTTTCAGGTAAGCTAGAATAGTGCAGGGGAGTGGTCGCTGGTGACGCGGCGGCGGCTACATTCGGTTGATTGAGAGAGAACGGAACTAAGTCATCCCTATAGAATCGAACCCTACAGTTCAAGCAACGGTTTAGCCTTTAAATCCATTTAGATTGCACTTCGGAGGAGCGACGGTGAGCGGTTCTTACTCTACTACAGACTCACAATCGTGGTTAAAAACGATTTTACGAGCCTTGATGATTCCGGCGTTGCTGGTTTCGAGTCCGGTCGGGCAGGGTGATCCGCGACTGCATGCACAGGAGCTAAATACCAATCCGCCTGCCGTCGAACCGCCGCCTCCTTTGGATGTGGCAACCAAACCGACTGAGGTCGCCGCGCCAGCAACTCAGACAAGTACAACGACTGCCGCTCCCGATCAGGGGAGCGCTGTTGGAAATGCGGAGAAGCAGGATCGAAAACCACTTTTACAGCTTATGGATAAGCCACCGATTGCTCATGCACAGGACTTGAGCGTTGCGTTTCGTACCGCGTCGGAGAAAGTGCTGCCTTCGGTTGTAACCATTTTGGGTCAGACGAAGGATATCGATCCGACGCAGCAAGCTTTAGGGTTTGCGGACGAGGGAGATCCTAGTATTTACGATTCAGTTGGTTCGGGCGTGATCGTTGATGCTTCCGGATTGATTTTTACGAACAATCATGTGGTTGCCGAGGCGAAGCGCGTGTTGGTTCGCCTTTACGATGGCCGCGAGATTGTTGCGGAAGATATCCGTAAGGATCGCGACAGCGATTTGGCGACTCTGCGGATCAAGAGTGAAGATCCGTTTCCTTTTACACCGCTGGGAAATTCGGACGAATTGGGGGTAGGTGATTGGGTATTAGCGATTGGCAGTCCCTTCAGTTTGGATTCGACGGTGAGTGCTGGGATTATCAGTGGGAAAGGGCGGATGTTGGAGGGAATGATACGCGGCCAATTGATCCAAACGGATGCCTCGATCAATCCAGGAAATTCTGGTGGACCTCTGGTAAATTTGGCAGGCGAAGTGGTCGGCATCAACACCGCAATTGCGACGCGCAATGGCGGTTTCCAAGGCGTGGGCTTTGCGATTCCATCCAATCGTGTTCGTTGGGTGACAAGTGAATTGGTCAGCCACGGGGCGGTGCGTAGAGCGTTGTTGGGTGTAAGGACAGATCGCATTCCGCAGAATGTGGCGTCATCATTAAAATTGCCTCCTCGGGGCGGGGCCTATGTGATCCAAGTAACGCCTAATCGTCCTGCTGCGAAAGCTGGTATCAAGGTGGGTGATATTATCGTGCAGATTGGAGCCTATCCAATTCGTACCAACACCGAACTTGGTGAAATCGTAGAGCAGCTGCCAGTCGGTGAACCGACTGAGGTTTCTGTGCTCCGCGAAAAAGAAAAGGTCGTGCTCCCAATCAAGTTAGAAAGCCGCTAAACCGACTGCGTTAGCTGCGGCTCTCTCGCACCATTGGTACCTGCGTGGAAGCTTCTATCGCTGTCCATCCTGCGCCGCGCCAGCGGCCCAGTGGTTCGGTTAGCGTTTGCCACGCAACCAAGATAACCATTTGCCACTTCGCTCACCGCGGGAATCCATTTTACTTGAAGGCATCTCCCCCAAGTCCCGTATAGTCGACTTCTGGCTCACAACTTCATCGCGGCGACCAGCGCGATCCCGATCCGTTTTCCGCAATTCCTTGGCCGGTACGCTGACTCGCTCCATCGCTTTACGAGCCTTTCGATCGATCGCCTCAAGATCGTGATGCACCAACTTCTGGTTCGCCCGATCCACATGCACATCACACTTCGAGCAGCGACTTGGGGGCTTGGAAATCTCCTTCCCGCACCCAGGACAAAAATACGCAATCGAAGGCTTCGCCGCGCTGGCAAATAACCCATTCACATCCTGAGCCATCACCCACTGCGAATCGTCCTTCTTCAACGGTGTATCACGAAGTACCGTCCCGTTGCGAATCAAATCCAACAACTCCAGCGGAGTCACTGGACCGTACTCCATTCCCGTAAGCGATCGATAAAACCATGTCATCCGCGTCACACTTCCTGCTTCTACCTCAACGCAAAAACCATGATTTTATCGTACGGTTCGCCGTGTCCTCGTCAAGATATTGATTCAACCAAACAATCACCTGGATGGTTAATCTTTGGTTAAACACTCCGCCATTTATTCAACGTAAATAAATTCAAAACTCGTCCAATGATCCAACACCTCACTCCACTCCGTACCACCGCAATACCCATAATCCCCAAAATGAGTAGACTGCGGGTTGGATGAAAGAGAATCGTGACTATTTCTTTGTGTAAGCATTCCAGCGCTCGTCGATCTTACCTTCCTTCTCGTCCCCGGAATGAAAGATCACGCGATAATGCAATTCAAAAGATTTACCGGCAGGCAAAGTGTAACCACCCGTCTTCTTGTCGCTCCCCACAAAATGATGCTCGCCAAAAGGATTGGCAGCAAACAATCCATAGGTTCTCACATGCCATCTCCCTGGATAACGCAGGGAATCGGGACGAACCAATATGGCAACACCAACGTGTTTGTCTTGAACTAGCCCATGATAATCTACCCACCGTGCGGGCTTACCCCATGCCGCACCATTGATGTCCCCTTCGCTATTGACGATCGTCCCTCCAGGCTTCTGCTTTGCATCGACCTTCATCGATTCCGCCACACGCAAGCCAAAAGATCCCTCCTTGGTGTCGCCAAAATGAACATCCCGACTGCCGGCCGTTATCACAATATCAAA
>JBIKMB010000093.1:0-20392 GCA_044359485.1 Pirellulaceae bacterium | reverse complement strand
AAAGGTTGAGCGGCGGGGGGATTAGCGCGTGCGGGAAATTCACCCCCTAATATGAGCATTCCATTAAATTTAGTGCGTTGCCCGAATGCAGCCACAATGGCTAGTGGAGCGGCCGAGCGGATACCGACCGCAGTGACGCGGTGGGGATCGATCGAATAATTGGTTTGAATCAGCGTGAGTGTGCGGCCGATCAATTCCACTTCCTCGCGTGTCCAAGCTTTGGCATCTGCGGATGAAAGGACCACAAAGATCCAGCGATGGCTGCGACAGAGAGGTTCCCATTGATCCAGCAGCATCCGCTGGTCGATTTCTCCTGCCTCCGGAATGATCATTAATAGACCGTGTGGAACATCTGCTTGGTAGGTTGGAGGGACAAAGGCAAAGCATTTATTTTTGACGTCTCCCAGGGGAAGATCGATCACACCGGTGCCGGCGGGATTTTGTGCGACGGCCCCCTCCCGTTTTTCGTCTTCTTTCAGAGATATGATCGGATCTGTGGGCCAAGCTTCCAATTGCAGCGTCGTGGGTTGACCGATGGGTTCAGTGCCTCGCTGCGTTCGAATTGTCACCGGTTTATCGATCGCTTGGGTTTGTAGAACTTCTGTCAGATCGCGCGTTGTTGTAACGGGTGTTCCATTGAATTCAACAATACGATCACCGGCTATCAAACCGATCTTCGAGGCGGGGCTATTATCCAGAACTTGTTGAATGATCACTTGATCCTTGGCATCGAATGCTGGAACAATCCCAAGATAGGGCAAACGATATGGTGGAATTTTATCGACCAAACTAGCTGAGAGATCGAGGACTTCCGTGCCGCGTTGAATTTTGATTCGCGCAATATCGCCCGCATTGAGCGAGCCGAGTTGAAGTTTCAAATGGGAGAGTAATTCAATCGGTGCACCGTTGATTTCCAAAATGCGATCGCCTCGTTTAAGTCCTATGTCAGCGGCAGGCGAGCTGGCAGCTGCTCCTGCGACAAAGACTGGACCGGAATAGTCATCTTGGGTCGATAGCGTGACTCCTAATCGTCCAGGCACGATGTCCGTACCTGCCTTCAATGCGTCGAGACCTCGAAGAACTTGATCGATGGTTGCTGCGAAACCGATTCCCGAATCGTACCACTGTGTGCCATCTTCGGGAGAGCCATCGCCAGGATTAATGGGAGCCAGGATACCGATACAGCGTCCCTGCAGATCGATCAAGGGTCCACCGTAATTAGTCGGCGATATTCGCGCGTCGGTCTGTACTGCTTTACCCCAGATTCTACCTTTTGCGCTAACAATACCGATCGATACGCTGGGGCGGGCTGGATCGAATACCTTACCCAGAGCAATCGCGGTTTGTCCAACTTTCAAATTCGCGATATCAGCCGGTTCGATTCCGCGCAGGAGCGAACTGGCCTCGGTCTTGAGCAGTACCAATTCGCGGTTTCGGTCGCGAGCGATCAATTTCGCTGTCTGGCGATTACCATCTTTGGTGCGAACCACAATCGCTGCAGGCAAGGGGTCAAAATTAAAACTGCTGGCGATGATCCAGCCCTCTTCGCTCAGCACTGTTCCGGTTGTTGGGCCAGAATTTGAGAGTTGTTGTCCAGCCTGATCTAAGCTACCAACGGTTTCAATTTGAACTACCGAGTCGGCTGCTGCCAAAGCTGCTTTATCGATCGCCGCCTGCGGAATTTCTCCGCTCGACTGAGCTGGGAGTGAAGCCGCAATCGATAAGCTCAAGCATAGGAATGCAACATAAACACGAGCTGAAGGAGTCACAACGATTATTCCTGACGCAACTTGATGGGTAGAAGATCCGAGCCCCGTTGAATCATGAAATCCACGGCGTCCGACTTGTCGAGTGTTTTCAAGAACGTTCTCAAGCGACTTTGACCATCAATACGTTGATTACCTACCATGATGATCAAATCGTCGACCAGCAGTCCTGCTTTGGCGGCTGGTGAGTTGGGTAGAATGCGATCGATGTAGGCTGGGGTTTTTGGTAAGGCATCTGGAACCAGGATAATACCTAGGTCGAGTAGATCATGCGGATTTTCGACCAGCGGCATTTCCGATTGAGGCGCCATCGCTTTTCCTTCAATCAACGCGGCGATGGAGGGCTGTAGTTCAGAGATCGGTATCGCATAATTGAGCCAGAAATTGGAAAGAGGATCGCGCAGTTCCTTTCCGACCAGGCCGATCAGTCGACCTTCCCAATCCGTTAATGCCCCACCCGCCGCGCCGGGATTATTGGTCATCGCGTCTACGACATAGATCGAGCCTTGATAGATAACGCTCGAACGTCCACGGCGTTCCTTCAGATCCGACAGAGCCAATAAATTTCCCTTCTGTACGCTCGGGGCTTCATTGCCAGTTGCGATTCCAAATAGGTTTGTAACGGCGAGAACTCGACTTCCAATTTCGGGCTTGGGCAAATCCTTAAGCGAGAAGTGGGGTAGTTCGGAGGCTTCAGCTTTTAGGATGGCGATTTCCAATCGTGGATCCATGCCGAGCAATTTTGCTTCGAATCGTTGCCCTTGTGTGGAAACGACGGTCACAACATCTGCATCCAATACGGTGCTCCACACGGTGAGTATGTGTCCATCGGGCGAGATGAGAATTCCGGATTGATAAGATTCTAAACCGGCAACACCTCCAGCCCCATAAATTTTGACCACTTTTTCTTGGACATTACGCACGGTATTCAACCAACTGGAAGGTTTCGATTCCGTGTCGGCCGCTGCGACTACGAGGCAGAAGGTCGCAAGATAGCTTGCGAATAGTAGGCAATGTAGTAAGGTGCGAATGGTGTGATTCATGAGCCGCTCTCCTCTGTCTTTTCTTCCCGAACGTTGGTAACAGAGAGGTCTACATTTTCGAGTAGAAAAACTGCGGTCGGTTCGACACCGTACTGTAGTTTCATTCGACTTGGCAGGACGATCGATTGAAATTTCGTAGGTCGATCGAAATAAACTTCTACCGGATCATCCCCTTCGTCTCCGAACAATTCAATAGCGGTGAGTTGATAATCATCCGGGTGAAAGTAGGCCCACATGCGTGTGTCGCTGATTTGGATTTCCAGCACATGGTGAAACGGTGCATTGCCTAGCATGGGCATTGTTCCCAGGTAAATCGAACTGTCAATCAATTTCCCTTTGGCATTGCCGACGCCAAGAATCAATTCACGCCACAATCCCAACACGAGTGGTAACCCATCGATCGAGCGCTTCGAGATGATTTTTGAAACGCCTTGTTTGGGATCGATCGATTGCGTCACACCTCCTTTGACGAACTCGATCTTGTTTTCATTGAGCAAGAAATCAACCGATCGGTCGTCCCCTACCCATTTACCGCTCAGTTTCCACGTAGCGTTTGGATCGAGTGTCCCAAGAAGCTCTCGATATTTTAAGAGTGCTTTTTCTCGTTCATATTGATTGAAAAAGTAGTTGGCAAAGCCATCTTTCTCAATGAACCATTTTTTCCATTCGCTAGAAGCCTTGGGACTTAAATCGGAGGAGCCATTATCAGAGGGGTCAGCATCAGGTCTGGGTTGTTCTTCCGGCGCTGGTTTAGGCTGTTGGTCTTTGTCGTTTGGATCTTTATCTTTGGGATCTTTGGGTTGAGGTCCCATTCCGGGCAATCCTCCTTGAACCAATTGCAACAATTCCTCGTTGGAATGAACAGCATCTAGGCGAACAAGCGTTTCGGCCGGACCTTCACTATTTCGATATTTGATTTTGACACGCCAGTGACTCGGAAGGGTACCCAGCACATTTTTTAATTCATTGGTGGTGCGGATGGATCGGCCGGCGACTTCCATGATTTCGTCTCCGTAGCGAAGTCCTCTTCGATAGGCATCACTACGGTTAAGAATATTAGAAATACGTACGCGGCCGGTGTCGTCGGTTGAGACTGTGGCACCGAGGGTTGCGTGATCGACATATCTGCCGCTGCGAAGAGCGCCAATGAAGTTCTTGACTTGGTTGATCGAAATTGCATAACCAACCCCAACGTTCACGCGACCTCTTTTCTCAAAGGAAGCTCGGCCGTTAATGCCGATTAGCTCCCCATCGCGATTGAATAAAGGGCCTCCCGAATTGCCGGGATTAATCGCGGCATCGGTTTGGATACAATCGGCATACTCGAGAATGGTACCCGCAGGATATTGATACCTTTCGATTCCGCTGATGATTCCGTAGGATACACTGGGCTGCAGATTGGTGGCTAGAAGAAATGGATTTCCGACGGCGAAACACCATTGTCCCACTTGTAGTTTCCGGCTGTCGCCCAAGGTTGCGACTGGAAAGTCCTCGCGACCCAAAAGTTTTATGACAGCTAAATCTCCTGTTGCATCAACTCCAACGAGCACCGCTGGATAAATCTTTCCATCCGACATGCCGCAGCGCATGTTTGTTCCAAAGGGACTCGTTACGTGGAAATTGGTCAGCGCATAACCATCGGGGCTGATCACGACGCCGCTGCCACCACCTTCTCCTCCATTGCCAAAGACTGCGACGGTGGGGCGAATTGCTTTTTCCATCGCCGCAATCCGACTGCTCTCGATCGCTTCTACAGAGGCTTCGAGTGTTGGATCGACCAATTTTTCTGGCTCTTGGCCGTAGCCGTCGATTTCCGCCTTAAGCAATAGAACTAACGCGCCAATGAGCGACCGAAGTCCGAGAGAAAAATATTTGCCAAAGTTCATTTAACAAACCTCGGTTGTAGCCACCAAATTGAATCTTCCGCTTGTCGTGGATTTTCTGCTTTTACTTTCAAAGTTATTCGCCGTTTGGGTACGACTGTGACATCGATGGGTAAGCGATCGATCTCAGGCCGTAGGCTTTGCTGAAAAAGTACCTCATCTTCTTGTTGAACCGTGATCACTGTCCAACCTTTCCATTGAGCCTTGGGGCTGCCGGTGATGACGGCTTGAAATCGCCCCATCCCCTCTGGAACTCGATACTCAATAGAACCCGCTCCTTGAAAAACCAAGTCGGTTTTTGGAAGATCATTGTCCGTCGCAGTTCGTCCATAATGGTCTGCGTGGGGGGCAAAAAGTTTGTCAGCGATAGCCAGATCGCCTGGATAATCCGATTCGATCTCGGTAGCTGTTTGAAGGGGCGAAAGTTCTGCGAGAAGTTGCAGGTTGCCTGCTGAGAAATCGAGTTGCTGAATCATTTCTAAAGGAAGTTGAAAAGCGATATCTGCCGACGTTACGATCTTAAGCAAATCGGTCTCGTTCTCCCGAATACTCTCGATGGCCAATGCGGCAAAGATATCTTGCGATCGAGTGGTCACCTTAATTTTTGCCGGAGTATACGACTTCTTGGCAGATGTGAAAAAGGTGATTCCCAGCAATTTGTTTCGAGGTGCTTTGATCTCATCGCCATCGAAATTAAACCGGACCTCGTTGGCATCCATTGCTAACACCAAACCTTCTACGGTATCCAGCGTATCGCCCGCTCTGAGAACAACCAATCGATCGGACTTGGATTCGGTGGTAATAATCTCTTCCCAGGCCGATTCGTTTGCAGCAACCGTATTGCGAAAGCGAAGCCATTGAATTTCGGCTGCCGAAATTTTTTGATCTACTTTGCCCAATTGGATCCGTGCCGTTTTCCCTGAGAGCTCTATGGAATTCGGGCGAAGAAGTGTGCCATCGCGCAACTGTAGGTTATAAGCAGCGGTCTCCGAATTCGGTGCGTTCAATTCAGCGTTGGCTAATCGCTTGAGCGAGCGTATTTGTGCCGCCGGGAAAGCTTGCGGACCTTCGAGTGTGGATAACTCCACTTTTTCGGCACTCAAGGTTACTAGTGTGCCTTCAAAAGTTTTCCCATCGAGAAGCTCCAGCCGAAAAGGATCGGCTGCCAGACCAGAAAGGCCCACCATTAAAAAACAGAGGAAACAGCCCAAAAGGTAGCTTTGACTCCTGATTCGACGATTCACGGTAGTCCTTTCCATGTTCACTAGGGTGCTAAGAAAACGGCTTCGCCAAAGACGGATTCGCTCGAAATACTGCACCCTCTCAAAATTCAAAAAAATATTCGAGCCACAGCCCGTTTGGGGTTTTCCCGCCATTCCTGGCCCGAGAACTCTATAATACCCCAAATCAGCACCCAAATGGGACTGGCAAAGCGGTAGAAAACCCGAATTCTGCAGCTGGATTATCGTTATACTCCAACCGCAGGCGGGTAGAATCGAGGAGTTGCCCCCGGGCGAGTTCTTTGAGGTGAGTATAGGATTCCGAGACCAGGAAATAGCAGGATGACGTTCGAGTATTCAAAGGAATTGTTTCAGATTTCCAGCCAATTCGCACCGGCGGGGGACCAGCCCAAGGCAATCGAGCAGTTGGTACAAGGACTGAACCAGGAGAGGCGATTTCAGACGCTGATGGGGGTGACTGGCTCGGGGAAAACGTTCACTATGGCGAACGTTATCGAACGCTTGCAGAAACCGACTCTCATTTTGAGCCACAACAAAACGCTTGCAGCCCAACTGTACGCTGAGTTTCGAGATTTTTTCCCCAATAATGCCGTTCACTATTTTGTGAGCTATTACGATTACTATCAGCCCGAAGCCTACATTCCTCAACGGGATGTTTATATCGAGAAAGATGCCTCGATCAATGAAGAAATCGACCGGCTGCGTTTGGCCAGCACCAGTGCGTTGGTGAGTCGCCGCGATGTCATTATTGTAGCCAGTGTTTCGAGCATTTACGGATTGGGTTCACCTGATGACTATCGCAAAATGGTCGTGCCGATTCGCGTAGGAAAAATCATTGATCGGGACCAAATGCTGCTCCGCTTGGTCGATATTCAATATCAACGAAATGACGTTGCCTTTGAACGAGGTAAGATTCGAGTGCGTGGAGATAGTGTCGAGGTATGGCCAGCCTACGAGGAATTCGCCTATCGCATTGAATTGTGGGGGGATGAGGTCGAGCAGATATCGATCATCAACCCGACATCCGGTGAAGTTGTTCGCCATATGCAAGAGGCCTACATCTTTCCGGCCAAACATTTCGTGATGCCCGAAGATCGAATTGGGCGAGCCGTCCAAGAAATAAAAATGGAACTGGACGAGCAACTCGAAAAATTTAAGAGCGAAGGTAAGTTGCTGGAAGCTCAACGACTCAATGCGCGAACACGTTTCGATCTGGAAATGCTGATGCAAGTCGGACATTGTCCCGGTATCGAAAATTACAGCCGCCCCTTATCAGGAAAGCCACCCGGCGCGACGCCCGATACACTGTACGATTTTTTTCCAAAAGATTTTCTGCTCATTATCGATGAGTCCCACGTAACGATTCCGCAGGTGCGGGCCATGTATTCAGGCGATAGGAGTCGCAAGGAAACATTGGTCAATCACGGTTTTAGGCTCCCCAGCGCTTTGGACAATCGCCCTCTAAAATTTGAGGAATGGGAAGGGAAAACATCGCGAACTATTTTTGTCTCAGCGACCCCTTCAGACTATGAATTGGAAAAATGTGGTGGTGAGGTTGTCGAACAAATTATTCGGCCAACCGGTTTGCTCGATCCTGTCGTAGAAGTGGTACCTGCCAAGGGACAAGTACAGCATTTGCTCGAAGAAATTCGCAAACGCGTTGCCGATGGAGATCGTGTTTTGGTCACCGCGTTAACCAAACGCCTAGCCGAAGATTTGGCGTCTTATTTGGTAGAGCAGGATGTTCGCTGTCGTTGGCTGCATAGTGAGTTAGATGCATTCGAGAGAGTCGAATTATTGCAAGGACTCCGTTTAGGAAAATTCGATTGTTTGGTGGGGGTAAACCTCTTGAGAGAGGGGTTGGATTTACCTGAAGTGTCTCTCGTTGCCATTTTGGATGCGGATAAAGAAGGTTTTCTCCGCAGCGGTACCTCGTTAATCCAAACTATCGGTCGAGCCGCTCGAAACGTTCGGGCCAAAGTGATACTTTATGCTGATACCATGACCGATTCGATGCAAATGGCGATCGACGAAACGCGTCGCCGTCGCTCGCTGCAAGAAAAATACAATCAAGAACACAATATCACACCCTCGACGGTCAAGAAGGCAATTCGCGACAGCATCCAAGCGGTGTCTGCAGCTCGCAAGAGCGCCACCGAAGCAGTACTGCCCAAGAAGCAGGGAACATTGATCACCGAAGCACTCATCAAGAGTCTGGAAGAAGACATGCTCGAAGCGGCAGAGGCGCTTGAATTTGAAAAAGCGGCTCAACTTCGCGATCAAATCCTGCGTTGGAAAGAACGGATTGGTGAAGAAATTGTCGAGGAAAATGCGAGCACTGCAAAGAACAAAAAAAAACGCGGAGGAGGATCCAAAAAATCCCCCTCACGCGTTCCTAAACCAAAATCAACGTAGACTCACGGTTTTTCCAATGGATTCCGCTAACGCTGATCTATGTCATTCTTCTCACGGGCCTAACTGCACCCAAATTAGTTCGAACCGCCAGCAGCAGGAGCAGCTGGAGCGTCAGCAGCAGGAGCAGCTGGGGCGTCAGCAGCAGGAGCGGCTGGAGCGTCAGCAGCAGGAGCGGCTGGGGCGTCAGCAGCAGGAGCGGCTGGGGCGTCAGCAGCAGGAGCGGCTGGGGCGTCAGCAGCAGGAGCAGCTGGGGCGTCAGCAGCAGGAGCGGCTGGAGCGTCAGCAGCAGGAGCGGCTGGAGCGTCAGCAGCAGGAGCGGCTGGGGCAGCCGGTGGCGTTGTGGTCTTAGGAGCTGGTGGCTTGGCTGGCTCGCAACCAATGGAAAGCCCCAATCCACAAACAACCAACAATCCAAGCAATTTCTTCATTTCTTCTTCCTTACTCTACATCGTTGAACCAAAAATATATCGCGAAACAAAAGTTCTTTTCGCGAACCCAATGAATCCGCTCGCGGGAAGCGGCTAAACTCAGGCGAAATCTAAGAACGTAAAAAACGCTCAGCAACATTTGATGCTATTCGTTCTCTACTCATGAATATAGAGTCCTTTTCCCCCTTGGATATTCCATGAATAGAAGTTTTTTTAAAAATCACCCGTCAGATGGGTGGTGGAGGGATGGGTTGGTACACTCTACGACTTAAAGTTCTTGTAAAATGGGGGGAGCTAGGAATAAAAGGTCTGCCGCTTCACTCTCTTTTTGTGGTGTGTTCATTTCCGAGATGGGAGATGGGCCGAGGTTGATTCAATGGAAGATTTCAATCTGCATCCTTCCGGCAAGGAATATGGTTTGAAACTTGAGTCGCTGGATAAAGAGTCCTCGCAAGAAGCACTTTCGATTTCAAGTCGGGGTGACTTATGCGTTTTTGTCGATCAACACTACGATCGCACTTTTGCATACTGCTACCGACTTTGCGGGCGCCGGAGCGACGCAGAGGATTTATGCCAGCAAGTTTTCGTCGCTGTGGTAAAGCATTTGGAGCAAATTCGTTCTCTCGAATCGGCTCAATCTTGGCTTGCAACCACGGCTCGAAGGTTGTACTGGCAGTCTCTGCGTGAGACTTCGCAAAAAAACGGAGCACTCCAGTCGCAAATTGCGGAACCGGCGTGCCAACTTGAATCATTTGAGACAAAGTTAGAACGAGATGATTGGGTCCACCATGCCTTGAATCAGTTGAGTCCTTTGGCTCGGATCATGGTCATGATGTATTTCTTTGAAGCAAAAAGCTATCAGCAAATCGCTGATGAACTTGAGATTCCTATGGGGACGGTCATGAGTCGGTTGTCGCGCAGCAAGGAAATGTTGCGCGATGCACTTTTGAAAACTGCCGAACCCCTAGAGACTGTCAAGAATAAATGAAGGCGGGAGATATTCGAATCATGACACATGAGCAAGATCTAGATGATGAAATTCGAAAGGCTCTCGCAGCGGTTGAAGTTCCAGTCGGAGCGAAGGAAGATCTGCTGCTAGTACTGCTCAATAAGACCGAAAAGCTTGTGGATGCTGAGAAGTTTGGGGAGGCTGGCAAGTTTGGGGATGCCCAAATGGTTGGGCGACGCTTGGAGGCCGCGACCAGCCCACCGATGGAATGGGAAGGCCGTGTGCGTTTGGCAAGCGATATGCATACCGCCATCGAAGGGACGCAAACCCCTGCTACTTCCTCTCGACGTCGCTTCAGCCAGGGATGGATTTTGGCAACTTCGCTGGCCATTCTTGCAGGTTTAGTATTTAGTTTGTGGCCCGCCTCGTCCAGCACTCAACTGGATGTTTTACTCGCGCGATATATCGAACGGATCGAAAATGAGCCGATTGCCTGGAATGGATCCACTCAAATTCCAGCTTCACTGCGAGGTATCCTGAATCAAGTTGTGCAAATACAACCGCTCGGTGTTGCCGATATTACTCCTCATGGAAGTTTATCGCGAATTCATGTTTATGCATTCCGCAATCATGATGGCAAACAAATCCTTTTGCTGGAACTCTCCAAGACATCAGTCGAACAAGGTTTCGGAACGCAATTGACTCCGTTGAACACAAATACGGGTGGTTGGAGTTGTGCGGCGGCTGATGTGCAGGGAAGTCTAGTTGTATTGGCTGTGCCTGGTAATCGCGATTATCTGCTAAAGCATTTGCGAAGTATCTCGGTGACTTAATCAATTGTCAGTCAATTGACCCCTGATAAAATTTAACGCATGCGAAGACCAAACCGAGGAAAACGGCCTTCTTGTTACGAATGACAATCTTTCGTTGATCGCTCTCTTGCGCTCTTTGTGGATGCCGATCGAAAAAAAAGAAAATCTATTGTGTCGAGTTTCGATTGTCTTGGTCGAAACTTACCTCTGACAGATGGTCATGGTGGACCCCGACTCGAGCCAAGCTGCTGCTCATTCACTCCCGGTCGGTTTGTCGCGGTTTCCTACGGATGTAAGCCGCTAAGGATTTCTCCGCTTCTACAGTCCACGTACGGATATTTCATTCCGGAGGTACCATGATGCAAAAACGTTTTGCGTTACCGCTCATCATTTGCTTTGCCCTGTTGTGCTTAGCTCAAGTTGCTGTTGCCCAACAAGACGGCAACCCACAAGCCACTGAGACTAAACCAGCGAATGCTGGTCTTAAAGTGACTACCAGTGATTCCCAGTATCAAACTGCAGAGTCTCCCCAAAAGCCCATGACCTTCAGGCAATATCGGGCTCAGGTTGAGATGCAAAATCGATTGGCTCGCATCGAGTACCATCGTTGGATCGGTTACGATACCTTGCGACCAGCCGTCAACGCTTCCCCTTTTTATCAATTGTCGTCGCCCGCCTACGTTAGTCCCTACATTCATCGGTACTATCAAACCCCTCTCGGAGTCGCCGTCTTCCGCTACTAACCAACCCAATCCTGCCAAAAATAGCTTATCGAAAATCCACCCAGAAGATTATCTGCACTGCCTCAGTGATGTTTTGCGTCACTGGGGCAGTTCCCTTTTATGAAGCACGCCGAGAAACGTTAGTCGGTGAATCATCAGAGTGAACGGTCTTCTGTCGAGAACGCCAGCGATGGAGCGGGATGGGAGGTGGCGGATAAAGGTCGTGTTCAGTTTGATTGAGCCCCAAGGGAGAACGGATGACCGTCATAAGTTCGCTTTAATCATCTGCCAGAATTACGGTATCAGCGTGTTCGTAAGCTGGAACACAACAGCAGAGAAATCTTAAGCCTCGAGCATGATGCGCGCGAATTTGATGAGGTATCCCTGGTGGGATGGGGATGGAGTCACCCGGTTTTACGGGCTGCCAGGAATCTTCCAGGCGAACGTCCCCTGATCCTTCCAAAATGAAATAGATCTCCTCGGTCACCGGATGTTTATGAAATTGTGTTGTCGTGCCGGCGGGTACAAAAGCCTCCGCCAAACTCTGTTTCCGTATCGCCGAATTGCGATAGGCTAAAAGCTCACGAATTTCCGATCCATCTTTGGTAATGAATGAAGCAACTTGGTCGCGTGAAACAATCTCCATCGCTGATTCCTTGGTTTTTGAGTAGAATAGGATCCGATATCGATTTAAGCATGGATAAATTCGTCGATCCTTGGGCTGGCTTTCTATTCGAGCCGATCGAATTGACATTGCAAGATGGGATGGTTCATGACGCAGCGTGAGATTTTAAGGTCAATTACCGTTTCGTTGGCCGAACGTTCTTATCCAATTCTTCTCGGTCGTGGATTGTTGGTCGATCTTCGCCTTCATTTGCACAATGCAATGAAACGATTATCGCATGTGCTGGTCGTCGTGGATGAAATTGTCGCGCAGAACTTCGGCGACAAAATCCAAGCAGCCTTGGTTCAAGCCGACGATTCATTCCCACTCCGTATTTCCTACTACGTTGTGCCTTCAGGAGAGAAGAGTAAATCGGTCGCGCAATTGGATCAGTTATGGGAATTTATGTCGACTGAGAATTGCGATCGCGGTTCGGTCGTGGTCGCCATCGGTGGAGGTGTCGTGGGCGATTTAGCCGGATTTGCGGCTGCAAGTTTCGCGCGAGGGTTGCGACTGGTTCAAGTTCCAACGACTCTCCTGTCCCAGGTCGATAGCAGCGTTGGTGGGAAGACGGGTATCAATTTAAGCCGAGCCAAAAATATGGTCGGAGCTTTTTGGCAACCTTCGCTGGTGCTGATCGATTTTGATACTATCGATACTTTACCAAGTCGTGAATTCAACGCGGGTCTCGCCGAAGTTGTTAAATATGGGATGATTCTGGACGCTGCTTTTTTTGAATGGTTAGAGGCCAATGTGGGAGCAATTCGATCGCGTTCGCTCGATGCGCTAGCACATATCGTAGCTCGTTGTTGTGAATTGAAAGCTTCGGTCGTGGCGGCCGATGAACGTGAGACGACTGGGTTAAGAGCGATTCTCAATTATGGACATACCTTTGGACATGCCATTGAGTCATTGAGTGGTTATGGAAGTTATCTTCATGGGGAAGCGGTCGCCATCGGTATGACGCTGGCTGCACGATTAGCTTGTTCTCTCGGTAGAATCGGCCCAAAGGTGGTGGAACGACAGACTGCGTTGCTGCGAGCTTTCGAGTTACCGATTGATACCCCTGAAATTCCCTTTGATCTGTTTTGGTCGACGA
Organism: Pirellulaceae bacterium; assembly: GCA_044359485.1. Lineage (GTDB taxonomy): Bacteria > Planctomycetota > Planctomycetia > Pirellulales > Pirellulaceae > JAFLCP01. The sequence goes on along the minus strand of JBIKMB010000093.1, from coordinate 7,370 downwards.
TGCAAAAAGATAAGAAAGTTCAGCATGGAAAATTGAAGTTCATCTTGCCCGATCAAATTGGGCATGTTTCAGGTGTCGATGGAATTGAAGCCCATCAAGTGAGAGACATCATGGTTGCAGGCTAGATACTATCGAACCTAAGTCCGCTTAGTCTCAACCAAAAATACTGTGTGAACTATTGCTCTAGCAGGCTGCATGGATGATTCGTTCGATGGCAGCATTGTAACTCAGGCCGGCTTGCTCGGCCGCAGCCATAAAGCCACCATAAGTTGTGATGCACGGATTCGCATTGAATTCAAGAATGTAAGGTGAACCATCACTGGAAACTCGGAAATCGAGCCGGGCGTAGCCGGTGCCACCGAATAGCTTCCAGGTGCGTTTCGAGATGTCGATTAACTGATTCAATAAATCTGCGTCGTTGGACGAAAACTGAAACGTGCGCGGGGTGGCATTGTATTCGATCGAGTCTTCGACCCACTTCGCATTGTAGCCCACAATTCGCGGTTTGTTTGGGGGCAAGCCTGTGAAGTCGATTTCGGCGGGCGGGAAAACTTCACAACAATACTTTTCATCGATCGCCCCCCGCTGACAAGATGGCCTAGCGTCCAACATCGATAAATTGAATTCGCGCCCATCGATATAAAGCTCTGCCATGCATGGTAACTTCAATTCGCCTGAAAACTCTTGCAAGCGAAAAGTAAGCTCCTCTTGCGACTCAATATGTATCACGGAATCATCGCTCATGCCAATCGAAGCATGTTCGGTCGCCGCCTTCAGAATGTATCTCCCTGAATGAATCGCTCCGAATACAGTCACGCTGCCGGTCAAATCGCACTCAAGCCATGGTGCTGTTGGTAAGCCAGCGGCAAGAAGTTCTTTTTTGGCGTTTCCCTTTTGATTGGTCCGTTTGATCGTATGAGCTCGTGCGCCCGTATAAGGAATTCCCAGCGACTCATACAAATCTGCGGCCAAATGCATCAAACAATCGCGACCACCGAGCGATTCGACAAGATTGAATACCACATGATCGCGATGTGCCTGCAATGTTTCATAGAGCGTTTGTAGATTGAGCGATGCTTCCACGCGTTCGCAAGAATGCCCCAAATCATTGAGCGCCGTGCGAATCATGTCCGCTTGAATGAGCGTATCTTGTTCGGCGATGTCGCCATCTGCAGCGCCTGCTTGAGTGACCATCAGCAATTTCATCCGCAACCCCTTCGCTTAATCGCTCTTGTCTTAAATCCATCGCTATCTCCTGTTGCTCTACCAGGAATGCGAGATAGCGAGTGCAGTGCTCTGTTTGTCTCAAAATAGTGGAGCCATACAATCATCAGGTTACAGTTGTTCTTGGGTATTGCAGTTATTTCATAGTTCGATGCTTGAACTGGCAAGCAGATGGAGTGTTCAATCGATAGCTTGTTCGCCGCGAAGACTTGACGGCTAAGGAACAAATTCAATTTTCCCCAAAACGATGTAAAAATAGAATGGTAAGAGAGCCGCCAATTGAGGTTGTTTTTCAGGGATGCGATCCTTTGCTAAACGGTAACAATACGTTTGGCAGCTGAGTCGATGATCTGTCCAATCAAGTGGCGATAGGGCATACTCAATGCGTTGGCGAGCATCGGAAGATCGGAATGAAAAGGATGTAAGCCTGCCAGCGGATTGAGTTCCAGCACCAAAGGCTGTCCATCGGTATCGCAACGCAAATCCACGCGCCCCGCATCTCGGCAGCCCAATGCTCTCCAAGCATCCAATGCGATACACTCCGCTTGATAAACGATCGGATCCGTAGGCAAGACCAACGGATAGGCGACAAGTTCTTCGCAGTTTTCCTTGTTGGCATACGAATAAACTTCAGGCTCCGCTTTAGAATTGAGAATAATCTCAAGCGTTCCGAGAACTTTAGCGTCATCTCCCGTTCCAATGATCCCGACCGTAAATTCTCGTCCGGGGAGAAAGGGTTCGACCAACACGGGTTGCCGATACCGATTCAAGAGTTCTTCGCAGCGAGGAGCGAACTCGTCCCGAAAAGTGATTTTCGATTTGGGAGTGACGCCTTTACCGGTTCCTTCCGCAATGGGCTTCACAAACATTGGTAAGCCCAAATCGATCGATGCACAGTCAGCGATCCGATGAACCTCCGCGTAGGGGGAAGTTGGAATACCCCGCGACTGCAGAATCGCTTTCGTCATTCCTTTGTGCAAGCTCACGGACATGACGAGCGGATCGGAAAACGTGTAAGGGATTCGGTATACATCCAAAATCGCGGGGACTTGCGCTTCGCGGGCGATGCCGTGCAAGCCTTCACAAATATTAAAAACCAAATCCCAGCGATCCCCCTGAGCTAGTCGCTGAATGAGTTCCTGCGCATGTCCAATACGTTGAACAAAATGTCCATTCTCTTGGACAGCCTTTTCAATCGAATCGATGGTGTCTTCCCGATCGAATTCCGCCGTCTCTTCTTCGGAATAGCCCAAAGCTAAAAAGACATTTCTCAGGTCGTATGTTAAACCGATCTTCATCGCTTCCCCTACGTTACCCAGCCAGCGTATCTACGTTTCAGACGTAAGTGTAGCCGATTGTTTGGCTTGGTAATGGGGTTCTTCGAGAATTTCTTGATAGAGCATCTGGTGCCAGCGTTCGGCATCTTTTTTGTTCATGTCGAGGGCGAGTACTAAGGATTCGCCATTTTGGAGCAATTCCATGGGGCAACCGTTGGCCAAGTAAGTTTTGATGCCCGTCTGGTTAAAATCAAAAGGATAAAGTCGGCACAGCAGGGGCCGAGTCTCCAGCGGAAGCACGCAACCGGCAGAACCGAGGAACGTGCAATCTCCGTTCTCCTGACGCCTTAGCACTCGGCGTTTGCCATCTGGTTGCATCGCGGTCTCATACCAGAGCGGATCGTCATCGTGACGGGTGTAAACGGGATCGCAAGGTAAACGATCCTCGAAAAAATCCTCTTTCGCAGTATGTTCTTTGATGCGCCGCACATCGCCGAGAGTGACATAGACTTCGGATGTCTGGCAACAGGTTTCCTGATGTTTACTGCAACGAACACAGATAAATTCTGGCTGACTCATGCGTTTGCTTCACTGATTCAAGATGTAGTTTCGTGAAAAAACGTAGGTGTATGAAAATCAAAATTTTTCCGAAAACCGCCAACCGCGGCCATTGCTCATAGGGGCTGGGGCACCTTGGTTTGCCTAAATTTGCCACGAAAAACAACTGCTACCTGAGACTAACAGTCAGGGCCGGTCTCAGGTAAGCAGAAAGTTTGTTTGGATCAGTGAGAGAATCACTGCGGATCAGGGTAACGGAACTCTTGGCCTTCAAAGTTTCGCAGCACTACCCAATCTCCATCGCGACCCACCAAATAGTTTGGTTGCAATGGAATTTTACCGCCGCCGCCCGGGGCGTCGATCACGTAGGTTGGGACAGCATACCCTGTTGTATGGCCACGCAAACCTTCGATGATTTCTAAACCCTTGGCAACGGACGTCCTAAAGTGGGCAGAGCCCGAAATAGGATCACACTGATAAAGATAGTACGGACGAACACGCATCATGAGCAGTCGATGAATCAATTGCTTCATCGTCTCCACGCTGTCGTTCACTCCCTTGAGCAAAACGGTTTGAGAGCCGAGCGGGATACCGGCATCCGCGAGTTTCGAACAAGCCTTGTTCGATTCCGGAGTGCATTCATCGGGATGTAAAAAGTGTACACTCATCCAGAGCGGATGGTACTTCTTCAACACACGCGTCAGTTCAGGAGTGATGCGTTGCGGAAGAACAGCCGGCATCTTCGTTCCGATGCGAACGAACTCAATGTGTGGAATTGCTCGCAACCGGCTCAAGATCCAGTCGAGCTTATCCTCCGCCAATGCCAACGGGTCACCGCCAGAGATCAGAACATCACGTATTTGCGTGTTCTGGCGAAGATACTCAAAGGCAGCTTCCAGGCGTTTCTCATTAGGTAGGATTTCACCATGACCGACAACACGCGAGCGAGTGCAGTATCGGCAATAGGTTGAACAAAAATCTAATGCCAGCAACAGGACTCGATCGGGGTATCGATGTACCAATCCGGGGACCGGGCTGTGGCCATCCTCGCCGAGTGGATCGTCCGCTTCTCCGCGAGTTCTCAGAAACTCGTCCGCGCGAGGGACTACTGTTTTTCGCAATGCTTGTTCGGAGTCGTCCGAATCGAGCAAGCTCATGTAATAGGGGGTGATGCCGACCGGGAGCATAGAACCTCCCTTTTGGATTCCTTCCCTCTCACAATCGCTTAACTTGAGCATCGATTCGAATTGATCCAGCTTGCGAATACGATTGCGAGCTTGCCAACGCCAATCGTTCCATTCCCGATCGGTAGCGTCGGGAAAAAAGCATTTCCTAAACGCTTTGGTTCTCGGATTGGACTGATTTCGAGAGGTCGCAAACAGCGGGACCTGAACTTCCGCGACGGTGCTTTCCACCGAAGCTGGGACCGTCGATAGAGTCGGTAAGCCAACTCGATCGATGCGGTTGATTTCCTGAGCAGCAGGATGGGTAGGAGCTAATTCGACAACCGAAGAACGATTCACCACTCGCTTGGCGGATCGTTCCGATACGTCAACTCTAGCTTGAATAAGTTGAACTGTTTTTTCTGTAGCGGACCGAGTCTTGGTGCGTTTTGTCTTAGTACCAGGAGGTTCGGACTCAGAATTCTGTTGCGTGCCATCCTCGGAGGCAACGAAGCTCATACAAACCTGTTCCTAATAGAGAAACATTGAGCATCGCAATGCGGCGATGCATCGCCCTCCCGGCTGAAGCTTCAGCAATCAGTGAACCCCGGAGGGCTTCCATCGAGATACATTCCCTGCCGTTGCGCTTCATCCGTACGCGCAGCTAAATATCTCGTTAGCGGGAACATTAAATGCGTCCTGACGCAAAATTACAATCTGGATGTTCCATTTTTCTGACATTTTTTCCACATTCGTTTCCCGAGCGGGCACGGACAATTTCGTCCGATTGCGTTAAAGCCGCGAAATCAGCAGCTCTCTCTGGAAGATTAGCTCTTTTGGTAGACGATCATGGACAGTCAGTAGGAACTCCTCTTGCCAAAGCAATTCTCTGCGCCATTCCGCAGCATCGTAGTGCATTAGTTCATCCCATTGAGTTTTGGCAAAGGGTAGACCTTGCCAATCGAACTCATTGAATCTTGGCATCCAGCCGATCGCAGTTTCGCGTGCCGGCGCTCTCCCGCGGCAACGGTCGATGACCCACTTCAAGACTCGAAAGTTTTCGCCATAACCTGGCCACAGAAACCTTCCATCTTTACCTTTGCGGAACCAGTTCACGTGAAAAATGCGGGGTGGATCAAGCAATTCCCTGCGAATATTGAGCCAATGATTAAAATAATCCCCCATGTGATAGCCGCAGAACGGGAGCATGGCCATTGGATCGCGACGAACTTTGCCGAGTTCACCCGCTGCGGCCGCCGTCGTTTCGCTGGCCATGGTTGCCCCCAAATAAACACCATGGATCCAGTTAAACGATTGAAAAACCAGTGGCATCGTTGTTGCACGCCTGCCACCAAATATAATCGCACTGACAGGAACTCCTTCGGGATGATTTACTTCTTCGGCCAATGCAGGATTATTCTGCATTGGAGCCGTAAACCGGCTATTGGGATGCGCGGCTTTGTCCAAAGATTCCGGAGTCCAGGGATTGCCACGCCAATCGGTTAGGTTTTCGGGTATCGGTCCATCTTTTCCCTCCCACCATACATCACCATTGGGAGTGACAGCCACATTGGTATAGATCGTATCGCTCTGAATCGAACGCATCGCATTGGGATTGGTCGCAAAATTTGTCCCTGGAGCGACACCGAAATAGCCAGCCTCAGGGTTGATGGCCCACAAACGACCATCTCTCCCGGGCCTCATCCAGGCAATATCATCGCCGATCGTCTTAACCTTCCACCCCTCGAAGGAAGCCGGAGGTATCATCATGGAAAAGTTCGTCTTACCACAGGCGCTCGGAAAGGCTGCCGCCACATAGGTCTTGTCTCCGGTCGGAGATTCAACCGACAAAAGAAGCATATGTTCGGCTAGCCAGCCTTGTTGTCGTCCAATCGCTGAGCCAATTCTCAAGGACAAGCATTTTTTGCCGAGCAACACATTTCCGCCGTAGCCACTTCCGACGGAGATAATGGCGTTATCTTGCGGGAAATGGCAGATATAGCGATGCGCGGGGTCGAGGTTTAAGGTGCAATGCACACCGCGATTAAAATCCCCTTTCCCCGTCAATTGCTCCAGCGCGGTCCGCCCCATTCGACTCATGATGCGCATGTTCAGCACCACATAGATCGAGTCGGTCAACTCGACCCCCACCATCCGCAGCGGCGATCCGGGAGGGCCCATTAAAAATGGGATCACATACATCGTCCGGCCCCGCATGCTGGATCGAAGAAGTCCATGCAGCTTCTCGTACATGTCGCGAGGCGGAGCCCAATTGTTGGTCGGTCCCGCATCCTCGCGACTCGGCGAACAAATGTAGGTGCACTGCTCCACGCGCGCCACATCGTTGGGGTTAGAACGATGGTAATAACAACCAGGCAGAATCTCCTGATTCAAGGGCTCCAAAACCCCACTCGCTACTGCCCGTTTCAGTAAAAATTGCTTCTCTTCCTCAGAACCATCGCACCAAAATACCTGATCCGGCTCACATAGAACGCGATACTTCTCCACAAACTTCTCAATGCTCTCGAAGCCGCCTGGAGCTAAACCAAATTTTCGATCGACGGTCATCTCACTCTCCCCAAACCAGTCCGTTGCGTTCCCGAGCACCCAACTTTATTTCTCGAGATATGGAAAACAAACAAGAAAATCACCACCAAGCCATCACATCAATGTGACACCTTTTGGATTCGGCGAACAGGTCGCTACGCCTTTTCTCGCCCTCTTTTCTATGCCTCCCCCGCTTTGCTATCAGTTGCGTTGATGGCAGGCAAAGCTGGATTGTTGTGGCTAATGAAGTAAGAGTCTGACAGGCAAACGGCACCTGCTTTTTTCAGACCACGTCACTTCCTCTCGCTTGGTTTTATTTTCGCTATTGATCCGAAGCGACGTTTTCATTAATCCCCAAGCTAGACTCTGCATGTACAACACCCTTACATCGCGTCCCAACTATGTCGGCCACCGAATCTCTCTTGCCTGCCGAGCGAATTTCCGAATTCACTTTGTCCTATCCGCGAAGTGGATACCGAAGTTTTATATTGACATTGCTGGTGGCTTGTACAGCCCTGTCGCTGGTTGGGTGCCGCAGTGCTCCGATCACGGGCAGGAAACAGTTTGTCATCATCCCAGAAAGCCAAGAGATCGAGCAGGG